>JBKHXI010000164.1:0-3499 GCA_046566095.1 Gammaproteobacteria bacterium | reverse complement strand
CCCAGCTGCGCCGGATGTTCGAGCCCGGCCGCGCACAGCAGGTCGCGCAGCGCGTGCAGGGTGTTGGCATGGAAGGCGCGCACCCGCTCGCCCTTGTCGGCCACGTCCAGGCTGCGCCAGCGCTTCGGATCCTGGGTGGTGACGCCGGTCGGGCAGCGGTCGGTGTGGCAGGTCTGGGCCTGGATGCAGCCGAGCGCGAACATGAAGCCGCGGCCGGCGTTGCACCAGTCCGCGCCCATCGCCAGCGTTCGCGCGATGTCGAAGGCGCTGACGATGCGGCCGGCACCGGCCAGTCGTACCCGCGAGCGCAGGTCCAGGCCGACCAGGGTGTTGTGCACCAGCATCAGCGCCTCGTGCATCGGCACCCCGACGTGGTCGATGAACTCGGCCGGCGCCGCCCCGGTGCCGCCCTCGGCGCCGTCGACCACGATGAAGTCCGGCACGATCCCGGTCTCGCGCATCGCCTTGGCGATCCCGAACCATTCCCAGGGATGGCCGAGCGCCAGCTTGAAACCGGTCGGCTTGTCGCCGGCGAGCCGCCGGATTTCCTGCAGGAACTCGAGCAGCCCGATCGGCGTGGCGAAGGCGCTGTGCTGCGCCGGCGAGACGCAGTCCACGCCCATCGGCACGCCGCGGGTGGCGGCGATCTCGGCGCTGACCTTGGCCGCCGGCAGCAGCCCGCCGTGGCCGGGCTTGGCGCCCTGCGACAGCTTGATCTCGATCATCCGCACCTGGTCGTCGGCGGCGTTGGCGGCGAAGCGGTCCGGGTCGAAGCGGCCCCGGGCGTCGCGGCAGCCGAAGTAGCCCGAGCCGATCTCCCAGACCAGGTCGCCGCCGTGCTCGCGGTGATAGGGCGAGATCGAACCCTCCCCGGTGTCGTGGTAGAAGCCGCCGAGCCTCGCGCCCTTGTTGAGCGCGCGCACCGCGTTCGGCGAGATCGAGCCGAAGCTCATCGCCGAGATGTTGAACACGCTCGCCGAGTACGGCCTGCTCCGCTCCGCGCCGACCGTCACCCGGAAGTCGTGCGAGGCGATGTGCGCGGGGGTGAGCGAGTGGTTGATCCACTCGTAGTCGGTCGCGTAGACGTCGTGCAGGCTGCCGAACGGCCGGGTGTCGTTGACCGACTTGGCCCGCTGGTAGACCAGGGCGCGCTGCTGGCGCGAGAACGGCACCTCGGCGGTGTCGGCCTCGATGAAGTACTGCCGCATCTCGGGCCCGATCGACTCCAGGCCGTAGCGGAAGTGGGCCAGGATCGGGTAGTTGCGGCGCAGGGTGCTGTCGCGCTGCAGCAGGTCGGCGGTGCCGAGCGCGGCGATCGCGCCGAACACGGCCACGCCCCAGGCCCACTCGCGCTGGCCGAGCGCGAGCAGCGCGAGCGAGACCGCCAGCAGCAGCAGGCTGGCGGCATAGGGCGCGTAGCGCAGCATCCCGCGAGCTTACCCCAGTGTCCTGTCCCGAAAGTCCACTGGACGACCGCACTCCCGTCGTCGTTCCGAACGTAGTGAGGAATCTGCTTTGAAAACAGATCCTTCGCTTCGCTCAGGACGACGACTTCCTGTGAACCGTCTTTCCGGGACGGAGCACTAGAGCCGGTCGTCCACCACCTCGCGCGGCCATGCCGACTTCACGTCGTAGACCACCGCGCCCGGCTTGCCGAGGGCGCGGATCGCGGCCGCGTCGTAGTCCTTGAACTGGTCGTGCGCGACCGCCAGCACGACCGCATCGTAGCTGCCAGGCGCAAGTTCCGCGACCGGCCGCACCCCGAGGATCGCCTCGGCCTGGTCGGGGTCCGCCCAGGGGTCGTACACCTGCACGTCGGCGTTCGCCACCCGCAGCTCGCCGATGATGTCGACCACCCGGCTGTTGCGCAGGTCCGGGCAGTTCTCCTTGAAGGTCAGGCCCAGCACCAGCACCTTCGCGTCGATCACGTGGATCCGGCGCGACTGCATCAGCCGCATCACCCGCTGCGCCACGTGCACGCCGACGCGGTTGTTGATCCGGCGCGCGGCCAGGATCAGTTCCGGGTGGTAGCCGACCACGGCGGACTTGTGGGTCAGGTAGTACGGGTCCACGCCGATGCAGTGCCCACCGACCAGGCCGGGCCGGAACGGCAGGAAGTTCCACTTGGTGCCGGCCGCGGCCAGCACGTCGCCGGTGTCGATGTCGAGCTTGTCGAAGATCAACGCCAGCTCGTTGACCAGGGCGATGTTGACGTCGCGCTGGATGTTCTCGATCACCTTGGCGGCCTCGGCGACCCGGATCGACGGCGCCTTGTGGGTGCCGGCTTCGATGATCGAGGCGTACAGCGCGTCGACGAAGTCGGCGACCTCCGGGGTCGAGCCGGAGGTGATCTTGACGATGCCGGTGAGCGGCCGCGCGTGGTCGCCCGGGTTGATCCGCTCCGGGCTGTAGCCGCAGAAGAAGTCGCGGTTGAACTTCAGCCCGTCCGGGGAATTGCGTTCGATCAGGCCGACGCAGACCTCCTCGGTGGTACCCGGGTAGACGGTCGACTCGAAGACGACGATGTCGCCCGGGGAAATGACGGTCGCCAGCATCCGGCAGGCGCGCGCCACCGGGCCCAGGTCCGGCCGCTGCGCCTCGTCGATCGGGGTCGGCACGGTGACGATGTAGACGTTGCAGGCGCGCAGGTCCTCGACGTCCCCGGAAAACCGCAGCCGGGCCGCGGCGCGCAGCTTCTCCGGGGTGATCTCGCGGGTATGGTCGCGGCCCTCGCGCAGCTCGGCGATCCGCTGCGGATCGATGTCGAAGCCCAGGGTGTCGTAGCGGCGCCCGAACTCCACCGCCAGGGGCAGCCCGACGTATCCAAGGCCGACGATGCCGATCCGCGCCTGCGCCAGCTCCAATCGCCCTCTCCCGCCCGAAGTTCCGCGCGATGTTAGCCGTGGTCCGGGCCCGGCGCCACGGACACCCGGTCGCGCCCGCCGGCCTTGGCCAGGTACAGGGCCTGGTCGGCGCGCTTCATCGCCTCGCCCAGCTCCTCGCCGGGCCCGCGCACGGCGACGCCGGCGCTCACCGTGCAGGCGTACTTCGCCGCGGCGGAACGGAAGCGGGCGCGCACGCGCTCGGCGAAGGCCACCGCGTCCGCCGCGCGCCTGGCCGCCAGCACCACCACGAACTCCTCGCCGCCCATGCGCGCGGTCACGCAGCTGTCGTCCTCGCAGCGCCGCAGGGTGTTGCCCAGCAGGCGCAGGATGGCGTCGCCGGCGGCGTGGCCATGGGTATCGTTGACCTGCTTGAAGTGGTCGATATCGAAGAAGACCACCGCCACGCTGCGGTCCTCCTCGACCGCGCGCAGCAGGAAGGCGGGCACCTGGCGGTTCCAGCCGGTGCGGTTGTACAGCCCGGTGAGGGTGTCGACGGTCGCCTGGCGCATGAGTTCGCGGCGGGCGCGGTAGGTCTGCACCGCGAAGTCGCTGCGGTAGCGGCGCAGCATCAGCCCGAGCAGGATCGAGGCCAGGTTGAAGACCCAGTACAGCGC
>JBKHXI010000163.1:0-16676 GCA_046566095.1 Gammaproteobacteria bacterium | reverse complement strand
TGCCGGCGCGCGGCCTCGACCTGGTGCCAGTCGCCGCGCAGCAGCAGCCGGTCGCCGGCGCGGACCGCCTCGTCGCGCGGCGCCGACAGCAGGCTGCCGCCGCGGCGGATCGCCATCAGCTGCAGGTCGCCGTCGTCGTCGTCCAGCAGCTCGGCGCCGCGGCGGCCCACCGCCGGCGTGTCCTCGGCCACCGGCAGCTCGACCAGGTAGCGCCCGCCGATGCCGTCGGTCGCGGTCTCGGGGATGCCCAGGTCCGGCAGCAGGAAACGCCGCACCAGCATCAGGTAGACCAGGCCGACGCCGACGAACACGATGCCCAGCGGCGCGAACTCGAACAGGGTGAAGCCCTCGCGGCCGGACTGGCGCGCGAGCGAATCGACCAGCAGGTTGGTCGAGGTGCCGACCAGGGTGCAGACGCCGCCGAACTGCGAGGCGAACGACAGCGGGATCAGGAATTTCGAGGGCGCCAGCTTGCGCGCCGCGGTGGTGGCGATGACCATCGGCAGCAGCACCGCCACCACCGCGGTGTTGTTGATGAAGGCCGAGGCGAAGGCGACCAGCGCCATCATCACCAGCGCCAGCAGCCAGCCCCACGGGATGCTCGCCAGCAGCTCGCCCAGGCCCTGCAGCGCGCCGCTGCGCTGCAGGCCGGCGCTGAGCACGAACATCGCCGCGACCGTGATCGTGGCCTGGCTGGAGAAGCCCGACAGCGCCTCGCGCGGGGTCACCACCCCGAGCACCAGCAGGCTGGCCAGGGCCAGCAGGGCGACCACGTCGACCCGCAGCTTCTCGGTCACGAACAGGTAGACCGTGCCGGCCAGCACCGCCAGCGTCAGCCACAGTTCCATCCCGATCATCGAACCGGTCCCCCGCCGACCCGCATCAGCCGTGCTCCCTCGCCCGCATCCGCGCACCGTAGCGCAGCGGCGTGTCGCCGGCGTGCACGCCGGCCAGCGGTGGCGGCTGCGGGGCGACCTCGCCGGCGGCCGCGGCGGGCCGGATCGACACGCGCAGGTCGAACCACGCCGCCTGGCCGGTCACCGGGTCGGCGTTGGCGTAGTCGCCGCGCGGGGTGAGGTCGCCGATCAGGTGGTTGAGCAGGAAGCCGTTGCGGCCTTCCGGGGCGTCCCGGTCGAGCTTCCAGGCGCCGCGGCGCTTGCCGATCGCGTTCCAGGTCCAGACCGTGTCCGGCTGCACGTTGGCGGCGAACCGGGCCTGCACGGTGATCGTGCTGTGGTGCGAGGCGACCTCGACCCAGTCGCCGTCGGCCACCCCGAAGCGCGCGCCGGTGTCCGGGTGCAGGTACAGCCAGTTGCGTGTCGCGATCTGCCGCAGCCAGGCGTTGTGCGAACCCCAGGCGTGGTACATGAACATCGGCCGCTGGGTGACGGCGTGCAGTGGATACGGATGGCCCCCACCCCATCCCGTCCGGCCAGCCGGCGGAGCCGGCTGGCGTTCGTCGGCGCGCGGACCGGTGGTCCGCAAGCGCGCCGCCTCACCCCCCGCAAGCGGGGGAGGGCGAGTCGGTGCCATGCGGGAACCGCTTCGGGTCGGCTGCCGGGAGTGCCCATGAGCCCCTCCCTCGACTTGCGACGATTCAAAGGGCTCGTACCACAGCGGCAGCGGGTCGAAATAGGTGGCCACCCGCTCGCGATGCGCATCCGGCGGCTGGTGCGGGCCGTGGCCCTGCGCGGCCAGCCGGAACTTCTGCAGGGTTTCCGAATACAGCTGCAGCACCACCGGCGCCTCGCTGGCGACGAAGCCCATGCCGTGCGCCCAGCGCAGGTAGTCGCGGTTGGCCATCTTGAAATAGCGTGCCGACTCCGGCACCGGCGCATGCCAGAAGCCGCCGTGGTCGATGTAGCGCTGCAGCTGGTCGGGGTTGGGCGCGCCGCGGCCGTGCGCACTTCCGTCCGCGCCGCGCCAGCCGGCGAGCAGGCCGACGCCGGGCGCGCGCTCGTGGCGGACGATGTAGTCGGCGTAGTCGCGGTACAGCGGCGCGCCGTCCGCGTCGACCATGCCCGGCAGGCCCAGCCGCGCGCCCAGTTCCAGCAGCACCGACTGGAAGCCGCGCACGTCGCGCGCGCCGCCGTCGGCGGCCGGCTGCGTCGCCGGGTCGAACACCGGCTGGCGGATCGCGTCGGCCGCGCCGTCGGCGTCGGAGATCGGACGGTCGAGCAGGCTGATCGCGTCGAAGCGCTCCAGGTAGGTCGTGTCCGGGAGCACCAGGTCGGCGTAGGCGACCATCTCCGAGGCGTAGGCGTCCGAATAGATGATGCGCGGGATCCGGTACTGGCCGTCCTCGCCCTTGTCGGTCAGCCAGCCGATGGTCTCGGAGGTGTTCATCGCCGAGTTCCAGCCCATGTTGGCCATGAACATCAGCAGCGTGTCGATCCGGTACGGATCGCCGGCGTGGGCGTTGCGGATCACGGTATGCATCATCCCGTGGGCGGCCAGCGGGTAGCCCCAGGAATAGGCGTGGTCGATCCGGCGCGGGTTGCCGGCCGCGTCCACCAGCAGGTCCTCCGGGCCGTGGACGAAGCCCAGCGGCGGCGCGTCCAGGCCGCCGTCCTCGCGCCGGGCCTTGCCCGGCCGGTTGGCCGGCGGCACCGGCCGCGGGAACGGCGGCTGGTAGCGGAACGAGCCCGGGGCGTCGACCGCGCCCAGCAGCAGCTGCAGCAGGTGCAGCGCGCGGCAGGTGTGGAAGCCGTTGCTGTGGGCGCTGATGCCGCGCATCGCGTGCATCGCCACCGGCCGGCCGACCATCGTCGCGTGCTCGCGGCCCCAGGCGTCGGTCCACGGCACCGGCAGTTCCAGGCCGCTGTCGAACGCGGCCTGCGCCAGCTCGCGCGCGATCCGGCGGATGGTGTCGGCGGGAATGCCGCAGCGTTCGGCGACCGCGTCCGGCGAATACTGCGGATCCAGGTAGCGTTCGGCGAGCAGCTGGAACACCGGCACCGCGCGGCGGCCGTCGGGCAGCACGTATTCGCCGACGACGGCCGGGGAGATGTCGATCATCTCCGCGGGCACGGCCGCACCCCCACCCCAGCCCTCCCCCGCAAGCGGGGGAGGGGGAAAGGCTGGGCCGCGCTCGACGCCCTCCCCCGCAATCGGTGGAAGGGGAAAGGCAGGGCCGCGATCAGCCCCCTCCCCCGCTTGCGGGGGAGGGCTGGGGTGGGGGTGAGTCCGCCCCGACCGATCCCAGCACAGCACCCGTCCCTCGCCATCGCGTGCGAACAGCCCGTCGTCGGCGCCGCCCGGATTGCGCACCACCAGCCAGTGCGCGTTGGCATAGCGCACCAGGTAATCCAGGTCGATGCGGTCGGCGCGCAGCAGCTCGTGGATCAGCGCGAACGCGAACAGCCCGTCGGTGCCCGGCCGGATCCCGATCCATTCGTCGGCGATCGCCCCGTAGCCGCTGCGCACCGGGTTCACCGCCACGATCTTGGCGCCGCGCGCCTTCAGCCGGCCCAGGCCGAGCTTGATCGGATTGGAATCGTGGTCCTCGGCCACGCCCCACAGCATCAGGTAGCGCGTGTGCGCCCAGTCCGGCTCGCCGAACTCCCAGAAGCTGCCGCCGAGCGTATAGAGGCCGCCGGCGGCCATGTTGACCGAGCAGAAGCCGCCGTGCGCGGCGTAGTTGACGGTACCGAACTGCTGCGCCCACCAGCCGGTCAGCGCCTGCGACTGGTCGCGGCCGGTGAAGAAGGCCAGCTCGTCCGGGTTGCGCGCGCGGATCGGCGCCAGCCACGAGGCGGCGATCTCGAGCGCCTCGTCCCAGCCGATCTCGCGGAACTCGCCGCTGCCGCGCTCGCCCACCCGCAGCAGCGGCCTGGACAGCCGCGCCGGCGAGTAGTGCTGCATGATCCCGGCCGCGCCCTTGGCGCAGAGCACGCCGCGGTTGACCGGGTGCTCGGGATTGCCCTGGATGTAGCGGATCCTTCCGTCCGCCATCCACACCTTGATGCCGCAGCGGCACGCGCACATGTAGCACGTGGTCGGCTTGACCTCGTCTCCGGGCGAGGGCGACAGGTTGAGGACGGGTTCGGGCATGGGGCGCTGCGGCGGCGTGCGCGGGCAGCTTAGCCGAATCGACCGCGGCCGCGGCCTCGTGGCAGGATGCCGGACCCGCCTGCGTCGGTTTCCGGCATGTCCCTGCGCGCGCCCGTCATGGCCCTGCTGTTGATGCTCGGCGGCGGCGCCTGCGCCGGCGAGGCGCGCTGGCGGGTCGGCGCCGGGGTGGCCGACGAGATCGACGGCCGCGCCAGCCCGGTGCTGGCGCTGGCGGCGCGGCCCGGGCCGCGCTGGGAGGCGATGCTCGGCTACATCGGCCGCCGCCCCGGCGTGCCGGACGCGCTCTTCGTGGCGGGCAGCCGGCGCCTGCAGCGCGGTCCCTGGTTCGCCAGCGCCGGCCTGGCCTGGGTCAGCGAGGACAACGCCGTGCTCTCCGGCCACGTGCAGGCGATGACCGGGGTCGGCCTGGAGCTGCGGCATGGCGCGGTCTCGCTGCGCCACCTGTCCAACGGCGGTACCGGCGGGCGCAACCGCGGCGAGACCTTCGTGCTGTTCGAATACGGCTGGTAGCCCGCCGGGGAGGTGCGGCGGCCGGCGCGCCGGGCCACGGCGATGGCAAGCGCACGGCGCCGATGCCATGCTTGGCGGCCCAGCCCGCCGGGAGCGCACGGACCCGCCATGGACCGCTACGAACGCATCCTCGCCCTGCACCGCACCCTGAAGTCGGCGCGCTACCCGGTGACGGTGCCGCGGCTGCAGGACGAGCTGGGCTGCTCGCGCGCGACCGTGTACCGCGACCTGGCCTTCCTGCGCGACGCGCTGATGGCGCCGGTGGTCGGCGACGGCGAGGCCGGCTTCCGCTACGACCCGGAGGAGGGCGGGCGCTTCGAAATGCCCGGCCTGTGGCTGAACTCCGAGGAGCTGCACGCGCTGCTGGCCGCCCAGCAGCTGCTGGCCCGCAGCGGCGGCGGGGTGCTCTCGAACGCCCTGGCGCCGCTGCAGGCGCGGATCGAGAAGCTGCTGGACGAGCATTCGGCCGGCAAGCGCTGGCCGGTGGAGCGGGTGCGGGTGGTGCCGCACCGCACCCGGCGGATGGACGAGGCCAGCTTCCGGATCGTGGCCTCGGCGGTGCTCGAGCGCCGCCGGCTGGCCTTCGACTACCGCGCCCGCACCACCGACGAGAAGACCCGGCGCACGGTCTCGCCGCAGCGCATCACCCACTACCGCGACAACTGGTACCTGGACGCCTTCGACCACGACCGCGACGCGCTGCGCAGCTTCTCGGTCGACCGGATCGCCGCCGCGCGCATGCTCGACCAGCCGGCGCACGACGTGCCCGAGGCCGAACTCGACGCGCACCTGTCGGGCAGCTACGGCATCTTCGCCGGCCCGCCCAAGGGCTGGGCGACCATCGTGTTCAGCGCCCGCGCCGCGCGCTGGGTCGCCGACGAGCGCTGGCACTCGCAGCAGCAGGGCCGGTTCCTGGCCGACGGGCGCTACGAACTGAAGATCCCGTACAGCGCCTCGCGCGAACTGCTGATGGACGTGCTGCACTACGGTTCGGACGCGCAGATCGTGGAGCCGAAGGCGTTGCGCGAGCAGGCGCGCGCCCTGCTGCAGCTGTCGCTGTCCAACTACGACCGGGACTGAGCCGATGCCTGCCGGCGCCGAGCCTCCCAAGATCTCGCGCGAAGAGAAGGTCGCGCTGGTGCTGGGCGCCGGCGGCGCGCGCGGGCTGGCGCAGATCGGGGTGATCGAGGCGCTGGAGGCGCGCGGGCTGCGGATCGCGGCCATCGCCGGTTCCTCCAGCGGCGCCCTGGTCGGCGGCATCCACGCCGCCGGCAGGCTGGCCGAGTTCCGCGAACAGATGGTGGGCCTGACCCGCAGCCGCTTCGTGCGCCTGCTCGACCCGGTGGTCGGCCGTGGCGGGTTGCTGCGCGGCGAACGCCTGGTGCGGGCGATGCGCGAGGTGGTCGGCGACCCCGACATCGAATCGCTGCCGCTGCAGTTCACCGCGGTCGCGGTCGACCTGCAGCGCCAGCGCGAGGTCTGGCTGCAGACCGGGCCGCTGTGGGAGGCGCTGCGCGCCTCGTTCGCGATCCCCGGGCTGTTCACCCCGCACCCGGTCCATGGCCGCGAGCTGGTCGACGGCGGCCTGCTGGCGCCGCTGCCGATCGCCGCCACCCGGCTGTCGGACGCGCACCGGCTGATCGCGGTCGACATGCACGGCTGGCCGGCGCGCCCGCCGGGCGAGCCCGCGCGCGAGGACGGCGCGCCGCCCTCGTTCGGCGAGCGCTTCGGCGGCTGGATCGAGCGCCGCCTGGGCCTGTCCGGCGAGGACGCCGCGATCGGCACCACCGAGGCGATGGCGCGCGCGCTCGACACCATGCAGGCGCAGATCGCCCGGGTGCAGCTGGCCCTGGACCCGCCGGAACTGGTGATCCGGATCCCGCGCGACGCCTGCCTGTTCTACGAGTTCTGGCGCGCCGCCGAACTCATCGAACTGGGCCGCGCGGAGGCCGAGAAGGCGCTGGACGCCGCCGGCTACTGAGGGGCCCGGGCTGGCCCAAGCCTTCTCGGCAACCGCATCCGGGCCGCGCGCAGCGGCGGCCGATGCTTGGCGTTACACTCCGCCGCAAGGCCCGGCAGGGCCTGTCCCAGGCGGTTCGTGCAAGGTGGAGGTTGGCGATGGACTGGAAAGAACGCATCGTGACCGACCCGGACGTCGGCTTCGGAAAGCCGAGGATCAAGGGCACGCGCATCACCGTCGAATTCCTGATGGGCCTGTTCGCGGCCGGCTGGAACGAGCAGCAGGTGCTGGAGAACTATCCGCACCTGACACGGGAGGATCTGCAGGCCGCGTTCGCGCTCGCCGCGGAGATGCTCTCCGAAGAGGATTTCGTGGTAACGGGCAAGCTGGTGGCCTGAACGACGCGTGCAACGCCTGCTGGCCGACGAGAACGTGCCGATGACGGCGGTGCGCCTGCTGCGCGCCAGGGGATTCGATGTGGCGGCCGTCGCCGAGGACTGCCCCGGCGCTTCCGATCTGGAGGTACTGCGGCTTGCGTGCGGTCAACGACGGTGGCTCATCACGTTCGACCGGGATTACGGCGCGCTCATATTCCAGGGTCGGCAAGCGGCTCCGCCGGGGGTGCTCTACCTGCGCGTGTTTCCCTCCGATCCAGCGGAACCAGGCCACATGGTCGAGGATGCATTGCACCGCTTCGGCCGGGAAGGGATGTTCCTGGTGGTGGGTCGGGAGGGCACCGTGCGCGAACGGCCCCTTCCCGTTGTTTCGGACGGGTCGCCTGGGCAATAGGTCCGGCGCTCACGGCCTGGCCGGCGCGGCGAAACCGGGCCGGCCCACCTGGTCCGGCACCTGCGGCACCCGCACCAGCTTCGATGCGTCTACGCCGTGGCCGCGCATGCGGGCGAGCAGGTCGGCGTACAGGGCGTCGTCCATCACCGCTTCGCGGCCGAACACCCAGGCCAGGTCGCGGCCGGGGTAGCCGATCAGCGCCCAGGAATCGTCGGGCGCGACCTCGAGGATGCGGAACTTCGTCGGGATCACGCCGAAGAACCAGGTGGTCCAGTCGCGGTTGCCGGTGCCTTGCTTCACCGTCGCGCGCGAATCGAAGGTCTTCTCCGGTTCGCCGAAGCCCTTGCGGTAGGTGTAGCGTACGTCGATGCCGCCGTCGGCGCGCAGGGTGTAGGTGTCGCTGCTGGCCACGTGGCCGCGCTCGGCGAAGTAGGGCACGTGCGCGATCACGTGCCAGCGGCCCATGAAGCGCTGCAGGTCGACCGGATCGGCGCGCGCTGCCGGCGGCAGCGGCTGCGAGGCGCAGGCGGCGAGCGCCAGCAGGCCCAGGGCGGCGAGGGCGGCGCGGCGGTGCGGCGGGCGTGGCATGGCGGGACCCTGGTTGCGGAAAACCCCAAGGCTACGTCGCAGGCCGTGCGATGGATGCAGGCGAGGCTGTGGCCCCGTCCCCGAAGGAGTGCCGCCATGGCCCGGATCGTGTTCCTGCCCCTGTTGCCCGTGCCCGTCCCCCGCGGCCGGGACGCGGAAGCGCGGGTCCTGCGGCTGTCGCGCGGCCTGCGCCGGGTGCTCGCCTGCGGCCTGGTGCTGGTGCTGGCCTGGCCGGCGGCCCGCGGCCACAGCGCCTGGCTGGGCTGGCTGCCGCTGTGGCTGCTGGGGATGCCGCTGAGCGCGCTCTGGGCCCTGCACGGCTGCCCGGTGCCGCGGCGCCCGCAACGTCCGCCGGCCGGCTGGCTGGCGCTGGCGGCGCTGCCGGCCGCCCGGCCCTGGCCGCGCCCGGCGCAGGCGCGGCGGCGGCCGCCACGCGGCGCCGCGGCCGGGCTTGCCCGGGCCGCGTAGGGCGGACCGGCCTGCGTCTGACCTTCGGCACGGCGGCCGCGCGCGGGGGCTGTGCTAGCGTTCCGGGTCCACCCCTGGTCCGCGCCCCGCCATGCCCAAGACGTCGCCCGCCTGCCGCATCCTCTCCGCCGCCGCTCTCTGCGCGGGGCTGGCCGCCTGTGCCACCGCTCCCGCGCCGGGCGAGGACCCGGACGAGCCGGCCATGGCCGCCACCGCGGCCGACCCCTGGCTGTGGCTGGAGGACGTGACCGGCGAGCGCGCCCTGGACTGGGTGCGCGAACGCAACGCCCGGACCGAGGCGGAGCTGGCCGCCACCCCCGGTTTCCAGGCCCTCGAAGCCCAGATCCGCGCCATCCTCGACTCCGAGGACAAGATCCCCGCGGTCCAGAAGATCGGCCCGTACTACTACAACTTCTGGAAGGACGCCCGCCACGAGCGCGGCATCTGGCGCCGCACCACGCTGGAGGAGTACCGCAAGGCCCGTCCGCGCTGGGAAACGGTGCTCGATGTGGACGCGCTCAACGCGGCCGAGGGCGAGAACTGGGTCTGGCAGGGCGCGCAGTGCCTCAAGCCCGAGTACCGGCGCTGCCTGGTCGCGCTGTCGCGTGGCGGCGCCGACGCCAACGTGACCCGCGAGTTCGACCTGGAGACGAAGGACTGGGTGGACGGCGGCTTCGTCCGCCCCGAGGCCAAGGGCGGGCTGCGCTGGATCGATCGCGACACGGTCTACGTCTTCACCGACTTCGGCGACGGCACCATGACCGCCTCCGGCTACCCGCGCATCGTCAAGCGCTGGCGCCGCGGCACGCCGATGGCGGAGGCGACCACGGTGTACGAGGGCCGCGCCGACGACATGTACATCGCCGCCTGGCGCGACCACACGCCCGGCTTCGAGCGCGACTTCGTCAGCCGCACCATCGCCTTCTACAACGACGAGCTGTACCTGCTGCGCGCCGACGGCGGCCTGGCGAAGGTGGATGCGCCCAATTCGGCCAACAAGTTCGTGCACCGCGAATGGCTGGGGCTGGAACTGCGCGAGCCCTGGACCGTGGGCGGGCGCACCTACCCGGCCGGCGCGCTGCTGGCCGCGCGCTTCGACGACTTCATGGCCGGCGGCCGCGACTTCCAGGTGCTGTTCGAGCCGACCGACACCACCTCGCTGGTCGGTGTCGCCGCCACCCGCAACCACCTGGTGCTGAACGTGCTCGACGACGTGCGCAACCGGCTGCAGGTGCTCACCCCGCCCGCAGGCGGCGAGGGCGCGTGGCGGCGCAGCGCGTTCACCGGCGCGCCGGAGTTCGGCAACCTGGGCGTGTCGGCGGTCGACAGCGACGAATCCGATGCGGTCTGGCTCACCGCCACCGACTACCTCACCCCCAGCACCCTGTCGCTGGCCACGGTCGGCAGCGGCCGGCCGCCGGAGCGGCTGAAGTCGATGCCGGTGTTCTTCGACGCCTCCACCCACGAGATCGCCCAGCACTTCGCCACCAGCGCCGACGGCACCCGGGTGCCGTACTTCATCGTCCAGCCGAAGGACCTGGTGCTCGACGGCAGCACCCCGACCCTGCTGTACGGCTACGGCGGCTTCGAGATCCCGATGCTGCCGGGCTATTCCGGCGGCGTGGGCAAGGGCTGGCTGGAGAAGGGCGGGGTGTACGTGGTCGCCAACATCCGCGGCGGCGGCGAGTACGGCCCGCGCTGGCACCAGGCCGCGCTCAAGGCCAACCGCCACCGCGCCTACGAGGACTTCGCCGCGGTCGCCCGCGACCTGATCGCGCGCGGCGTCACCTCGCCGCAGCGGCTCGGCATCCAGGGCGGCAGCAACGGCGGCCTGCTCACCGGCAACATGCTGGTGCACTACCCGGAGCTGTTCGGCGCGGTGGTGGTGCAGGTGCCGCTGCTGGACATGCAGCGCTACCACAAGCTGCTGGCCGGCGCGTCGTGGATGGCCGAGTACGGCGACCCCGACAAGCCGGAGGAGTGGGAATTCATCCGCACCTTCTCGCCCTACCACCTGGTGCGCGAGGACGCGGACTATCCGCCGACCCTGTTCATGACCTCGACCCGCGACGACCGCGTGCACCCCGGCCACGCCCGCAAGATGATGGCCAAGATGGAGTCCATGGGCCACGACGTGCGCTACTACGAGAACATCGAGGGCGGGCACGGCGGCGCGGCCAACAACAAGCAGGCCGCGCACATGGCCGCGCTGGCCTACACCTTCCTCTGGAAACACCTCGCCGACTGACCACCCCCCCCCGTAGGAGCGGGCCTTGCCCGCGACAGGCTCCACCCGCGCCCCCACGACGCGGGCATCGCGCCCAAGGGGCGCTCCTACGGGCCTGCCTGGAACGGATCCATGCGCCCGCGTGTCCTCGTCACCTTCGCCGCCGTCCTGCTGATGACCGCCAACGCCAACGCCAACGACATCGCCCGCGACCTGCCGCCGCCGCCCGACGCGCCGCAGAAACCGCACGTCGTGCGCGCCCCGCACGGTGCCGAGCGCGTCGACCCGTATTACTGGCTGCGCGACGACAGCCGCACGTCGCCGGAGGTGCTGGCGTACCTGAAGGCCGAGAACGCCTACGCCGACGCGGTGATGGCGCCGCTCGAGCCGCTGCAGGAGGCGCTGTACGAGGAGATCGTCGGCCGCATCAAGCAGGACGACGCCTCGGTGCCCTGGCGCGAGCGCGGCTGGTGGTACTACAGCCGTTTCGAGACCGGCAAGGACTACCCGGTGCACGCCCGCCGCCGCGATGCGGACGGCGTGGACGCGCTCTCGATCCTGCGCGCCAACGAGGCCGGCGACTTCGCCGGCGAGCAGGTGCTGCTGGACGTCAACGTGCTGGCCGCGGGCAAGGACTACTACAACGTCGGCGATTACGAGGTCAGCCAGGACAACCGCATGCTGGCCTACGCCGAGGACAGCAACGGCCGCCGCCAGTACACCATCCGCTTCAAGGACCTGGACACCGGCGAAACGCTGCCCGACACGATCCGCGGGGTCTCGCCCAACCTGGTCTGGGCCGACGACAACCGCACCCTGTTCTACGTGGAGAACGACCCGGAGACGCTGCTGACCAAGCGCGTGCGCAGGCACGTGCTCGGCACCGACCCGGCCACCGACCCCGTGGTCTACGAGGAGCCGGACGACAGCTTCTACATGGGCATCTCGCGCACCCGCGACGACCGTTTCATCTGCATCGGCGTGTCCAGCACCGTGTCCGACGAGCTGCGCTGCACGCCGGCGGCCGCGCCGGGCGAGTTCGCGGTGCTGGCGCCGCGCCAGCGCGACGTCGAGTACGACGCCGACCACCACGGCGGCCGCTGGGTGATCCGCACCAACGCCGACGGCGCCCGCAACTTCAAGCTGGCGACCGCGCCCAGCGACGCCCGCTCGCGCGACCAGTGGCGCGACTGGATCGCCCACGACGAGGACGTGTTCATCGAGGGCTTCGAGCTGTTCGACGGCTTCACCGCGGTCGCCGAGCGTTCCAACGGCCTGGAGCGGCTGCGCATCGTCCGCGGCGCGCCGGGCGCGGGCGACGGCAGCGGCGAGTACGTGGCCGCCGACGAGCCGGCCTATGCGATGGGACTGTCCGCCAACCCCGAACCGGACAGCACCCGCCTGCGCTACAGCTACACCTCGCTGACCACCCCGGCCACCACCTACGAACTGGACGTGGCCAGCGGCGAACGCCGCCTGCTCAAGCGCCAGCCGGTGCTCGGCTACGACCCCTCGCGCTACGTCACCGAGCGCACCTGGGCGACCGCGCGCGACGGTACCAGGATCCCGGTGTCGCTGGTGTACCGCAAGGGCGTGGCGAAGGACGGCACCGCGCCGCTGCTGCAGTACGGCTACGGCAGCTACGGCGCCTCGATGGACCCGGCCTTCAACCTGCCGGTGGTCAGCCTGCTCGACCGCGGCGTGGTCTACGCGATCGCCCACATCCGCGGCGGCCAGGAGATGGGGCGCGCCTGGTACGAGGCCGGCAAGCTGCAGGCCAAGATCAACAGCTTCACCGACTTCATCGACGTCACCGACCACCTGGTCGCCGAAGGCTACGCGGCCCGGGACCGGGTGGCGGCCTACGGCGGCAGCGCCGGCGGCCTGCTGGTCGGCGCCGTGGCCAACCTGGCGCCGGAGAAGTACGCGGTGATCCTGTCGCAGGTGCCGTTCGTGGACGTGGTCACCACCATGCTCGACGCCAGCATCCCGCTGACCACCAACGAGTACGACGAGTGGGGCAATCCCGAGGCCAGCGCCGAGGCCTACGAATACATGCTTTCCTACTCCCCGTACGACAACCTCGAGGCGAAGGCCTACCCGGCGATGTTCGTCGGCACCGGGCTGTGGGACTCGCAGGTGCAGTACTGGGAGCCGGCCAAGTACGTCGCCCGGCTGCGCGACCTGAACACGTCCGACGCACCGGTCGTGTTCCGCACCAACCTGGACGCCGGCCACGGCGGCAAGTCCGGCCGCTTCCGCCGCTACCGCGAGCTGGCCGAGATGTACGCCTTCGCGCTCGACCGGCTGGGCGTGCGCTGACCGCGCCGGCGCGGTCGTCCTGCCGCTGACTGCGCCGCAGGCATGGACGGGCGTGGCGGTCACGGCGATCAGGGCGCGGGTCGCGGCCCGGCCGTGGCGCCGTCCGGCCGCCGTCGCCGTGCCGCGGCCTGCGCCTGCGCGCTTCGCAGCCGTCCGCGGGCGGGCTACACTGCGCCGATGAACGCCGGAACCGCAGCCCCCGCCCTCGTCGTCCTGGCCCTGCTGCTGGCCGCCTGCGGCAACAAGGGCGCGCTGGTGCTGCCGTCGCCGGCCTACGACCCGGCGCCGCCCGCCGATGCGCTGCCGGCGATGGACGATCCGACCGAGGCCGGCGAGCCCGAGCAGATCCTGCCGCCCGACGCCGAGGATCCGCCGGCCGAACCGCCGCCGGCCGACGACGGGAATGGCTGACCCGGCCGACGCCCCGGCCCACCCGCGCGGCACGCTGCGCTTTTCCAAGATGCACGGCGCCGGCAACGATTTCGTGCTGCTGGACCTGCGCGCCGGCGCGCCCGCGCCCTCCCCGGACCTGTGCCGGCAGCTGGCGGACCGCCGCACCGGCGTGGGCTGCGACCAGATCCTGACGATCGAGCCGCCCGCCGACACCGGCGCGGTCGCCGGCTACCGCATCTGGAACAGCGACGGCTCGGTCGCCGCGCAGTGCGGCAACGGCGCGCGCTGCGTCGCCGCCTGGCTGCGCCGCGCGGATCCCGCGCTGGGCGACGACTTCGCGCTCGACAGCCCGGCCGGCCGCCACCGGGTCGAGCGCCTCGGCGACGGCCGCTGGCGCGTGGCCATGGGCGTGCCGGAATTCGATCCGGCGCGGATCCCCCTGCGCGGCTTCGACGAGGCGCGCGATCCCTATATCCTCGCCTTCGGCGGCTCGATCCTGCCGGTGGGCGCGGTCTCGCTCGGCAACCCGCACGCCCTGCTTGAGGTCGACGACGTCGACGCCGCGCAGGTTTCGGAGATCGGCCCGGCGCTGCAGGCCGACGAGGCCTTCCCGGATTCGGTCAACGTTGGCTTCGCCCAGGTCGTCGCGCGCGACCGGGTGCGCCTGCGCGTGCACGAGCGCGGCGCCGGCGAAACCCTCGCCTGCGGCAGCGGCGCCTGCGCGGCGGCCGCGATCCTGGTGCGCCGCGGCCGGGTCGCGCGCGCGCTGGACGTGGAGCTTCCCGGCGGCACGCTGCGCATCGAGTGGCCGCGCGACGACGCGCCGCTGACCATGGCCGGGCCGGCCGCATTCGTCTTCGAAGGAGAATTCATCGCATGAGCGATTCCACCGAGAAGCTCGGCGCGCACGAGGTCGCGGCCTGGCTGCGGCGGCATCCGCGCTTCCTGCAGCAGTTCCCGGACCTGGCGCTGAGCCTGGTGGTGCCGCGCGAGGAGGGCAGCGCGGCCTCGCTGGCCGGCTACCAGCTGGAGGTGCTGCGCGACAAGAACCGCGAGCTCAACCGCCGCCTGCACGAGCTGTTCGCCAACGCCGAGGACAACGAGCGCCTGGCCGTGCGGACCCACCAGCTGACCCTGGCGCTGATGCGCCAGGACAGCGCGGCGGCGAGCGTGCGGGCGATGGTGGCCAGCCTGTCGGAGGATTTCGCCGGCGACCTGGTGCGGATCGTGCTGTTCGCGCCGGTGGCCGGGCTGGAGCAGGCGGACTGGCTGCAGGTGGTCGCCCGCGACGATCCGCGCCTGGCCCCGTTCCGCGATGCGCTCGCCGACGGCGCGCCGATCTGCGGCCGGCTCAATCCCGACAAGCACGCGCTGCTGTACGGCGCGCACGCCGACCAGGTGCAGTCGAGCGCGCTGCTGCCGCTGCCGGGCACCGGCCTGGTGGCGGTCGGCAGCCGCGACCCGAACCGCTTCTACCCCGGCATGGGCACGCTGTTCCTGCGGATGATGGGCGAGGCGCTGGCCGCGGCGCTGGCCAGGTATGCAGACTAGCGGGTCCGGGCCGGCACCGGGCCTTCCCGCCGCGCGCCGGCCGGGCCGGAAGGGGCGCGCCGTGCCGGCGGCCGCTGCCGCCGCGGGCGGGGCGCGATGACCGCCGCCGGCCCGGTCGACGACTACCTCGCCCACCTGGCGGTGGAGCGGCGGATGTCGGCGAACACGGTCGAGGCCTATCGCCGCGACCTGCAGGCCCTGTCGCAATGGGCGGCCACGCAGGGACTGCAGCCGCTGGCCCTGCAGACCGAACAGCTGCGCGCATTCGTCGCCGCCGAGCACCGCCGCGGGCTGTCGCCCCGGAGCCTGCAGCGGCGGCTGTCGGCCTGCCGCAGCTTCTACCGCTGGCACCTCCGGCAGGGGCGGCTGGCCGCCAACCCGGCCGACCCGCTGCGCGCGCCCAAGGCGCCGCGCAGGCTCCCGCAGGTGCTGGACCCCGACGAGGCCGCGCGCCTGGTGGAGGTGCCCACCGACGCACCGCTCGGCCTGCGCGACCGCGCGCTGCTGGAACTGTTCTATTCCTCGGGCCTGCGCCTGTCGGAACTGTGCGCGCTGCGCTGGCGCGACCTGGACCTGGACGCGGCGCTGGTCACGGTGCTCGGCAAGGGCGGCAAGCAGCGCCGGGTGCCGGTCGGCTCGCATGCGCGCCGCGCGCTGCACGAATGGCGCGCATCGCAGCCGGCGGCCGACGACGCGCCGGTGTTCCCGGGCCGCGGCGGCGCGCCGATCAGCCCGCGCGCGGTGCAGGCCCGGCTGCGCACGCTGGCGCGGCGCCAGGGCCTGTTCAAGCGCGTGCACCCGCACCTGCTGCGGCACAGCTTCGCCAGCCACGTGCTCGAATCCTCCGGCGACCTGCGCGGGGTGCAGGAACTGCTCGGCCACGCCGACATCGCCACCACCCAGATCTACACCCACCTGGACTTCCAGCATCTGGCCAAGGTCTACGACGCCGCCCACCCGCGCGCCAGGCGCAAGCCCGCCGGCAAATAGTCCGGGATCGGAGCGAAGCGGCAATCTGGAGATGCCGGGGAGCCACGGATTGGCGGCCGGGTATAGCGACAAGCTGGCCAGGGATGGCCAGCGCCCGAGTCAGGGCAGGATGCCCTGACCGAGGGAAAAGCAATACCCGGCCGACAAGCCGGGGCGTCCGTCGGCAAGACGACGCGCCTTTTGCCGTCACCAGAGAATCTCCACATCCCCGTACCTGCATTTCAAGACGCGCACGTTCCCGGCTTGAAGCCTTCACCAAAACCCCCATGTCTCGAATTCGCATTTCGGAGGCGCCATGGACCCCAGCCGCAATCCAGACGTGTTCCACGCCACCACCATCGTCTCGGTGCGCCGCGACGGGCAGGTGGCGGTGGCCGGCGACGGCCAGGTGACGCTCGGCAATACGGTGATGAAGGCCAATGCCTGCAAGGTGCGGCGGCTGGGCCGCGAGGGCCAGGTCCTGGCCGGTTTCGCCGGCGCCGCGGCCGACGCCTTCACCCTGTTCGAACTGTTCGAGGCCAAGCTCGAGAAGCACGGCCAGCTGGTGCGCGCTGCGGTCGAGCTGGCCAAGGACTGGCGCACCGAACGGCGCCTGGGCAAGCTCGAGGCGCTGCTGGCGGTGGCCGACCGCCAGACCTCGCTGATCGTCTCGGGCACCGGCGACGTGATCGAGCCGGAGGACGGGCTGGTGGCGATCGGCTCCGGCGGCCCCTACGCCCTGTCTGCGGCACGCGCGCTGCTGGCCCACACCACCCTGGATGCGCGCACCGTCGCGGTCGAGGCGCTGAACATCGCCGGCGACGT
>JBKHXI010000162.1:0-7469 GCA_046566095.1 Gammaproteobacteria bacterium | reverse complement strand
TCGTCGGGGTCCTTCACCAGCACCATCTCGCCGGCGCGCGGCAGGTGGAAGTCGGCGGCGCGCGACAGCCAGAAGCGCAGTGCGGCGGCGCGCAGCATGGCCGGCCAGGCGGCGCGCTCGGCGTCGGTGAAGGGGCGCTCGGCGTGATAGGCGGCGAGCAGCGCGGTGCTGCGCGCCGCGTCCAGGCCGCCGTCGGGGGTGGAGCACCAGTCGTTGACGGTGACCGCGACGTCGAACAGCAGGGCGTCGTAGCCGGCGAAGTAGAAGTCGATCACGCCGCCGATGCGCACGCTGCCGTCGGCCTCGGTGTCCCACAGCACGTTGTCGCGGAAGAGGTCGGCGTGGATCGCGCCGCAGGGCAGGGCGTCGGGGTCGATGGTCGCCTGGCTGGCGATCTCGGCGTCGAGCAGGGCCTGCTCGGCGGCGGGCAGGAAGGGGCGCACGACCTCGGCGGTGGCGGCGCGCCAGCGCGCTCCGCGCGGGTTCTCCTGGCGGCGGCCGTAGGACTGGCCGGCCAGGTGCAGGCCGGCGAGCATGGCGCCGACCTTCTCGCAGTGCGGCAGGCCGGGGTTCATCTCCGAGCTGCCGGACAGGCGCACGACCAGCGCGGCGGGGCGCTCCTGCAAGGTGCCGAGGTATTCGTTGTCGCGGTTGGCGATCGGGCCCGGCACCGGCAGGCCGTGGCGCGCCAGGTGCGCCATCAGGTGCAGGTAGTAGGGCAGTTCGGCGCGCGACATGTCCTCGAACAGGGTCAGCACGTAGCGCCCGAGCGTGGTGGTGACGAAGAAGTTGCTGTTCTGCACCCCGGCGGAAATGCCCTTGAGCTCGACCAGGCGGCCGACGGCATAGTCCTTCAGCCATTCGGCGAGCACGGATTCGGGGACGGGGGTGAAGACGGACATGCGGGCTCCGGAGCGGGGCGGTTGAAGCGGATCAGGCGGCCTGCGCGGCCGGGGTATGGTGGCCGGCTGCGGCCTTCACCGCCTGCCAGGCGGCGAGCTTGGCCTCGAAGGCGCGCGCGGCGTGTGCGGGGCTGGTCGAGGGCAGGCGGGTGAAGTGCAGCGCCGGCAGCGCGATGCGTCCGCGCACGTGGCGGCGGAAGGCGGTCTCGGCAGCGGTGCCATTGAAGAACACGTGGCCGATGTGCGGGCAGTCGCGGAACAGCCGGGCGAAATCGTTGGCCTGGATGCTGGCGGGGGCGATCGCGCTGTCCAGGCTGCCCGGGCGCTCGCAGGCGGCGATCACGTCCCACAGCGCGACGCCGGCGGCCTTCAGGCGCAGCAGGCGTTCGGCGTAGGGCAGCGCCGGGCCGGCGCCGAACAGCGCGCCCATGATCGGCCAGAAGGCGTTGCGCGGATGGGCGTAGTACTCGGCGGCGGCGAGCGAGGCCGCGCCCGGCATGCTGCCGAGCACGAGCACCCGCGCGTCGGCGCGGAACACCGGCTTGAAGCTGCGGCAGGCGAGGGCCGTGCTCACCAGGACTTGATCACCCACATCGGCACCGCGAGATTGGGCGCCGCGTCGTCGCGCACCATCTGGCCGTTGCCTTCCTTGTCGATCAGGTAGTAGGGCACGCCATGCGGCGGCGTGACCTTGACCATGTAGAGCTTGCCGCGGATGCGGTACTCGGTCACGGTGTCCTCGCCGCGCTTGACGATGGTGACCTCGGGCTCGTCGACCGCGGCGCCCTCGGCCGGCATCGGCGGCGGCTCGGGAATCGGTTCGAGACCGGCGGGCTGCTGGGCGAAGGCCGGCGCGGCGGCGGCCAGCAACAGGGCGATGAGGGTGCGGCGCATGATGTTCTCCTGATCAGGCCTCAATTCTAGCCGTTTTCGCGGCTTCGGCCGCGCCTGCGGAAGCGGGCGCTCACAGGTTCAGCATCATCTCGCGCTCGGCCGGCAGGGGCTGGAAGCCGCGGCGCTCGTAGTGCTTGAAGATGGCCTCGACCACCTCCTCGGGCTTGTCGATGACCTGCACCAGATCGAGGTCCTCGCGGCTGATCATGCCCTCGGCGACCAGGCGGTCGCGCAGCCAGTCGAGCAGGCCCTGCCAGAACGGGCGGTGCACCAGGATGATAGGGATCCTGCGGCTCTTCTTCGTCTGCACCAGCGTCATCGCCTCGAGCAGCTCGTCGAGCGTGCCGAAGCCGCCCGGCATCACCACGTAGGCGGTGGCGAACTTCACGAACATGAACTTGCGCGCGAAGAAGTGCTGGAAGGTCTGCGAGATGTCCTGGTAGGGATTGGCCGCCTGTTCCAGCGGCAGCTGGATGTTGAGCCCCACCGACGGGCTCTTGCCGAAGAAGGCGCCCTTGTTGGCCGCCTCCATGATGCCTGGGCCGCCGCCCGAGATCACCGCGAAGCCCGAATCCGACAGCAGGCGGGCGATCTGCTCGGCGAGCATGTAGTACATGTGGTCGGGCGGGGTGCGCGCGCTGCCGAAGATCGACACCGCCGGGCGGATCGCGGACAGGCGTTCGGTCGCCTCCACGAACTCTGCCATAATCCCGAAGATTCGCCAGGACTCGCGCGCGTTGTAGCGCGGCGTGGTGCTGTCGGGCACGCTGCGGGGGAGTTTTTCTTTCGCGGTCATGTTGTTCTCGTGTTCAGGGATGGGGCCCACGATGTTTCGAGTGCGGCGCGGCCCGCCCGGTTTCCCGCAAGGATGTTCCACAAGATGCCCACCCTGCTGCTCGTCGACGGCTCCAGCTATCTTTACCGCGCCTTCCATGCGCTGCCCGACCTTCGTAATGCGCAGGGCGAGCCGACGGGCGCGATCCGGGGGGTGCTGTCGATGCTAAGGCGGCTGGAAAGCGACTACAAGGCAGAATTTCGCGCCTGCGTATTCGACGCCAAGGGCAAGACCTTCCGCGACGACTGGTATCCCGAATACAAGTCGCACCGCCCGCCCATGCCCGACGACCTGCGCGCGCAGATCGAACCGCTGCACGAGGCGGTGGTGGCCGAGGGCTGGCCGCTGCTGGCGGTGGAAGGCGTGGAGGCGGACGACGTCATCGGCACGCTGACCCGCCAGGCGCTGGAGCGCGGCTGGGAGGTGGTGATCTCGACCGGCGACAAGGACCTCACCCAGCTCGTGCGCCCCGGGGTGCGCTGGGTCAACACGATGAGCGAGGAGGTGCTGGACGCGGCCGGCGTCGAGGCCAAGTTCGGCGTGCCGCCCGAGCGCATCGTCGATTACCTGGCGCTCGTCGGCGACACCGTGGACAACGTCCCCGGGGTGGAGAAGTGCGGGCCCAAGACCGCGGTAAAGTGGCTGACCGAGTACGGCACCCTCGACAACCTGGTCGCCAACGCCGAAAAGGTCGGCGGCAAGGTGGGCGAGAACCTGCGCAAGCACCTGGACTTCCTGCCGCTCGGCCGGAAGCTGGTGACGGTGGCGACCGACGTCGAGCTGCCGGTGGGGCTCGACGAGCTGCCGGCGCGCGAGGACGACAAGGCGGCGCTGCGGGCGCTCTATGAGCGCTTCGAGTTCCGCGGCTGGCTGAAGGATCTCGATGGCGGTGCGGCGAGTGTGGCCGCGTCGAAAGCCGCGACTGAGGCGCGCCGCTTCGATGGCCAGGGAGATCGGGGACAGACCCCAATTACCGCAATTCCCGCTGTAGGAGCGGCGCCAGCCGCGAGCCTTTCCGGCGATGGAGGGGCGGCGGCGGATAGAGAGAAGCTCGCGGCTGGCGCCGCGCCTGCAGGCGGCGTCGCGGGCGCCCACCGCAGCGGCTACGTGACCCTCCTCGACTGGGCGAGCTTCGAGGCCTGGCTCGAGAAGATCTCCGCAGCCGAGCTGACCGCCTTCGACACGGAGACCAACAGCCTCGACCCGATGGCGGCGCAGCTGGTCGGGATGTCGTTCGCGGTCGCGCCGGGCGAGGCGGCCTACCTGCCGCTGGCGCACCGTGGCACGGATGCGCCGGCGCAGTTGCCGCTCGCCGAGGTGCTGGACAAGCTCCGCCCCTGGCTCGAGTCGGACAAGCACGCCAAGCTCGGCCAGAACCTCAAGTACGACGCCCACGTCCTGGCCAACCACGGCATCACGCTGCGCGGCATCGTGCACGACACCCTGCTCGAATCCTACGTGCTGGAATCCGACAAGTCGCACGACATGGATTCGCTCGCCAGGCGCCATCTGGGCCTCACCACCATCCCCTACACGGATGTCTGCGGCAAGGGCGCCAAGCAGATCGGCTTCGACGAGGTCGACGTCGCGCGTGCCACCGAATACGCCGCCGAGGACGCCGACGTCACCCTGCGCCTGCACCGCGCGCTGCGCCCGCGGCTGGCCGCCGAGCCGGCGCTCGAGCGCGTCTACCGCGACATCGAGATGCCGCTGGTGCCGGTGCTGGCGCGGGTCGAGGCCAACGGCGTGCTGGTCGACGCGGCCGAACTGCGCCGCCAGTCCGCGGACCTGGGCCGGCGCATGCTCGACGCCCGGCGCCGCGCCACCGAGCTGGCCGGGCGCGAGTTCAACCTGGACTCGCCGCGTCAGCTGTGCGCGCTGCTGTTCGAGGAGCTGGGCCTGCCGGCGCTGGTGAAGACCCCGAAGGGCCAGCCCTCGACCAACGAGGAGGCGCTGGAGGCGATCGCCGACCGCCACGAGCTGCCGCGGGTGATCCTCGAATACCGCGGCCTGGCCAAGCTGCGCAGCACCTATACCGACAAGCTGCCGGAGATGGTCAACCCCGACACCGGCCGGGTCCACACCAGCTACCACCAGGCCGGCGCCGCCACCGGGCGGCTGGCCTCCAGCGACCCGAACCTGCAGAACATCCCGATCCGCACCGCGGACGGGCGCCGCATCCGCACCGCGTTCGTGGCGCCGGAAGGCCGCCGGATCGTGGCCTGCGACTACTCGCAGATCGAGCTGCGGATCATGGCCCACCTGTCCGGCGACCCCGGCCTGGTCGCGGCCTTCGCCGCCGGCGCCGACATCCACCGCGCCACCGCCGCCGAGGTGTTCGGCAAGCCGATCGACGCGGTCGGGCCGGACGAGCGTCGCGCGGCCAAGGCGATCAACTTCGGCCTGATGTACGGCATGGGCCCGCACGGGCTGGCGCGCCAGCTCGGCATCGCCCGCACCGAGGCGCAGGACTACATCACCCTGTACTTCAACCGCTACCCAGGCGTGCGCGAGTTCATGGAGCGCACCCGCGAGCAGGCGCGCGAGCGCGGCTACGTGGAGACGGTGTTCGGGCGGCGGCTGTACCTGGACAACATCCACGCCCGCAACCAGGGCCTGCGCGCCGGGGCCGAGCGCGCCGCGATCAACGCGCCGATGCAGGGCACCGCGGCCGACATCATCAAGCGGGCGATGGTCGACATCGACGGCTGGCTGGCCGGGCACCGCGGGCGCGCGTTGATGGTGCTGCAGGTGCACGACGAGCTGGTGTTCGAGGCCGAGGCCGGCTTCGTCGAGGAGCTGGTGGGGGAGGTGGGCCGGCGGATGGCCGCCGCGGCCGCGCTGCGGGTGCCGCTGGTGGTGGACAGCGGCGTCGGGGGCAACTGGGACGAGGCGCATTGAGCGGGGCCGGCGGGTCGCCGGCGTGTTCCCCGGGACCGCGCCCAAGGGCGGCAACCCCGTAGGAGCGCCCCTTGGGCGCGATCCCCGCGCCCCCGCGCGCCCGCCCGGTCCCGCGCCATGAATCGGCCCTGAACCCTACGAATTCTTAACCTCTTTCTTCACGAACCATCCATGTCGACTTTGGTCCCATAGACCGCGACGGATGCAACGTCCGTCGCACGATCATCTCCCTCCCCTGGAGTGATCCCCGGAACGGGCACCCCTCCCCAGGTACCGTTCCCCGGCCCCGCCGACCTCCCCCTGGTCTGCGGGGCTTTTTATTGGTTCCCGCTGGTGGTTCCGGTTCGTGGTTCCGGTTCCTGGTTCCGGGCGCCCCGGGATCCGTGGCGCCCCGGCCCGCCCGATCCGCAGGCGCGCCCTTCGCTTTCCTGTCGTCCCGAGCGCAGCGAGGGACCTGCTGTTCCCCTTTTCCAGCCCGCAAGACGATCGCGGGAGAGCTCAGTTCCCGCGGATTCGCTCACGCCGCCCCCGCGCCGGGCCCGCGACACTCGCGCTCCCTCCATACCCGACGGAGCAGGCGATGAGCGACCTGTTCGAACTGGCCATGCCCTGGTGGGAATTCGTGCTGCGCGCCTGCGTGGTCTACCTGGTGATCCTGGCCCTGGTCCGGATCACCGGCAAGCGCACCGTGGGCCAGCACACGCCCTTCGACCTGATCGTGGTGGTGCTGCTGGGCACCGCCGTGCAGAACTCGCTGATCGGCGAGGACGTCTCGCTGCTGGGCGGGCTGATCCTGGCCGCGACCCTGATCGGCCTGAACTGGCTGGTGGGGATCGCGACCTCGCGCAGCCCGCTGGCCGACCGCCTGGTGCAGGGCGAGCCGGTGCTGCTGGCGCGCAACGGCGAGGTGTTCGAGCGCGTGCTGCGGCGGCAGATGATCCCGCCCAGCGACCTGGAGGAGGCGATGCGCGCGGCCAACGTGCGCGAGCGCGCCCAGATCGAGGCCGCCTGGCTGGAGCCCAACGGCGCGATCACCGTGCTCAAGCTGCGCGACTGAGCGTGGCGCCGCCCGGCCGGCCCGGTCCGATCAGGATCCGGCCAGCCAGTCGCGCGGGCGCAGGTAGTCGGCGAGGCCGGCTTCGGGGCTGCCGGGCCCGGGCCGGTAGCCGTACTCCCAGCGCGCCAGCGGCGGCAGGCTCATCAGGATCGACTCGGTGCGCCCGCCCGACTGCAGCCCGAACAGGGTGCCGCGGTCCCAGACCAGGTTGAACTCCACGTAGCGCCCGCGCCGGTACAGCTGGAAGTCGCGCTCGCGCTGGCCGAACGGGGTGTCGCGGCGGCGTTCGACGATCGGCAGGTACGCATCCAGGAAACCGTCGCCGACCGCGCGCAGGTAGCCGAAGTCGCGGTCGAAGTCCTCGTGCAGGTCGTCGAAGAACAGGCCGCCGACGCCGCGGGTCTCGCCGCGGTGCTTCAGGAAGAAATACTGGTCGCACCAGCGCTTGTGGGCGTCGTAGCGGGCCTGGCCGCCGAAGGGCTCGCACAGCGCGCGGGCGGTGCGGTGCCAGTGCAGCACGTCCTCGTCGAAGGGATAGCACGGGGTCAGGTCGAAGCCGCCGCCGAACCACCAGGCCACCGTCTCGCCGCCGCGCGCGGCGCGGAAATGGCGCACGTTCATGTGCGTGGTCGGCAGGTAGGGATTGCGCGGGTGGAACACCAGCGACACCCCGACCGCGCGCCAGGCGGCGCCGGCCAGCTCCGGACGCGCCGCGGTCGCCGCCGGCGGCAGCGCGCTTCCCGACACGTCGGAGAACCCGACCCCGGCCTGCTCGAACACCGCGCCCTCGCGCAGCACCCGGGTGCGCCCGCCGCCGCCGCCGCGGCCGGGCTCGGGGCAGGCCTCCTCCCGGGTCCATGCGTCCTCGACGAAGCGCGCC
>JBKHXI010000161.1:0-12559 GCA_046566095.1 Gammaproteobacteria bacterium | reverse complement strand
GCCGTAGCTGGGGTTGGGCAGCATCCACCAGCGCGCGCCGAACCAGCCGCGGTGCGCGTCCAGCAGCGCGCGCCGGGTGGCCGGCCGGTTGTCGGGGCCGGCGACGAAATCGCCGAGCTGGTCGCCGAACTGCATCAGCACCCGGTACTGGCGCGCCACCAACCGCCGGCGGCAGCTCTTGTCGCTGCTGCCGGCCTGGGTGCAGCCGGCGACGGTGGTGCCCTTGCCGTGGAACACGTCGCCCTCGGCCACCGGGAAGCCGAGCGCGCGCAGGTTGGCCAGGGTCGCTTGCTGCTGCGCCTCGGTGCGGTTGGACAGGTAGATCATGGTGACCCCGCGCGCGGCCGCCGCGCGCGCGAACTCGAGTGCGCCGGGTACCGGCTGCGCCTGCGCTTCGGCGACCCAGCCGTCCCAGCTGCCGTCGTCGAACTCGCGGCCGTCGCGCACCAGGCGCGCCTGGTAGGGCGAGTTGTCGAGCACGGTCTCGTCGACGTCGACGATCACCGCCGGCGGCAGGCCGGCGAGCGGCGCGCCGGCGCGGTCGGCCGGCGCCAGCGCGTCCCACGCCGGGTCGGCCAGGGCCGCCTCGAGCTGCTCGGCCGCCGCGCGCCAGGTCTGCTCCGCCACCGCCGCGTACTCGGCCGAGGTCTGCATCCAGACCACGGCATTGAGGTTGTCGTCGGCGGCGACCGCGGCCGGCGCGGTTGTCGGGGGCCCGGGTACGGTCGCGCAGCCCGGCAGCGCCAGGACGGCAGCCAGCAGGGCCGGAACGAGTGCGCAGCGCGGCAGGTGCATGGGTCGCTTCCTCGGGACGAAGGCCGGGCCGGCGAGTGTAGCCAAACGCGGCGACGGCCCGGGTCCGCGACGCCGGGTGGCCGCGCGACGGGGGCGCTCAGGCTTCCAGCAGCGCCTTGATCGCGGCGAAGCCGGCGTCCGCACGCTGCCTGCGGTCGGCGGCATCGGCTTCCGGGTCGGCGCCGTCGCGCTGGACCTCGGCCGCCGGCAGCTCGTCGAGGAAGCGGCTGGGCAGGTTGCGCTGGCGCGTGCCCCACCGCCGCGACTCGCGCGCATGCGACAGCCATACCTGTTCCCGCGCACGGGTGATGCCGACGTAGAACAGGCGCCGCTCCTCGTCGATGCGGCCCTCCTCGATGCTGGCCTCGTGCGGCAGGGTTCCGTCCTCAACGCCGACGATGAACACGTAGCGGAACTCCAGGCCCTTGGCCGCGTGCAGGCTCATCAGCCGCACCTGGTTGCCGGCCTCGCCCTTGTCGGCGTGCGACAGCAGCGCGAGCGCCGCGGCCAGTTCGCCCGGGCCGCCGCCGTGCGCGCCCTCGAACCAGTCGGCCAGTTCCTCCAGGTTGGCGCGGCGGCGCTGGAACATGGCCTCGTCCCGGCACTGCGCGCGCACCGCGGCCAGCAGCCCGGAACGCTCGACCAGGCTGCGCACCAGCGCCGGCGGCGCCGTCCGCGCCGCCTCCGCGCGCAGCCCGCGCACGATGTCGGCGAATTCCTGCAATGCGTTCGCCGCGCGCGCCGGCAGCTGCTTCACCAGCCCGATCGACTCGGCCGCGCGCGCCAGCGGCAGCTGCGCGTGCTGCGCCAGTTCCGCCAGCTTCGCCAGCGTGCCCGCGCCCACGCCGCGCTGCGGCGCGGCGACCGCGCGCAGGAAGGCCGCGTCGTCGTCGGGATTGGCGATCAGCCGCAGCCAGGCCAGCGCGTCCTTGACCTCGCCGCGGTCCAGGAAGGCGGTGCCGCCGGTGAGGTGGTAGGGCACGCGCAGCAGCTGCAGCGCCTTCTCCAGCGCACGCGACTGGTGGTTGCCGCGGAACAGGATGCAGAAGTCGCTCCACGGCGCGGCGCGCGCCTGGTGGAGGAAGTGGATGCGGTCGGCGACCTTCTCGGCCTCGTGCTCGGCGTCGCGGCATTCCCAGACGCGGATGCGCTCGCCGTCGGCCTGGTCGGACCAGAGCGTCTTCGGGTGCTCGTGCGGGTTATGGGCGATCAGCGCGTTGGCCGCGCGCAGGATCCGGTTGCTGCAGCGGTAGTTCTGCTCGAGCTTGACGATCGCAAGGTCCGGGTAGTCGCGGCCGAGCTGCAGCAGGTTGTCCGGGTTGGCGCCGCGCCAGGCATAGATCGACTGGTCGTCGTCGCCGACGCAGGTGAACAGGCCGCGCGGGCCGGCGATCGCCTTGAGCAGCCGGTACTGGGCGTCGTTGGTGTCCTGGCATTCGTCGACCAGCAGGTAGCCGATGCGCTCGCGCCAGCCGGCGACGCAGTCGGCGTCGCTTTCCAGCAGCTGCACCGGCAGGCGGATCAGGTCGTCGAAGTCGACCGCGTTGAAGGCGGCCAGGCGCTGCTGGTAGCGCGCGTACAGCGCCGCCGCCTCGCGCTCGCGCGCGCTACGCGCCGCCGCGGCGGCCTGCTCCGGCGACAGGCAGGCGTTCTTGGCCCGCGACACCAGCGCGCGCATCGCCTCGACCGCGTCGGGCTTGCTGCCCGCCGGCAGCAGATCGCGCAGCTGCGCGCCGGTGTCCTCGGCATCGAACACCGAAAAGCCGCGACGCAGCCCGGCGCGCGCGTGCTCGACCTGCAGGATCCGCAGGCCGAGCGCGTGGAAGGTGCAGACCGTCAGGCCCTCGGCCGCGTCGCCCTTCAGGCGCCGGGCGACGCGCTCGCGCATCTCGCGCGCGGCCTTGTTGGTGAAGGTGATCGCCGCGATCCGGCGCGCCGGCATCCGGCCGCTGGCCGCCAGGTGCGCGATCTTCTCCACGATCACCCGGGTCTTGCCGCTGCCGGCGCCCGCCAGCACCAGCAGCGGGCCGTCGACGTGCGCCACCGCGGCGCGCTGGGGGGGGTTGAGGCCGTGCATGGGCGCCACCGCTGGGGGGCGGCCATTGTCGCATCGTCGCGCCGCCGCCCGCCCGCCGCGCCGCTACACTGCCCGCCGATGGCCAAGCTCTACTTCTACTACTCGGCGATGAACGCGGGGAAGACCACGACCCTGCTGCAGTCCGCGCACAACTACCGCGAGCGCGGGATGCGGGTGGCGATCCTGACCCCGGCCCTGGACCACCGCGACGGCAGCGGCACGGTCGCCTCGCGGATCGGCCTGCGCGCCGAGGGCACGGCGTTCGGCGCGCGCGACGACCTGGAGGCGATGGTGCGCACCAGCGTGCAGGTCCACGGCCCGCTGCACTGCGTGCTGGTCGACGAGGCCCAGTTCCTGAGCCGCGCCCAGGCCTGGCAGCTGACCGAGGTGGTCGACCGGCTCGGCATCCCGGTGCTGTGCTACGGCCTGCGCACCGACTTCCGCGGCGAGCTGTTCGAGGGCAGCGCGGCGCTGCTGGCCTGGGCCGACGAACTGGTCGAGATCAAGACCATCTGCCACACCGGGAGCAAGGCGACCATGACCGTGCGGGTCGACGGCAACGGCCGCGCTGTGCGCGAGGGTCCGCAGGTCGAGGTCGGCGGCAACGAACGCTACCTGTCGGTGTCGCGCGCGGAGTTCAAGCGGGTGATGCGCGGCGAGGGCCGGATCGACCCGGCGCAGGCGCCGCTGCCGTGGCCGGAGCCGGGCCGCGACTACTGAAGCAGTCGGCGCGCAGTCCCTCGATCTCGCGCAGCAGGCTGCCGCCGGCCGGATGCGCGCGCCGGACCTCGGCGATCACCCGCTCGATCGCGTCCAGCGCCGCGGCGCGCGCGGCCTGCGCCGTCAGGCAGCGGGCGTGCGCCGCCTGGGCGCGGGCGCGCCAGCGCAGCCGCCGGTGCTCGCGGCCCTCGCCGGGGATCGCGGCGATGCGGTCGAGCGCCGCCAGGCCCGGGTCCTGTCCGGCCAGGGCCTGCTGCCGGCCCAGCGCCAGCGCCGCCTGCAGCGCCTCGGGATGGTCCGCGCCGTAGGGGCGGGTCAGTGCGACCGCGCGCTGCAGGCGCAGCAGGGCATCACCGCGCGCGCCGGCGGCGGCCAGCGCCTCGCCCGCCTGGCGTTCGATCGCGCCCAGCGCCGGATGGTCGCCGCCCAGGCGCGCGCCGAGAAGCGCGCCCGCCTCCTCCAGCGCCGCGAGCGCCTCGTCCGGCCGGCCCGCCTCCTGCAGCAGCAGGGCCTGCTGCGCCAGCGCCGGCGCCAGCGCGTCCTGCGCGCCCCCCTGGCGCCGGATCGAGATCGCGACCGCCTGCTCGCGCAGCGCCCCCGGCAGGTTGCCGCGTTCGCGGGCGGCCAGCGCCAGCGCGTCGTGGACCGCCGCCAGCTCGGGCTGCCGCGATCCCGCGCGCCCCGCGAGCAGGCGCCGGGCTTCGCCCAGTTCGCGTTCGGCCTCGGCGTAGCGGCCCTGCTCGACGTAGGCCGCCGCCAACTGCCGGCGCAGTTCCAGCGTCACCGGGTGCTGCACGCCGTGCAGGTCCAGGGCCAGCGCCAGGGCGCGGCTGTAGGCGTCCTCGGCCGCCGCCGCACGGCCCAGCGCCTGCTGGCTGGCGCCGATCCCGCGCAGGCTGCCGATCGCCAGCGGATGCCGTTCGCCCACGTCCCGCCGCAGGCGCGCCAGCGCCGCCTGGTAGCCGGCGAGCGCCGCCCGGCCGTCCCCGCCGTCGGCGTGCAGGGCGGCAAGGTCGAGCAGGTTCTCGACCGCGCCGACGTCGTCGCCGAGCTCGCCGTCGCGCAGCGCCAGCGAGCGCTCGAACAGCTGCCTGGCGACGTTGGCCTCGCCGTTGGCACGACGGCAGCGGCCCAGCTGCGAATGGAACTCGGCCGACTGCGAGCGCAGCTGCGACTGCGCGCGCCGGGCCTTGTCGAGCCAGGGCTGCATGCTCCGGATGCAGGCGTGCGGGTCGCCCTGCAGGCGCTGGCTGCGCCCGCGCAGGGTGGCCGCCTCCAGCCGCAGTCCCGGCGGCACGTAGACCAGGCTCTCCAGGATCATCTGCTGCTGGTCGAGCAGCATCGAGGCCTCGTCGTAGTCGCCCAGTCCCAGCCGCAGGCGCGCGACCAGCCCGAGCAGTTCGGCGCGCGCGCGCGGCTGGCGGATCAGTTCGCGGTTGCCGCGGTCCACGCCGGCCTCCAGCAGCTGCCGCAGGTCCAGCGCCTCGCCGGGCGCGGCGCTGCCCGCATGCTCGAACAGCCCGAGCACGAAGTCCTGCAGCGCCTGCGCGCGCGCGGCGTCTTCCAGCGCGCGCCGCGCCTGCCAGTGCACCAGCCCGAGCGCCGCCGCCAGCACCGCCACCCCGAGGCCGGCGGTCGCCAGCGGCCAACGGTGCCGCGACACGTACTTGCGCAGCTGGTAGCCCAGGCTGGCCGGGCGCGCCCGCACCGGCCGCCCGGCCGCATAGCGCTGCAGGTCCTGGGCCAGCGCCTCCACCGACGGGTAGCGCTGCTCGGGGCGCTTGGCCAGGGCCTTGAGCACGATGTTGTCCAAGTCGCCGGCCAGGGCCCGCGCATGCCGGCGCATCGCCGCCACCGACATGTTCTGCGCGTCGCGCCCGCGGGTGATCGACTGCGAGGGCTTCTGCGGGTCGTCGCGCAGGATCGCTTCCTCGAACGCGGCGTCGCTCTCGCGGGTCAGCCGGTAGGGCCGGGCGCCGCTGAGCAGCTCGTGCAGCACCACCCCGAGCGAGTAGACGTCGGTCATGGTGGTGACCGGCTCGCCGCGGATCTGCTCGGGCGCGGCGTAGTGCAGGGTGAAGGCGCGCACGCCGGTGCGGGTCTGCTCCGGCGGCGGCCCATCGCTGTCGAGCAGCTTGGCGATGCCGAAGTCGAGCAGGCGCACTTCGCCGGCCGGCGTCACCAGGATGTTGGAGGGCTTGAGGTCGCGGTGCACGATCAGGTTCGCGTGCGCGTGGCTGACCGCGGCGCAGACCTGGGCGAACAGCTTGAGCCGGGTTTCCAGCGAGACCAGCCGCGCCCGGCACCAGTCGGTGATCGGCTCGCCCTCGATGTATTCCAGCGTCAGGTACGGTTGGCCGTCGTGGCTGACGCCGGCGTCGAGCAGGCGCGCGATGTGCGGGTGCGCCAGCCGCGCCAGGATCTCGCGCTCGCGGTTGAAGCGCAGCCGCAGGTTCGGCTCGACCAGGCCCGGGCGCAGCAGCTTGATCGCGACCCGGCGCTGGTACAGCCCGTCGGCGCGCCCGCCCAGCCAGACCTGGCCCATGCCGCCCTCGCCGAGCATGCGCTCCAGCCGCCACGGCCCGACGATGGTCCCGGGGTGCGCGCCCGGCAGCGGCGCGATCAGCGGCTCGGCCAGGAAGTCGGCGCGCTCTTCCTCCAGCGCCATCAGTTCCTCGAGGTCGGCCGCCAGCTGCGGGTCCTCCTCGCGCAGCAGCTGCAGGCTGCGCGCGCGCTCCTCCGGCTCCAGCTCGAACATCGCGTCGAGCAGCGGGGACAGGCGTTGCCAGCGCTCGGCGTCCATCAGTCAGCAGCGCCCGGCCCGGCCCGGCGCCCGCGGCCTGCGCGGCGCGCAGGCCCGGCCGTGCGGTCGCACGGCGCCGTACCGTCCGCCGTGCCTGGCCGGTGCCACGTCCGGCGCCTCACTCGTCCTTCAGCGACGCCAGCAGGAACAGCCGCGCCTTCTGCCAGTCGCGGCGGATGCTGCGCTCGGAACGCTTGAGCAGGCTGGCGATCTCGATCTCCGACAGGCCGGCGAAGTAGCGCAGCTCCACCACCTGCGCCAGGCGCGCGTCGACCGCCGCCAGCCGGGTCAGGGCGGTGTCCAGGCCGAGCGTGTCCTCGTCCAGGCGCAGCCCGCCTTCCAGGTCCTCGGGCAGGTCGGTGACCCGGTGCAGGTCGCCGCCGCGCTTCTGCGCCAGCCGCTGGCGGGCGTAGTCGACCACCACGCTGCGCATCGCCGAGGCGGCGTAGGCGAAGAAATGGGCGCGGTCGTCGAAGCGGGCGGTGTTGCGGCCGACCAGCTTCAGGTAGGCCTCGTGCACCAGCGCGGTGGCGTCCAGGGTATGGCCGTGCTGGCCGGCCAGCTGGCGCCGGGCCATCGAGTGCAGTTCCTGGTAGAGGGTGGCGAGCACGCGGTCGAGCGCGCCGCGATCGCCATCGCGCGCGGCATCCAGCCACTCGGTGATCTCCGCGGTCTCGGACATCGTCTCCCCCAACCGCCCGGATCATACTCCGGCGCGATGCCGGGTTCAGGAAACCGGGCCGGGCCCGCGGCTCAGCGCTGGCAGTGCCCGCACCAGACCGTGGCGCGTTGCCCGAGCCGGGCCTGGCGCAGGGCCCGCCCGCAGCGCGGACAGGGCGCGCCGCCGCGGCCGTAGGCCGACAGCTCCTGCTCGAAATAGCCGGGCGCCCCGTCCGGGGCGAGGAAGTCGCGCAGGGTGGTGCCGCCGCGTTCGATCGCGCGGCCCAGGATCGCGCGCACCGCCGCGGCCAGCCGCCGGTAGCGTTCGCGCGAGACCCGGCCGGCCGGGCGCAGCGGCGAGATCCCGGCCAGGAACAGCGCCTCGGCGGCGTAGATGTTGCCCACCCCGACCACGATCCGCTGGTCCATCAGGAAGGTCTTGACCGGGGCGCTGCGGCCGCGGCTGCGGGCGAACAGCCAGTCGCCGTCGAAGTCCTCCGCCAGCGGCTCCGGGCCCAGGCCGCGCAGCAGCGGGTGGGTCTGGCCGGGTTCCTGCCACAGCAGGCAGCCGAAGCGGCGCGGGTCGTTGAAGCGCAGCACCCGCCCCGAATCCAGGGCGATGTCGACGTGGTCGTGCGGCCGCGGCGCGACCGCTGCGTCCAGCACCCGCAGGCTGCCGGACATGCCCAGGTGCAGCAGCGCGCTGCCGGCGGCGGTGTCCAGCAGCAGGTACTTGGCACGGCGGGCGACCGCCTCGATCCGCTGCCCGGGCAGCAGCGCGCCGACCTGCGGCGGGATCGGCCAACGCAGGTCCGGCCGGCGCAGGACCACGCCGGTCACCCGGCGCCCGGCCAGGTGCGGCGCCAGGCCGCGGCGGGTGGTCTCGACTTCGGGCAGTTCCGGCATCGCGCCAGTGTCGCAGAAGCCGTCACCAGGCCGCGCCGGACGTGCGCGGGCTCACGGAACTGAACGCCGTGCGCCGGCCTCGCGGCGGGCGGGGTGTGCCGCCGGGCCCGGGCTGGCATCATGGGTCGGGGACGGCCGCGGCCGTCCCGCGTCTTCCCCCGGAGTTCCCGATGCCCGCTTCGCTGCTCGACTTCCTGGCCGCAGGCCTGGCCCAGGCCAGCCTCGGCACCCTCGCGATCTGGTTCCTGGTCGCGACCCAGCTGACCATCTTCTCGGTCACGCTCTACCTGCACCGCTCGATGGCGCACCGCGGCGTGGACTTCCACCCGGCGGTCGCGCACCTGTTCCGGTTCTGGTGCTGGCTCACCACCGCGATGGTCACCCGCGAATGGGTCGCGATCCACCGCAAGCACCACGCCAGGTGCGAGACCGAGGAGGATCCGCACAGCCCGATGCACAAGGGCATCGACACCGTGTTCTGGCGCGGCGTGGAGCTGTACCGCGACGCGCGCGGCCAGCGCGGCGACATCGACAAGTACGGCAAGGGCTGCCCGGACGACTGGATCGAGCGCCGGCTCTACACCCCCTACGCCAGCCTCGGCCCGACCCTGCTGCTGCTCGCAAGCTTCGTGGCGTTCGGCTTCTGGGGCGTGGCTGCGTGGGCGCTGCAGATGGCCTGGATCCCGTTCTGGGCCGCGGGCGTGGTCAACGGCCTGGGGCACTGGTGGGGCTACCGCAACTTCGAGACCACCGACACCGCCACCAACCTCAGCCCCTGGGGCGTGTGGATCGGCGGCGAGGAGCTGCACAACAACCACCACGCCTTCCCGTCCTCGGCCAAGTTCGCGCTGCGCCGCTGGGAATTCGACATCGGCTGGGCGGCGATCCGCGGGCTGGAGCGGCTGGGCCTGGCCCGGGTGCTGCGGGTGGCGCCGAGCCTGGACGTGCGCCCGAACATCCCGGTCCCCGACACCGACACGCTCAAGGCTCTGCTGGCGCACCGCTTCCAGGCGATGACCGACTTCAGGCGCCACGTGCTCAAGCCCGCGCTGCGCGAGGAGGCCGCGGCCGCCGGTTCGCGGCCGCGCCGGCTGCTGCCGCGCAAGCTGCGCCGCGGCCTGGCCGACGACGGCCGCTGGCTGTCGCCCGAGGCCCGGGCCCAGCTGCAGGCCTGGGTCGAGCAGCGGCCGCGGATGCGCGCGCTGGTCGAGGCCCGGGCGCGCCTGGCGCAGCTGCTCGAAGCCCGCGGCCACGACGCGCAGGCCACCCTGCAGCAGCTGCAGCAGTGGTGCCACGACGCCGAGGCCAGCGGCATCCGCGCCCTGCAGGACTACGCCGCGCGGCTGAAGGGCTACCGCCTGCAGGCCGCCTGATGGGCCGCCGCCCGGCCGTGGCGGCATGAGGCGCCCGGTCGCGCGCCGCGCGGGCGTGGCGGCAGCGGCCTGCCGCCGCCAGCCCGGCCCGTTGTCGCCGCGGCTGGTTCGCCCAGGACCGCATCCGGCGGGCGCCCGCCCTGCCGTTGCCGGCGCCGCCCTGGCCTTGGCGCTGTGCGCGATGCCGGCCACGTCGCAGGTGCGCGACGCCGCCGCCTACCTGGCGCGGATGGACGCCGACGGCGACGGCCGCGTCTCGCTGGCCGAGTACCAGGACTGGATGGGCTACGCCTTCGCGCGCATGGACCGCGACGGCGACGGCGTGCTGGCCGCGCACGAACTGCCGGGCGGGCGCGGCGCGCCGGTGCGCCTGGCCGCGCACCGCGCGGCCCTGGCCGCGGCCTTCGCCCGCCAGGACCGCGACGGCGACGGCTACCTGGACGCCGCCGAGCTGGCCGCGCCGCCGCGCTGAGCCGTCTGTCGCGCAGCTTCCCCCGCACGGCCGCACCCGCGGTCGCCGTGCCGAACGCAGCGAGGACTCCGCTTGCGAGCGGATCCCGAGCCCCGCCTTCGCGAAGGCTGAGGGCTCCGTCCAGAATGCGCGCCGCAGCCGAAGGCTCTCCGCGGCACGGGCCGCACGGCCGCGCGGCTCGCGGCGGGCCGCCCGCCGCGGCACACTGGCAGGCCCGCCCGCCGCGAGGCCCGCCGATGTCGACACCCGCCCTGGTCCCGGTTCCCGACGGTTTCGTCCCGGCCCGCGTCGGCCCGGCGGACTATCCGCGCCTGCACGCCGAGTCGCTGCGCGACCCGGACGCGTTCTGGGGCGCGGTCGCGCGCCGGATCGACTGGATCTCCCCGCCCACGCGGGTGCGCGAGGCCAGCTTCGAGCCGGCCGACTTCCACATCCGCTGGTTCGCCGACGGCGTGCTCAACGCCAGCGTCAACTGCCTGGACCGGCACCTGGCCACGCGCGGCGACAAGACCGCGCTGGTGTTCGAGCGCGACGACCCGGCGCTGCCGCCCGTGCGCATCGGTTACCGCGAACTGCATGCCCGGGTATGCCGGCTCGGCAACGCCCTGCGCAACCTCGGCGTGGGCCGCGGCGACCGGGTCACGATCTACCTGCCGATGATCCCGGAGGCGGTGGTGGCGATGCTGGCCTGCGCGCGGATCGGCGCGGTCCACTCGGTGGTGTTCGGCGGCTTCGCCCCGCAGTCGATCGCCGACCGCATCGGCGACTGCGGCAGCAGGCTGGTGATCACCGCCGACGAGGGCCTGCGCGGCGGCAAGTCGGTCGCGCTGAAGGCCAACGTCGACGCCGCGCTGGCGCTGCCGGGCACCGACTCGGTGGAGACGGTGCTGGTGGTCCGCCACACCGGCGCCTCGGTGCCGATGCAGATGCCGCGCGACCGCTGGTTCGACGCGGTCGTCGACGGCCAGCCGGAACAGTGCGAACCCGAGCCGATGGGCGCCGAGGATCCGCTGTTCATCCTCTACACCTCCGGCAGCACCGGCAAGCCCAAGGGCGTGCTGCACACCACCGGCGGCTACCTGGTGCACGCAGCATACACCCACGAGCTGGTGTTCGACCTGCGCGAGGACGACGTCTGGTGGTGCACCGCCGACGTCGGCTGGATCACCGGCCACAGCTATCTCGTCTACGGACCGCTGGCCAACGGCGCCACCTGCGTGGTGTTCGAGGGCGTGCCGACGTATCCCGACGCCTCGCGCTTCTGGCAGGTCGTCGACCGCCACCGGGTCACCCTGTTCTACACCGCGCCGACCGCGATCCGCGCGCTGATGCGCGAGGGCGATGCACCGGTCAAGTCCTGCTCGCGTACGTCACTTCGGGTGCTGGGCACGGTCGGCGAACCGATCAACCCGGAGGCCTGGCGCTGGTATTTCGAGGTGGTCGGCGACGGCCGCTGCCCGGTGGTCGACACCTGGTGGCAGACCGAGACCGGCGCGATCCTGATGGCACCGCTGCCCGGTGCCACCGCGATGAAGCCGGGGGCGGCGATGCTGCCGCTGCCCGGCGTGCGGCCGGCGCTGGTCGATGCGCAGGGGCAAGTGCTCGAAGGCGAGGCCAGCGGCAACCTGGTCCTGCTCGAATCCTGGCCCGGGCAGATGCGCGGCGTGTACGGCGACCCACAGCGCTTCATCGACACCTACTTCAAGGCCTATCCCGGCATGTACTTCACCGGCGACGGCGCCCGCCGCGACGTCGACGGCCACTGGTGGATCACCGGCCGGGTCGACGACGTGATCAATGTCAGCGGCCACCGGATCGGCACGGCGGAGGTCGAAAGCGCGCTGGTCGCGCACCCGAAAGTGGCCGAGGCCGCGGTGGTCGGCTTCCCGCACGAGATCAAGGGCCAGGGCATCTATGCCTACGTGACCCTGGTCGCCGGCGTCGAGCCGGATGACGCGCTGCGGGCGGATCTGGTCGCGCAGGTGCGCCGCGAAATCGGGCCGATCGCGACCCCCGACCACATCCAGTGGGCGCCGGGCCTGCCCAAGACCCGCAGCGGCAAGATCATGCGCCGGATCCTGCGCAAGATCGCGCAGGACGCGCCGGACCAGCTGGGCGACACCAGCACCCTGGCCGATCCCACAGTGGTGGAGTCGCTGGTGCGCGAACGCCGCGGAGCCGGCTGAGGCCCGGCGGGCGCGACTGCACGCGGCCGGGACTGTGGGGCCTGCCCGGCACGCCCGGAAAGCCCGCCCCCCTTATGTCATTCCGAACGCAGTGAGGAATCTGCTTCTTCAAAGCCGAGGAGTCGGCTTCGAAGCAGATCCTTCGCTTCGCTCAGGATGACTGCTTCTTGATGACTGCTTCTCGTTCTGATGACTGCTTGGTCTTGATGACTGCTTCTTGGCGCGGGCCTCAGGCGTGCTCGCGTTGCCCGAAGCCCTGGCGTCCCGGGTCGCGTGCGGCATGGACGATGTAGCCCCACAGCGCAAGGCAGGCGGTCAGCAGCACCAGCCGCACGATGTTCAGCGGGCTGGCCAGCAGGGTCCGCAGGTCGGCGGCCGCATGCGCCGGCTCGCTGGCCAGCACGAACAGCACCAGCAGCACCAGCGCGGCCGCCGCGGCGGTGCAGGTCCACAGGCAGGCGCCGGCGCAGCGCCTGAGCCAGTGGGTGCAATGTGCGCGGATCGCATTCATGTCGTTCGATGCCGTGCTCCGACCGGGGCCCAGCCTCGCGCGCGGCGCATCACGGC
>JBKHXI010000160.1:0-4158 GCA_046566095.1 Gammaproteobacteria bacterium | reverse complement strand
GCGGGTTTGCGCCAGACGGTGACCACGGCCATCTGCGAGGGGCAGGCGGCGCTGGGCACGCGGATCACGTCGTTGAGCTTCCAGCCGGCCGCGGGCGAGGGCTTCGCCTTGGCGGCGTCGACCAGCTGCGCGCGCGGCTGGCAGTTGGCGTGGGTGCGCACGGCGGCGAACTCGTAGGGCCGGGCGGCATCGCCGGTGAAGCGGCCCTCCAGGCGGGCGCAGGCCTCGGGCAGGGTGCGCAGGCTGTGGGCCGCGCCGACCGCCTGCGGCGCGCCGACGGCGCGCTCGATCTCGGGCTTCTGCGCGGCGGCCGGCGCGGCCAGCAGGGCGGCCAGCGCGGCGGCCAGAGCCGGCGCGGCGCGGGCGGGGCGGATGGCGGTGGCGGTCATCGCGTGTCTCCGGGCGTTTCTGGATGCGGGCGGCAGGCTCGCACGGCGGCGCTGAACCCCGGATTCACGGCTGCCGCCGGCTTGTGCGATAGTCGCGGCGTTGTGCCGGCCGGGGGCCGGCGCGGCGCGGGGCGCGGCAGGGCCCCGCCGAAAATGCGCCGCTCGCGCCGCGGATCCGCTCCGTGGGCGACGCGCGAATGTCCGAGTGATCCGCAATCGACTCTGGGGAGGGGTTCATGCTGGAGCAGTACGGTCTGACCTTGGCGCTGGCCTGCGCCGTCATCGCGATCCTGTACGGGATCGTCTCGGCGCGCTGGATCGGCGCGCAACCCGCCGGCAACGAACGCATGCAGCAGATCGCCGGCGCGATCCAGGAGGGCGCGCGCGCCTACCTCAACCGCCAGTACACCACCATCGGCGTGGCCGGGCTGGTGCTGTTCGTGCTGATCGGCGTGTTCCTCGACTGGGCCACCGCCATCGGCTTCCTGCTGGGCGCGGTGCTGTCGGGCGCGGCCGGCTACATCGGCATGAACGTGTCGGTGCGGGCCAACGTGCGCACCGCCGAGGCCGCGCGCCACGGGCTGTCGCGGGCGATGGACGTGGCGTTCCGCGGCGGGGCGATCACCGGCATGCTGGTGGTGGGCCTGGGCCTGCTGGGCGTGGCCGGTTACTGGATGGCGCTGGGCGCCATGGGCATCGGCGGGGAGGATGCGCTGCACGCGCTGGTGGGCCTGGCCTTCGGCGGCTCGCTGATCTCGATCTTCGCGCGGCTGGGCGGCGGCATCTTCACCAAGGGCGCGGACGTGGGCGCGGACCTGGTGGGCAAGGTCGAGGCCGGCATCCCCGAGGACGACCCGCGCAACCCGGCGGTGATCGCCGACAACGTGGGCGACAACGTCGGCGACTGCGCCGGCATGGCCGCGGACCTGTTCGAGACCTACGCGGTCACCGTGATCGCCACGATGCTGCTGGGCTTCCTGATGGCGGCCGAGGCCGGCGCCAACGCGGTGCTGTACCCGCTGGTGCTGGGCGGCGTGTCGATCCTGGCCTCGATCGTCGGCGCGATGTTCGTGAAAGTGAAGGCGGGCGGCTCGATCATGGGCGCGCTGTATCGCGGCGTGATCGTCTCCGGCGTGCTGGCGGCGATCGCCTACTGGCCGATCACCACCGCGCTGATGGGCGACAACGCTTTCGGCCCGCTGGCGCTGTACGGCTGCGCGCTGATCGGCCTGGTGCTGACCGGGGCGATCGTGTGGATCACCGAGTACTACACCGGCACCCAGTTCAAGCCGGTGCGGCACGTGGCCTCGGCCTCGACCACCGGTCACGCCACCAACATCATCGCCGGCCTGGGCGTGTCGATGCGCTCCACCGCGCTGCCGGTGATCGCGGTGTGCGCGGCGATCTGGGCCTGCTTCGCGCTGGCCGGGCTGTACGGCATCGCCATCGCCGCCACCGCCATGCTGTCGATGGCGGGCATGATCGTGGCGCTGGACGCCTACGGCCCGATCACCGACAACGCCGGCGGCATCGCCGAGATGGCCGAGCTGCCGCCGGAGGTGCGCGCGATCACCGATCCGCTGGACGCGGTGGGCAACACCACCAAGGCGGTGACCAAGGGCTACGCCATCGGCTCGGCGGGTCTGGCCGCGCTGGTGCTGTTCGCCGACTACACCTACAACCTGCGCGCCAGCAACCCGGGCATCGAGTACGCCTTCGACCTGTCCGACCACACCGTCATCATCGGCCTGCTGATCGGCGGCCTGATCCCGTACCTGTTCGGGGCGATGGCGATGGAGGCGGTGGGTCGCGCCGCGGGCAGCGTGGTCGAGGAGGTGCGGCGCCAGTTCCGCGACATCCCCGGGATCATGCAGGGCACCGCCAAGCCGGACTACTCGCGCGCGGTGGACATGCTCACTCGCTCGGCGATCCGCGAGATGATCGTGCCCTCGCTGCTGCCGGTGGCGGTGCCGATCCTGGTCGGCCTGCTGCTGGGGCCCAAGGCGCTGGGCGGGCTGCTGATCGGCACCATCGTGACCGGCCTGTTCGTGGCGATCTCGATGACCACCGGCGGCGGCGCCTGGGACAACGCCAAGAAGTACATCGAGGACGGCAACTTCGGCGGCAAGGGCAGCGATGCGCACAAGGCCGCGGTCACCGGCGACACCGTCGGCGACCCCTACAAGGACACCGCCGGCCCCGCCATCAACCCCCTGATCAAGATCATCAACATCGTGGCGCTGCTGATGGTACCGCTGCTGTGAGCGCAGCCCCCGCCGCATGGCACCTTCGCCCTTCCCCCGCCTGCGGGGGAAGGGAACGGGATGGGGGCGCGCCGCAGGCGCGGATCAAGATCATCAACATCGTCGCGTTGCTGATGGTCCCGCTGCTGTGAGCGCAGCCCCCGCCGCACGGCACCTGCGCCCTTCCCCCGCCAGCGGGGGAAGGGAACGGGATGGGCGGCAATGATGGACGTAGGAGCGCCCCTTGGGCGCGATGGCATGCCCGTATCGCGCCCAAGGGGCGCTCCTACGGATGGGATCGAGGCGAATGCACACCGGCAAGCCCCGCCACGCGCGGGGCTTGCCGTTTGCGGGGGCGCAACACCGGGCATGGACGCGGCGTTAACCCGGGGTTGTGCAAGCTGAACGCTTCCGGCGCGCCACTGCGCCGGCGGCATTCCACTCAGGGGAGGACATGCGATGCAAGTCGAACAACCCGTAGAAGCACGGCCCGTCGTCGAACAGCCCGCCGTTCCGCCACCGACCGACCCGCTGGGGCCGGTCGCCGAACCCGCGGCCGCCACCGTGACCTCGGCGCCTGCGCCGCAGGTCGTGACCTGGCAGGACTCGCTGGCCAGTTCGGTCGGCGTCTACCTGCCGAGCATCCTCGGCGCGCTCGCCATCCTGGTGATCGGCTGGCTGGTCGCGCTGCTGGCTGCGGCCGGCACCCGCAAGGGCCTGGCCAGGCTGCGCACCAACGAGCGGCTGGCGGCGCAGACCCACTCGTCCGTCGATTTCGAACGCGTCGCCGGGCGCATCGTGTTCTGGGCCATCCTGTTGTTTGCGATCCTGGGCATGTTCAGCGTGCTGCGGGTCGAGGGCGTGTCCGGCCCGCTGTCCACGCTCGCGACCACGGTGATGGAGTACCTGCCGCGGCTGCTGCTGGCGATCCTGCTGGCGGCGATCGCCTGGCTGGTGGCCACGGTGCTGCGCACGGTGGTCGGCAAGGCATTGGGCGCGACCACGCTCGACGAGCGGCTGTCGCAGTCGGCCGAGGTTCCGCCGCTGTCGCAGACCATGGCCAACGTCGTCTACTGGCTGGTGCTGCTGCTGTTCCTGCCGGCGATCGTCGGCGCGCTGCAGATCGAAGGCCTGATGCTGCCGCTGTCGAACATGACCGCGGACCTGCTCGGGATCCTGCCGAACCTGTTCGCGGCCGTCGTGATCGGCGTGGTCGGCTACATCATCGCCAAGGTGGTGCGCGGGCTGGTGACCAACCTGCTGGCCAGCACCGGCGTCGACCGCCTGAGCCAGCGCAGCGAGGCCACCGAAGGCCTGCGGCTGTCGGAGCTGGGCGGCCTGCTGGCCTTCATCCTGGTGATCGTGCCGACCCTGATCGCCGCGCTCGACGCGCTGCGGATCCAGGCGATCTCGGTGCCGCTGACCGACATGCTCGACATGTTCCTGGCGGCGATCCCGAACCTGCTGGCGGCCACCGCCATCCTGGTCGTGGCCTGGTTCGTCGGACGGCTGGTCGCCGACCTGGT
>JBKHXI010000159.1:0-21252 GCA_046566095.1 Gammaproteobacteria bacterium | reverse complement strand
GCACCCAGCGCCTGCTGCGCCTGGCCGGGCGCGCGGCCACCCTCGAGCTGTGCCTGACCGGCGCGCCGGTGGACGCGGAGCGCGCGCTGCAGCTGGGCATCGTCAACCGCGTGGTCGCCGCCGACGCGCTGGAGGCCGAGACCTTCCGGCTCGCCGACCAGCTCGCCGCCGCGGCGCCGCTGGCGCTGCGAGCGATCCTGGACTGCATCGCGGTCGGCGGCGAATGCGCGATGCACGAGGGCCTGGAATACGAATCTGCGCAGTTCGGACTGGTGTTCTCCACCGAGGACATGCGCTCGGGACGACGGGGGGTCGGGACGACATCATCGGAGAGCATGCGCCGCAAGCCATGAGCACGCCCTGCCCCGTCTGCCGCTGCGGGAACGATGCGCCGATGCACGCGATCGCCGGCGCGCTGGCGGTCGACGATCTCGACCGGGCGCTGGCGCTCGGCCTGCTGGAGGCCGCCGACTGCCCGCACTGCAGCCAGGCCTGCCGCGGGCGCTGCGCGCGGGCGCGCGACGCGCGCATGGCCGCGCTCGCCGCCCGCGAACGCTACCGCGCCCGCCAGGCGCGGCTGGCGCGGCGCGCCGCCGAACGCGCGGCGCTGCGCGCGGGCGGCGCCGCAGGGACTGCGGGCGCCTCCGACCACACGCCGGGACCGGCGCGCGACGCATTGCCGCCGGCGGCGGCCGCCGCCCTGGCGCGGGCGCTGGCGCGCGCCGCCGGCAAGCCGCGCTGATGGCGGCGCGCAGGCCCCCCGCAGGCGGCGCCGGCCGCACGCGCCGCAAGGCCCGTGCCGCGGGGTCCGGCCGTGTCGCGGCCTCGTCGCCCGCGCGCGCGCCGCGCGTCCGGCGCATGCCGGCGGCCGACGTCGCCGAATTCTTCGCGCGGCTGCGCGAACTCGACCCGCAGCCGCGCACCGAACTGGAGTACGCCAGCCCGTACGAACTGCTGGTCGCGGTGACGCTGTCGGCGCAGGCCACCGACGCCGGCGTCAACAAGGCCACCCGCCGCCTGTTCGCGGTGGCCGACACCCCGGAGAAGATCGCCGCGCTCGGGGTCGACGGCCTCAAGCCCTACATCGCCAGCATCGGCCTGTACAACACCAAGGCCGCGAACGTGGTCGCCGCGGCGAAACAGCTGGTCGAACGCCACGACGGCCAGGTGCCGCGCGACCGCGCCGCGCTCGAGGCGCTGCCGGGCGTCGGCCGCAAGACCGCCAACGTGGTGCTCAACACCGCGTTCGGCGAGCCGACCATGGCGGTCGACACCCACATCTTCCGGGTCGCCAACCGCACCGGCCTTGCGCCGGGCCGCAACGTGCGCGAGGTCGAGGACGCGCTGCTCGCGCGGGTGCCGCCCGAGTTCCTGCGCGACGCGCACCACTGGCTGATCCTGCACGGCCGCTACACCTGCAAGGCGCGCCGCCCCGAGTGCCCGCGCTGCCCGGTGCGCGACCTGTGCCGCTATCCGGACAAGACGCCCGGCGCGCCGGAGTGAGCCGCGCCGCTCAGTCGTAGCGCCGTTCGCGCAGCCATTTGGTCGCCACCCACTTCTCTCCTTCCAGCACCGGTGCGCCGCCGTGCAGGCTGCGCGTCATCGGGTGCGGGCGGTCGTAGCTGAAGAACACCGCGTTGCCGCGCACCGCGGCCACTTCCATTCCCGCGTCCGGAAAGGTGGTGGCGCCGCCGCGCGCAGGGGTGTTGAGATAGACCACCAGCGACGCCACGCGCTGCCCGCCGCGGGCGAGGATGCCGGCGGTGCCCGGGCGCGCGGGGTCGAAGTAGTCGTAGTGCGGCCGGTACTCGGCGCCCGGGCCGTAGCGCAGGACCTGCAGGCCCTCGCCGTTCTCCAGCGGCCAGTCGAGCAGCGCGGCGATGCGCGCCTCGATCCGCGCGCACAGCGTGTTCTCGCCGCGCGCGAAGAACATGCCCTCGCTGGTACGCGCCGCATGCGGCTCGTCGGCGCCGGTATCCAGGTTGGTGGTGGTCGAACGCGCCAGGCGTTCACGCGCCAGCGCGATCATCGCCTCGCATTCCCCGTCCGAGAGCAGGCCGCCGAACACGACGATGCGCGGGTGCAGCAGCGCCGCCAGCACCCGCACCTCGCGGTCGCCGGCGCGCAGCAGGGACGGGCCGTTGGCGTCGATCGGCGCCGGGACCCGGACCGGCGGCGGCAGGCCGTGCTCGCGCGCGTGCTGCTCCAGATGCGTGCGCATCGCCGCCTCGACGGCGTCGATCGCCGCCTGTTCCTCCCAGCCGCGCGCGCGCAACGCCGACAGCACCTCGTCCGGCGCGCGGCCGGACCGGGCCTGGTCCAGGATCCAGTCGCGCAGCTCCTGGGCGATGCCTGCCGGGCCTGCATCCATCGGTGACTCGCCTCGTGCGGATCGGTCGCCGCCATTGCATGACACGGGCATGACATGCCGATGACAGCGCATGTCTGCCGGCATGCGCCGCGGCCGTCGCGACCGCCGGCGCGGATGCGTCGGTTCGACGAACGCGGCGTGAAAAACGCAAGAAAGCTGTCACACAAGTTCCCTATCGTTCCGGCTTGACGAACCGCCGGGGAAGCGCCGTTCGGCATCGATGGTCGACGCGCGTGCATGCGCCGGCTGCTCCTCGCCCAAGCGATCCCGCCGTCCGCAGCACCCTCACCACCGGAGATGGGCATGTCCAACCGCAATTCGACCAAGACCCTGCTGATGACGTTCGGCGCGGTGTTCGCGCTGAGCGCCTGCAACGGCGCCGACCGCGTCGCCTCGCCGGGCGAGGGGGCCTTCCCCCCGCCGCCGCCACCGACCCAGCCGCCCCCGCCGCCTCCGCCGCCGCCTCCGCCGAGCGGCGGTCCGGCCGCCGACTGCCCCCAGGGCTTCGCCAACGTCGGCACCATCGCCAACATGCGCAACTGTCAGCTGCCGCCCAAGATCGTCGGCAACCTGGTCGTGCCCAAGCGCGACGGCACCATCTACTCGCTCAACGGACGCGTCGACGTCGGCGACGACCAGGGCGGCAACGCCAACGCACCGGTGGCCGGCGCCCAACGCGGCATCCTGACCATCGAGCCGGGCGTGACCGTATTCGGCTCGGCCGGTCTCGACTACCTCGTGGTCAACCGCGGCTCGCAGCTGTTCGCCGAAGGCACCGCGACCGCCCCGATCGTGTTCACCAGCCGCCAGAGCGTGGAAGGACAGACCAACGCCGATTCGATCGGCCAGTGGGGCGGCCTGGTGCTGCTCGGCCGCGCGCCGATCAGCAATTGCCCGGGCACCACCCAGCCGGGCACCGCCACCTGCGAGGCGCAGGTCGAGGGCACCAACGCCTTCTACGGCGGCAACCAGCCGGCCGACAACAGCGGCCGGATGCGCTACATGCGGGTCATGCACTCGGGCTTCCAGATCCTGCCCAACAACGAGCTCAACGGCATCACCCTGGCCGGCATCGGCAACGGTACGGTGTTCGAGTATGTGCAGGTGCACAACAGCTCCGACGACGGCTTCGAGTGGTTCGGCGGCACCGTCAACGGCAGGTACCTGGTGGCCACCGGCAACGACGACGACAGCTTCGACACCGACGTCGGCTTCAACGGCTCGATCCAGTTCGGCATCGTGGTCCAGCGCGCCAGCGGCGGCGACCGCATGAACGAGATGTCGGCCTCCGACCGCCAGCCGTTCACCAACCCGAAGATCGCCAACGTGACCATGGTCGGACGGCCCGGCCGCGGCACCGGCATCGTGCTCAACACCGGCAACAACACCCAGTACTACAACATGGTGGTCACCGGCAGCGACGCCTGCCTGGACATCGACAACAGCAACACCCGCGGCAGCTTCGACTCGGTGTTCTTCTCCTGCGCGACGCCGTTCACCGACGACGCCGACAACCAGGCGGCCAACACCTTCAATGCCGGCAGCAACAACGTCGCCAACGGCACTTCCAGCCTGACCGGCACCTTCGTCAACGGACCCAACGAGAGCGCGCGGCCGGCCTTCGCCAACCTGCCCTCGGTCAGCCCGTTCTTCCAGCAGGTCGACTACATCGGCGGCGTCAGGGACGCCAACGACAACTGGTGGCGCGGCTGGACCTGCGGCCTCACCAGCGACACCCCCTGCTGATCCACCGCAGCGCGAAGGAACGCGGGGCTGCGGACGCGTCCGCGGCCCCGCTTCGCAGGCAGCTCCCCATCCGCACCGAAGGCCGTACACCATGAAGCCAATCCCGACCCGAACCGGTCTGTCCCTCGCGATCGCCGCGCTGCTCGCCGCGCCCGGCGCCTTCGCGCAGGACCCGGCACCGATCCCGCCAACCGAGCCGGCCGCGACCGGATCCGACGACGGGGACCAGGCCGAACGCGCCACCGAACTGGGGGCGATCGAGGTCCGCGGGAAGTACATCCCCGAGCCCCTGCTGGAAAGCTCGGAAGTGATCTCGGTGGTCACGCGCGAGGACTTCGCGCGCCAGGGCGACAGCGACGCCGCCGAGGCCCTCACCCGGGTCGCCGGCCTGAGCCTGGCCGAGGGCAAGTTCATCTACGTGCGCGGCCTCAACGAGCGCTATTCCTCGGCGCTGCTCAACGGCTCGCCGCTGCCGAGCCCGGAACCGCTCAAGCGCGTGGTGCCGCTGGACCTGTTCCCGGCCAACGTGCTGGAGACGGTGCACGTGCAGAAGACCTACTCGGCGCGCTACCCCGGCGAGTTCGGCGGCGGCGTGATCGACCTGCGCACCGTCGGCACCCCGGACATCCCGTTCCTGACGCTGTCGGTCGGAACCGGCGGCAATTCCGAGACCACCTTCCGCGACGGCCTGACCTACTACGGTTCCGACAGCGACTGGTTCGGCTACGACGACGGCACCCGCAAGATCCCGGCCGAGCTGCGCGCGGCGATGGAAACCGGCCGTCGCATCGACCAGGGCAGCTTCACCCAGGACGAGCTCAAGCGCATCGGCGCCAGCTTCGTCAACGCGCCGCTCAACCTGCTGCAGGCCAAGGACAGCATCGACCCGGACTTCAGCATCGACGGCAGCGCGGGACGCTCGTTCCAGCTCGGCGACGGCCTGGAGCTGGGCCTGCTGGCGGTGGCGGGCTTCAGGAACCAGTGGCGCACCCAGTTCGGCGTGCAGCAGGAAGGCGGCGTCGAGAACGAGCGCATGACCGTGCGCTCGGACTACGAGTTCCTGGCCACCGAGAACACCGCGACGGTCAACGCGCTGGTCGGCGCCGGCCTGGAAGGCGAGAACCACCGGGTCAACCTCACCACGCTGTACGTGCACGACACCAGCAAGGAAGCGCGCAGCCGCTACGGCTACAGCGACCTGACCGGCGCCGAGGTCCGGGAGGACAATACCCTCTGGTTCGAGCGCGAACTGGTCGACACCCAGCTGGCCGGCGGCCACACTTTCGGCGAATACCGCGACATCGAGGTCGACTGGCGCCTCTCGCACGCCCGCGCCAGCCGCGAATCCCCGTACGAGAAGGGCATCACCTTCCGCCTGGTCGACGGCCGCTACCGCCACAACGCCTCCCAGGAGCAGAACTACACCCGCTTCGGGCAGGTCACCGACCGCGTCGACAGCGCCGGCGTCGACGTGCACTGGAACCTGCCCACCGAGCGTTCCCTGAAGCTGCACTTCGGCGGCGCCTGGCTGGACAACGAGCGCAACGCCTGGCAGCGCGAGTTCCGCTTCCTCGCGCTCAACGGCCCGCTGCCGTTCCTGGTGCAGTTCCAGCGCCCGGACTTCCTGTTCTCCGACTTCAACCTGTACCAGGGCTTCCTGACCCTGCGCGAGACCACCGGCGCCAACGGCGCGGCGGCGTACGACGCCTCGCTCGAGACCCGCGCGGCCTACGCCGAGCTGGAGGCGGAACTGCTCGAGAACGTGCGCGCCACCGCCGGCCTGCGCTACGAGGACGCGACCCAGCAGGTGCAGCCGATCGACCTGTTCGGCGGCGCCACCCCGGCCGGCGCCGCGCCGCTGGAGAACTCCTACCTGCTGCCCGCCTTCAACCTCACCTGGGGCTTCGGCGAGAACATGCAGCTGCGCCTGGCCGCGTCCAGGACCATCGCCCGGCCCCAGTTCCGCGAGCTGGCGCCGCAGCAGTACCTGGACCTGGACAGCGACCGGGTGTTCATCGGCAACCCGTTCCTGGTCGACAGCGAGCTGGTCAACCTGGACGCGCGCTTCGAGTGGTATTTCGACGATCGCGAGTACTTCAACGTCGGCCTGTTCCACAAGCGGATCGAGCGGCCGGTGGAGTCGATCGTCAACGAGGCCGGCGCCACCGTGCAGCAGACCTTCATCAACGCCCCGGAGGCCGACCTGTACGGCGTCGAGCTCGACAGCCGGATGACCTTCGGCGGGGACTGGCTGCCGCAGGGCCACCTGTTCCTGGGCGCCAACTACACCTGGTCGCGCAGCCGGGTCGGGGTGGACGAGGACGACGTGGTCTTTCCGCTGGCCGGCGGCGGCCAGCCGCGCCCGGCCGCGGAGCTGGTGCGCGACGGCAGCCAGCTGCAGGGACAGTCCGAGCACCTGGCCAACCTGCAGTTCGGCTACGAGCATCCGGCCAGCCGCAGCCAGGCGATCGTGCTGGTGAACTACGCCAGCGAGCGGATCTCCGCCCGCGGCCGCCCGGGCCAGCCGGACCTGATCCAGGAGCCGGGCACGATGGTCGACCTGGTCCTGCGCAAGGGCTTCCTGCTGGGCGGCACCCGGGTCACGCTCGGCTTCGAGGCGCGCAACCTGCTCGGCGAGGAATACCAGGAGTACCAGGAACTGGGCGGCGGCCGCGTCGACCTCAACCGCTACGACCTCGGGCGCAGCTATTCCTTCAGCATCGGCGCCTCGTTCTGACCCGCGGCCGGCGGCGGACTCCGCCGCTGCCCGCCGCTGCCGTCGCCCCGAGCGCAGCGAGGGACCTGCTTCGAACCGGATTGCGCACTGCGTCCGGAACCACGAGGCAGACGAAGCCACACTCCCGTGCCCGGCAGGCCCTGCCGGGCGCGATGATCCCCGCGCCCTGCATCGCCCGCCGACTCCCCCGGCCCGCACTCCGGTCCGGCGCCGCGGCAAGTGCAGGACCACGCACCTCGGCAGGCCGTGCGGCGCCCGCGTCACGCGCCTGAAATATGTCGGCCGCAATCAAACCGTCACGAATCCGTCTCATCCTGTGCGCACCGGTGACACGTCGCATCCACGAGCCCCGAGGCGCCGACCGTGCACGCAGTTCCCCCGTTCCGATTCGCGCCAGGCAGCGCGCGGCGCCTGACGGCCGTGGCCGAGGCCGTGCTCTGGTTGCTGCTGGCGCTGCAGGCGGCGCGGCTGGCCTGGATCCTGCTGGAGCCGGCGGGGCCGCTCGGCGCGCCTGCGGCCGTGACCGCGGCCGGCGACGGCGGCGCGTCCACGCTCCGGCTGGCGACGCTGGGCGATCCGTTCTACCGCGGCGGCGACCGCGGCGGCGATGCCGCTGCGGCCGGCCTCGACGGCTACCGCCTGCACGGGGTGCGTGTGGATGCGCAGCGCAGTACCGCGATCCTCGGCCACGACGGACGCCAGCGCGCCTACCGGGTCGGCGACCGCATCGCCGCGGGCGTGGTGCTGGAAGCGGTGGCCGGCGACCACGCGCTGCTGCGCACGGCGCAGGGCACGGTCCGTCTCGAGCTGCGAACCCCGGAACCGGCTGCGGGCGCGCCCGCGCGCGCGCTTCCCGCCGGCAACGCAGCAACGGACGGCGACCGCGGCCACGACGGCCGCCACGCGGGCGGAGGCGTCGCGCCCGCGCAGCTGATCGCGCAGGCGGGGCTGCGCGCGCACGAGGACGGCGGCTACACCCTGATTCCGCGCGGAGACGACACGGCGCTGCGCGCGGCCGGCCTGCGTGCGGGCGATGTCCTGCTCGCGGTGGACGGCCAGCCGTTGACGCCCGAACGCCTGGCGGAACTGCAGCAGCACCTGTCCGGTCGCGCCGGCGCCAGCCTGCGCGTGCGCCGCGACGGCGTGGTGCGGACCGTCGCCGTCGGCGGAGCCGGCGAATGAGCCGCCTGGCGGCCCTGCTGCTCGCGGCCTGCCTGCTGCCCTGGCCGGCCGCACCGCTGCGCGCGCAGGCGGTCGAGCCGGCGCTCGACGTGCAGGACGCCGACATCCGCGCCTTCATCCAGGACGTGGCCCGCGCCACCGGCCTGACCTTCATCGTCGATCCGCGAGTGCAGGGCACGGTCAGCGTCAGCCGCGAGCAGCCGATGACCGAGGCCGAGCTGCTCGGCGTGCTGCTCGCCCTGCTGCGCGGCAACGGCCTGGTCGCCGTGCCCAGCGGTCCGAACACCTACCGGGTGGTGCCCGACGACACCGCCGCGCAGCAGCCGCGCACTGCCGGCGGCGCCCTGCTCGGCTTCGCCACCGAGGTCTTCCCGCTGCGCAGCATCGACGCGCGGGTCGCGGCCGAAACCGTCAAGCCGCTGCTCGGCCGCGGCGGCGTGGTGCTCGCCACCCCCGGCAGCAACAACCTGCTGGTTGCCGACTACGCCGACAACCTGCGCCGCATCCGCGGCCTGCTGGCGCAGATCGACAGCGACCGCGCCAGCGTCGACACGGTTTCGCTGCGCAACAGCTCCGCGCGCGAGATCGCGGCGACGGTCAACGCCTTGTTCGCCGCGGGCGGCGCCGACGGCGCGCGCAGCGGCGCGCTCTCGATCCTTCCGGTGGAGAGCAGCAACTCGATCGTGGTGCGCGGCGACGCGTCGATGGTCCAGCGCGTGGTGCAGATGGCGCTGGAACTGGACCGCCGCGCCGAGCGCAGCGGCAACGTCCAGGTCGTGCAGCTGCAGCACGCCAGCGCCGAGCAGCTGTTGCCGGTGCTGCAGCAGCTGGTCGGGCAGACGCCGGCGCCGCAGCCGGCGGCGGCCGGCGGCGGCAGCGTCGCGATCGGCCCCGAGGGCGCGGTCCCGCTCGACGCCGCGGGCACGCCGCTGCTGGCCGCGGTGCCGGGCCGGCGCCCGGTCATCGTCCGCGCCCCGGGCCAGAACGCGCTGGTGATCAACGCCGACCCGGAGATCCAGCGCACCCTGCTCGACGTCATCCGCCAGCTCGACACCCGCCGCCGCCAGGTGCTGGTCGAGGCGATCGTGGTCGAGATCTCCGACGACGCCGCCAGCCGCCTGGGCGCGCAGATCGCGGCCGCCAACCGCGACGGGGTGCCGTTCGGCGCGACCCAGTTCAGAGGCGGCGGACCGGGCATCACCGAGCTGGCGGGCGCGGGCCTGCTCGGGGGCGACGACTCCGAGCTCGCCGAGGACGTGCGCCGCGCCGCCCTGCAGTCGCTGCTCGGGCTGGGCGGAGGCCTGGCCGGGATCGCCGGCAGGGCCGGCGACACCCTGTTCGGCCTTGTCATCAACGCGGTGCGCAGCGACACCGGCTCCAACCTGCTGTCCACGCCCTCGATCATGACCCTGGACAACGAGCCGGCGCGGATCCTGGTCGGCCAGGAGGTGCCGATCACCACCGGCGAGGTGCTGGGCGACGCCAACAGCAATCCGTTCCGCACCATCGAGCGGCAGAACGTGGGCATCCAGCTCGAGGTCACCCCGCAGATCAACGCCGGCGGCGGCATCACCCTGCAGCTGCGGCAGGAAGTCTCGTCGATCGCCGGGCCGGTCTCGGCCGGCTTCAACGAACTGATCCTCAACAAGCGCGAGGTCGAGACCCGGGTGCTGGTCGACGACGGCGCGATCGTGGTGCTCGGCGGGCTGCTCGACCAGGCCGAACGCAGCTCCGTCGACAAGGTGCCGCTGCTCGGCGACATCCCGATCCTGGGCAGCCTGTTCCGGTCCAATTCGCGCGCCAAGGCCAAGACCAACCTGATGGTGTTCATCCGCCCGACCGTGATCGGCGGCGCCGAGGACGCGCGCCGCGAGACCGCGCCGCGCTACGGCTACATGCGCGATTCCCAGCTCGAGCTGCAGGCCGATGACGCCTCGCGCCGCGAGGCCGCGCTGGACGTGCTGGTGCGCGACTACCTGCGCACGCTGCCGCCGGACCAGCTACCGCCCCGACAGGCGCCGCTGCGCGCGCCCGAGCCGCTTCCTGCGCCCACGGTGCCAGTCACACCCTCGCCATGACCGCCGCCGCGTCCCCAGCCCGCCTCGCCTACGGCTTCGCCAAGCGCCACGGCGTGCTGCTGCTCGAATGCGCGCCCGGCGTCCCGGCGCGGATCGGCCTGCGCGAGGACGCCGACCCGCGGGCGCTGCTGGAAGTGCGCCGCGCCCTGGGCCGGCCGCTGGCCGTCGAGCCGCTGCCGCGCGCCGGTTTCGACCGCCGGCTCGGCGAAGCCTATGCCGACATGGGCCTGGGCCGGGCCCAGGCCGAGGCGCTGGACGCCCATGCCGACCTGGACGCTCTGGTCGACGGGCTGCCGGAAGCCGCGGACCTGCTCGAGGCCCAGGACGACGCGCCGGTGATCCGCCTGATCAACGGCCTGATCGCGCAGGGCGCGCGCGCCGGCGCCTCGGACATCCACATCGAACCGGCAGAAGCCGCGCTGCGGGTACGGATGCGCGTCGACGGGGTCATGCGCGAGGCGGCGCGGCTGCCTTCGCGGATCGCGCCGCTGCTGGTGTCGCGGGTCAAGGTGATGGCGCGGCTGGACATCGCCGAGAAGCGGGTGCCGCAGGACGGCCGCATTTCCGCCGCGCTCGGCGCGCGGACCTTCGACGTGCGCGTCTCGACCCTGCCCGCGCGCGGCGGCGAACGCGTCGTGCTGCGGCTGCTGGACAAGGAAGAGGGCACGCTCGCGCTCGACCAGCTCGGCATGGACGCGCGTACGCTGGAACTGTTCCGGCGGGCACTGGCGATGCCCAACGGCATCGTGCTGGTGACCGGCCCGACCGGCTCGGGCAAGACCACCACGCTGTACGCGGGGCTGTCGACCCTCAACGACGGCGCGCGCAACATCCTCACCGTCGAGGACCCGGTCGAATACGCCATCGACGGCATCGGCCAGACCCAGGTCAACGCCAAGGTCGGCATGACTTTCGCCGCCGGGCTGCGCGCGATCCTGCGGCAGGACCCGGACGTGGTGATGGTCGGCGAGATCCGCGACGTCGAGACCGCCCAGGTCGCGGTCCAGGCCAGCCTAACCGGCCACCTGGTGCTGTCGACCGTGCACACCAACGACGCGGCCGGCGCCATCACCCGCCTGCGCGACATGGGCGTGGAACCGTTCCTGCTGGCCTCGACCGTGCGCATGGTGCTGGCGCAGCGGCTGGTGCGCCGGCTCTGTCGCCACTGCCGCGTGCCGCGCGCGCCGGACGCGCTGTCGGCGCAGCTGTTCGGCGACGACGCGGCGCCGGAGCTGTACGCGCCGGGCGGATGCGGCCACTGCCAGCACACCGGATACGCCGGGCGGCTGGGCCTGTACGAGGCGATCGAGGTCGACGCCGGGCTGCGCCGCCTGGTCGGCGGCGACGCCGGCGAGGACGCGATCGCCGCCGCCGCGTTCGCGCGCGGCGGCCGCCTGCGCGACGCGGCGCGCGAGGCCGTCGCCGCCGGCCGCACTTCGGTCGAGGAGGCGCTGCGCGTGATCCGCCACGAAGGAACCGGCGATGGCCGCGTTTGAATACGCCGCGCTCGACCTCGACGGGCGCGAGCGCCGCGGCCGGATCGACGCGGACGACGCCGCCCGCGCCCGCGCGCGCCTGGAAGGCCGGCGCCTGTTGCCCTTGCGCGTGACACCAGTGTCGGCGTCGGCGGCGGGCGGCGCCATCGCTGCATCCGGCCGCGGCCGCTTCCGCAGCCGCGACCTGGCCATGGCCACCCGCCAGCTCGCGACCCTGGTCGCGGCGGCACCGCTGGAGGAGGCGCTGCGCACCCTCGCCGCGCAGTCCGAGCGCGCCGCCGTGCGCCGGGTACTGCAGGCCACCCACGCCCAGGTGCTCGAGGGCCGGCGCCTGTCCGAGGCGATGGCGCGCCAGGGCCGGGCGTTCCCGCCGCTGTACCGCGCCATGGTCGCCGCCGGCGAGGACGCTGGCGCGCTGCCGGATATTCTCGAGCGCCTGGCCGACCTGCTCGAGCGCCAGCAGCAGGTGCGCGGCCGGCTGGTCGCCGCGCTGGCCTATCCCGCGGCGCTGGCGCTGACCGCGCTCGGCGTGGTGTTGGCGCTGATGGCCTTCGTGGTGCCGAAGCTGGTCGAGCAGTTCGACTCGATGGGCCGCGAGCTGCCGCTGCTCACGCGCGCGGTGATCGCGGTCTCCGACGCGCTCGCGGCCGGCTGGTGGCTGCTGCTCGCGCTGCTGGCCGCGGTCATGTTCGGCTTCGCGCGGGCGATGCGGCGGCCGCGGCTGCGCCTGGCCTTCGACGGCTGGCTGCTGCGGCTGCCGCTGCTCGGGCGGATGCTGCGCGACCTGCACGCCGCGCGCCTGTCGCGCACCCTGGCGATCATGCTCGGCAGCGGCCTGCCGCTGGTCGAGGGCCTGGCGATCACCGCCCGAACGGTCCACAACCGGGTGCTGCGCGCGGCCACCGACGGCATGGTCGCCGCGATCCGCGAGGGCGGCAGCCTGTCCGCGGCGATGCGCCGCGCCGCGGTCTTCCCCCCGACCCTGCCCTACCTGGCCCGCAGCGGCGAGGACAGCGGCCGCCTGGGCGAGATGCTCGAGCGCGCCGCCGATTACCTGGAGCGCGAATTCGCCACCTTCACCGCGGTCGCGCTCGGCCTGGTCGAGCCGCTGATCATCGTCGTGCTCGGCGGCGCGGTCGCGGTGATCGTGCTGGCGGTGCTGCTGCCGATCCTGCAGTTCAACTCGATGGCGGTCCCGTGACCGCGACGGAGGTCCGAATGAGCCCGAAACCCCGGCCCGGCCGCGGCGCTGCCCGCGCGCGCGGCTTCACCCTGGTCGAACTCATGGTCGTGATCGTGATCATCGGCCTGCTGGCAACCGTGGTCGCGATCAACGTCATGCCCAGCCAGGACCGGGCGATGGTCGAGAAGGCGCGCGCCGACATCGCCGTGCTCGAGCAGGCGCTGGAGACCTACCGCCTGGACAACATGGTCTACCCCGACACCGCGCAGGGGTTGGACGCGCTGCTGCGGCCCCCCGCCGGCCTGGCGCGGCCGGAACGCTACCGCCGCGGCGGCTACATCCGGCGCCTGCCGCAGGATCCGTGGGGCAATCCCTACCAGTACCGGCAACCGGGCCGGCAGGGCGCGTTCGACGTGTTCTCGTTCGGCGCCGACGGCGTCGAGGGCGGCGAAGGCGACGCCGCCGACATCGGCAACTGGCGCTGACGGTGCCCGCGGCGCACGCCATCGCCATGGCCGACCGGCATGCGGGCGTGGCCGCGCGCCCGGCGGCCGTGCATGCGCGGGTACGCGCGGCGGCAGGGGCAGCGGCAGGTTTCACCCTGGTCGAGCTGATGGTGGTGCTGGCGATCCTCGCCCTGGCCGGTTCCGCGGTGGCGCTGACCCTGCCCGGCCCGGGCGCTGCGCTCGACCGCCAGGCGCAGCGGCTGGGCAGCCACCTGGTGCGTGCGCGCGAGGAGGCGATCCTCGGCACGCGCATGGTCGAACTGGTGGCCGGGCCCGACGGCTACCGCTTCGGCCAGCAGGGCTTCGGCGGCTGGCAGCCGCTACGGGAGGGGCCGTTCGCGCCGGTGGCCTGGGACGAGGACGTGCGTCCGCGGTTCGCGCACCAGCCCGCGCGCGCCAGCTTCCGCTTCGATCCGGTCGGCGGCGCCCAGCCGCAGGCGCTGGTGCTGGACGACGGCCGGCGGCGGCTACGGGTGGCGGTCGACGGCCACGGCCGGGTGCGGATCGATCCGGTGGACGCGGGGACCGACCATGCGCCGCCGCGCTAGCGCCGCCGCGGCGGCCGCCGCGCGCGGCTTCTCGCTGGTCGAGATGCTGGTGGCCCTGGCGGTGTTCGCGCTGGCGGCGATGGCCCTGCTGCACCTGGCCGCCGAGAACACGCGCGCGGCCTTCGCCGCCGAGGAACGGGTGCTGGCCGGCGTGGTCGCCGACAACCTGGCGGTCGACGCGATGCTCGAGCCCGCGCCCGGGCCGGACGCGCAGGGCGTGGCGCAGGCCGCCGGTCGCGCATGGCGCTGGACACGGCGGACCCGCGCCACCGCGGCCGGCGGCCTGCTGCGAATCGACATCGCGGTGCATGCGCCGCCGGCGCCGGCCGCGGCGCCGCCGCGACTGGCGGCCGAGCGCAGCGTGTTCCGGGAGGCGCGATGAAGCGGCCGGCCACGCGACCGCGGCGGGCCAACGCCACCGGCTTCAGCCTGGTGGAGATGCTGGTGGCGATCGCCGTGTTCGGGCTGGTCGCCGCCGCCGGCGTCGGCGTGCTCGCGCATGCGGTCGACAACCGCGACGCGGTCGCCGCGCGCATGGAACGGATCGCCGAGTTCCAGCGGGCGCGGGCGATCCTGCGCGCCGACCTCGGCCAGGCCGCGCTGCGCCGGGTGCGCGCCGCCGACGGCACCCCGTCACGCAACGCCTTCACCGGGGCCAACCCGGGCGCGGGCGCGGGCCAGCCGCTGCTCGGCTTCGTCCGCCGCGGCTGGGAGAACCCGGACGCGGCGCCACGCCCGTCGCTGCAGTACGTGGAGTACCGCTTCGTCGAGGACCGGCTGGAACGCAGCGTACGGCTGGCGCTGGACGGCGCGGCGCCGGGCGAGCCGCAGCCGCTGCTGTCGGGCGTGCGCTCGGCGCGCATGGCCTACCGCCACCGCGGGCAATGGAACGAGGGCTGGCCCGGCGGCGCCGGCGTCCTGCCGGAGGCGGTGGCGCTGATCCTGGATCTGGAAGGCCTGGGCGCGGTCGAGCAGCGCTTCCTGCTGCCGGGAACCGGGACGTGAGCCGCCCTTCCCGTCCCGCCGCGGCGCGTCCGCCGCGCCCGCGCGGCGCCGCCCTGCTGACCGTGCTGCTGCTGGTGGCGGTGATGTCGGTGCTGATGCTGGGCGTGCTCGACGACGTGCGCTTCGCGCTGCGCCGCGCCGGCAATGCCCAGGCCGTCGAACAGGCGCAGTGGCACGCGCTCGGCGCCGAGCGCCTGGCGCAGGCGCGGATCGTGCAGCTGCTGCGCCGCGATCCGGCCCGCACCACCCTGGACGGGGACTGGCACGAACGCCCGCTGCTGCTGCCGGTCGACGACGGCGCCGGCGGCACCGGGCTGGTGCAGGCGCGGCTGCGCGACGCCGGCGCCTGCTTCAACCTCAACAGCGTGGTCGAGGGCGCGGGCGAACAATGGCGCCGGCGCGACGCGGGCGCGCTGCAGTTCGTGGCCCTGCTGCGCGCGCTGGAAGTGCCGGAGGCGCGCGCGCAGGCGCTGGCCGACAGCCTGGTCGACTGGATCGACAGCGACGCGCAGCCGCAACCGCGCGGCGCCGAGGACCCGGTTTACCTGGCGCGCAGCCCGGCCCACCGCACCGCCGGCACCCTGCTGTCGGAGCCCAGCGAGCTGCGCGCGGTCGCCGGCATGGACGCCGGGCTGTACGCGCGGCTGCGGCCGCACCTCTGCGCCCTGCCCTCGGCCGCGCCGAGCGCGCTCAACATCAACACCCTCGGTGCGGACGACGCGCCGCTGCTGCAGGCGCTGCTGCACGGCCGGCTGGATGCGCGCCGCGCGCGCCGCGTCATCGCCGCGCGCCCCGCCGGCGGCTGGCGCGACATCGCCGCGTTCTGGACCCAGCCGGCGCTGGCCGGGCTGGAGATCCCGCAGGACGCGATCGGCCAGGTCGCGCTGCGCACCCGCCATTTCGAACTGCACGCCCGGGTCGAGTACGCCGGGGCCCAGGTCGAGCTGAGCGCGCTGCTCGAACACGTCGGCGGCGACGCCGTCCGCACCCTCGCCCGCCGCTGGACCGCGCCCGAATGAGCCTGCGCCTGCTGCTGCTGCCGGAGGCCGCGGACGGGACGGCCACCTGCCTGGAACTGGACGCCGCCGGCCAGGTGCGCGCGCGCAGCCGGCCGACCGCGCAGCATCCGCTGCCGGCGCCGGCCGCCGGCGTGCGCGAACTTCTGGCGGTGCCGGCGACCGCGACCCGGATCGCCCTGCTGCCGCAGCCGGCCCACAGCCAGGCGCAGGCCCGGGCGGCGGCGCTGCGCCTGTTCGCGGACGACATTGCCCTGGACGGCACGGTCGACGGCATGTTCGACGGCACGTTGCACACCACCTCGGACGGTGCGTTCCACGGCGCGGCCCCGGACCGCACGCCCGATGCCGCGACCGCCACAGGCAAGGCCACGGATCCTGCGGATGCCGACGCCGGCGAGCGCGCGGCCCTGCATGTCGCGGTGTCCGAACCCCTGCCCGACGGCAGCCGGATCGCGGTCGCCACCGCCGTGGGCTGCATGCGCCGCTGGCTGGCGCACGCGGCGACGCTGGGCATGCAGGAGGCGCAGGCGGTAGTGCCCGATGCGCTGCTGCTGCCGCCGCCCGATGGCACCACGGCCGACGAAGCGCCCGCCGACGGCGCCGGCTGGCAGGTCGTGCTGCACGACGGGCGCTGGCTGGTGCGCGGCCCGGACGGCCTGGCATTTTCCGCCGAGCCGGCGCTGGCCGCGCGCCTGCTGCCGGCCGCCGCGCCGCCGCCGCTGTCCGATCCGGACCGGGTCCAGGCCCTGCTCGCGCGCGGCGCCCTGCGGCCCGTCGTCGACCTGCGCCAGGACCGGTTCGCGCTGGCCGCCGGCTCCGGGGGGCGCGGCGCGCGGCGCCGGCTGGCGGTCGCCGCGGCCGCGCTGCTCGTCTCGCCGCTGTTGCTGCTTGTGGCCGGCGGTCTGCGCGACCAACTGGCCGCGCGCGACCTGCAGGCGCGCGCCGCCGCGCGGGTCGAGGCGGCCCTGCCCGGCTCCGCGAGCCTGCCCGCCACCGCTCCAGCCGAGGCGCGGACCGCGGCGGCACTGGCAGCGCTGCACGCCGGCGAGCGCACCGCTGCCGACCTGGGCGCCCTGGCCGCGGCGGTCGTGGCCGGCGCCGACAGCACCCTGGAATCGCTGCACTACGACGTCGGGCAATGGCGGATCGAGATCTCGCATCCCGCGTCGGCGCCGCCGCAGGCCTTGCTGGACGCGCTGGCGGCGGCAGGCATGCCCGCGCACGTGCTGGAGACCCGGCCGCGCGGCGCCGGTTTCGGCAGCACCCTGGTCCCGGCGCGCGCCGGCGGCAGCGCGCCATGACCGGGCAGGCCATCGCCGGCACTGGCATCGCAGTGGCCGGCCGCGTCTGGTGGCGGGCGCGGGCGCGGCGCGAACGCATCGCGCTGGCGGTGCTGGCCGCCGCGCTGGCGCTGTTCTTCGGCTGGTACGGCCTGGTCGCGCCACTGCATGCCTGGCGCGCGGCGGCGGCCGAACGCCGCGCCGACGCGGCGCTGGCCCTGGCGCGGGTGGAAGCGGACCTGGCGGAGATCGCGGCCCTGCGCCGGACCCGCGCAGCCGCCGCCGAACTGGAACCGCTGCTGCTCGACAGCGCGCGCGAGGCCGGGATCGCCGTGAGCCGGCAGCGCCGCGACGATGCCGGCAACCGGGTCGTCGGCATCGACGCGGTCGACGCCCCGGCGCTGTTCGCCTGGCTCGACCTGCTGCGCGCCGAGCACGGGCTCGGGCCGCAGCGACTGCTGCTGGAGAAGGCCGACGGGCGGCTGCGCGCCGAGCTCGTGTTCCCGGCCACGCCATGAGCCGCGCGCGGATCGCCGGGCTGGGGCTGCTGGCGCTGGCGCTCGCGCTGGCCGCGCACTGGCCGCTGCGGCTGCTGGTCGACCGTGCCGCGCTCGCGCGCCTCGGCATTGGCGCCGCCGACCTGCACGGGCCGGCCTGGCGCGCGCAGGCGCGCTCGGTCCGCTGGCGCGGCCGCGCGCTGGGCGACCTCGACCTGCGCCTGCAGCCCGCCCCCCTGCTGCTCGGCCAGCGCCGGCTGCGCATCCAGGGCGACGGCTTCGCCCTGACCCTGGTCCAGGGCCGCCGCAGCGGCCTGCTGGACGCGACCGGCAGCTGGCCGCTGCAACCCGGCCTGGCCGGCCTGCCGACCTCGCTGCAAGCGGCCGGCCTGGACACGCTGTTCGCCGACGGCCGCTGCCTGCGGGCCGGCGGCGCACTCACCCTGCAGGTGGCCGTGCCGGGCGACGCCGCGCCGCTGGAACTGGCCGGCAGCCCCCGCTGCGACGGCGATGCATGGTCGGTGGCGCTTGCCGGGCGCGGCCGGCCGGGCGCGGGACCGGAGGCGGACCTGCGGATCGACGGCGCCGGGCATTGGCGCCTGGACACGCGCCTGCCGGCGGCCGACCCCGCCCTGGCCGTGCTCGCCGCCGCTGCCGGCTTCCAGGAGAGCGGCGGCCACTACCGCCGGGTGGACGCCGGCACTCTGGCGGGCCCGGCCCCGGGCCCGCCCGCGCCCCCGCGCTGACACGCGCCGGTCATGGCGTCGCCGCGAAACCGCCATGCTGCGGTCATCTTTGCGTCGGATTGTCATATTTCAGCAATCTGCGGCCCCGACACTGCGCGCACTTTCCCGGAAGTGACCCGAAACCGTCATGAATCTGCAACCGCGCCGACTCGCCCTGGCCGTGCTGCTCGCCACCGCCGCTCCGCTCGCGCAGGCGGAGATCCCGGTGTTCGAATCCCCGCGCGGCTTCAGCATCGGCTTCGAGGGCCTGCTGCAGGCCGACGCCAACTGGTACGACAGCGACGTCGCCGACCTGGACGGCGACGCCTCCGATGGCAGCGACCACGACCGCGGCATGCGCCGCAGCGAGCTGGTGTTCAAGGGCAAAGCCCCGGGCGCCATCGACTGGGTGGTCGGCTACGACGCCACCGGCGAGAAGTGGCTGGACGTGAACCTGCGCCGCCGGTTCGGCGCGCACAGCGTCCAGCTGGGCCAGTTCAAGCAGCCCAACTCGATGGAGGAGCTGTCGTCGACCAAGAACAACGACTTCATCTCCAAGGCCGCGACCACCAACGCCTTCGGCGTCGCGCGGCGGCTGGGCCTGGCCTACGGCTACGCCTCGGGGCCGTGGACCGCGACCGCGGGCTGGTTCGGACGCGAGCTGACCTCCGGCGGCGCGCACGGCGCCGGCTACGGCCTGCGCGGCAGCTATGCCCCGGCCGTGGGCGAGGGCCGCATCGCCCATCTCGGCCTGTCCTACGTCGACCGCGACACCGCCGCCGATACCCTGCGCCTGCGAGTGCGGCCGCAGGCCGACCTGGCCGGCGCGCGGCTGGTCGACACCGGCAGGCTGCGCGACACCGACCGGGTCGCCACCGTGGGCCTGGAAGGGCTCTGGGCCAGCGGCCCGTTCAAGCTGCAGGGCGAGCTCATGCACAGCGCCGTGGACCGCTACGACAGCCCGGACTACAGCGCCGACGGCGCCTACCTGAGCGCGGTCTGGAACGTCACCGGCGAGGCCTGGGGCTACAAGGCCGGGGTGCCGGCCACGCCCAAGCCGGCCGACGCCGCGCGCGGCCTGTGGCAGCTCGGCCTGCGCTACGACACCCTGGACCTGGACGATGCCGGCGTCCAGGGCGGGCGCATGGACGCGGTCACCGCCGGCGTCAACTGGTATTGGCAGAAGCACTTCAAGCTGATGCTCAACTACGTCCATATCGACAGCGAACGGCGCGGCGTGTCCGACGACCCGTCGATCCTCGAAGTGCGGGGGCAGTTCCACTGGTGAGGCGCGGCGCGGGGCCGCCGCCCGTCGGCGGCCCCGGCCGGTCCGTTCCCCGGTCGGCCGGCAGGCGGACCACCGCCCCCCGGCAGGTACGCAGCCGCTGTGTGCGGAACGGAATGCGGGGCCCGCGGGGTCCGTCATGATGCCGTCACAAATTTCGATAATCGTGCAATAATGGAAAGGATGCAGACCCGCCATGCCCTCGCCGCCCTGGCCGCGCTCGCCCAGGCCTCGCGCCTGGCGGTGTTCCGCCACCTGGTCCAGGCCGGGCCGGGCGGCGGGTACCCGGGCGACATCGCCCAGGCGCTCGGGCTGAGCCCGTCCACGCTGTCGTTCCACCTCAAGGCGCTGGCCCAGGCCGGCCTGGTCGAAGCCGAGCCGCAGGGCCGCAGCATCCTGTACCGCGCCGACTTCGCGGCGATGCGCGGCCTGGTCGATTACCTCACCGAGAACTGCTGCGGCGGCGATGCCGCCGCCTGCGCGCCGCAGGCCAGCGCGCCGGCGCCGGCCCGGGCGAGCTGCCGCCACGCATGAAGTGGCGGCACTCCCCCGTAGGAGTGCCCCTTGGGCGCGATGGCGGCAACCGACTTCGCGTCGAATCGCGCCCAAGGGGCGCTCCTACGGAATGGCGGCCAGGGTTGATCGTCCACCGCAATGATTGAAGGACATGCCATGGCGCTGACGCAGTCCGGACCCGGGCGCAAGCTGCGGATCGGGATCAACGGCTTCGGCCGGATCGGCCGGCTGGCGCTGCGCGCCGGCTTCGACGCCCCGGACCTGGACTTCGTGCAGGTCAACGATCCGGGGGCCGACGCCGCCACCCTCGCCCACCTGCTCGAATTCGACTCGGTGCAGGGACGCTGGCGGCGCGAGATCCGGGTGGAGGGCGAAGCGCTGGTCGTCGACGGGCGCCGGATCGCGGTCACGGCCCACCGCGGGATCGAAACCACCGACTGGTCCGGCTGCGACGTGGTGATCGAGGCCTCCGGGAAATTCCGCAAGCAGGCGCTGCTGCAGCCGTACCTGGACCAGGGCGTGGCCCGGGTGGTGGTCACCGCGCCGGTCAAGGAGCCGGGCGCGCTGGACGTGGTGGTCGGCGTCAACCACGACCGCTTCGACCCCGCGCTGCACCGCGTGGTCAGCGCCGCCTCGTGCACCACCAACTGCCTGGCGCCGCTGGTCCAGGTGATCCACGAGGGCATCGGCATCCGCCATGGCTCGATCACCACCGTGCATTCGCTGACCAACACCCAGACGATCGTCGATGCGCCGCACAAGGACCTGCGAAGGGCGCGCGCCTGCGGGCTGAGCCTGATCCCGACCTCGACAGGATCGGCCACCGCCATCGCCGAGATCTTCCCGGAACTGCGCGGCCGGCTGGACGGAATCGCGGTGCGGGTGCCGCTGATCAACGCCTCGCTGACCGACGCGGTGTTCGAGGTCGCGCGCGCGACCACGGTCGCGGAAGTCAACGGCCTGCTGCGCGCGGCCGCCGAAGGGCCGCTGGCCGGCATCCTCGGCTACGAGGAACGGCCGCTGGTCTCGATCGATTTCCTCGGCGACCCGCGCTCGGCCATCGTCGACGCGCTGTCCA
>JBKHXI010000158.1:0-1608 GCA_046566095.1 Gammaproteobacteria bacterium | reverse complement strand
GGCTGGTCGAGCCGCGCCAGCACGCCCTGGATGGCGCGCCAGCGCTGGGCGTCGCCCTGGAAGACGATGACGTTGCGGATCGGGTCGACCGCCAGCTGCGCGCCGGCGCCGGCCAGCACCTGCACGCCGCGGCCCTGGCCGGCGCCTGCAGCGGCTGCGGGCGCCGCCGCGCCGTCACCTGCAGACGCGGGTGCCTGCTGCTGCGCGCCGGGCGCGACACCCGCCAGTGCCTGCAGCACCGGCAGCAGGGTTTCCACGGTGGTATGGCGGGCGGCGTAGAGATAGACCCCGCCATCGCCGGCGCTGGCGTCGCTGGGCTGGTCCAGCTGCTCGGCCCAAGCCAGTGCGGCGGACAGCGCCGGCTCCGACTCGCTGAACAGGATCAGGGCGTTGGCCGAAGCCACCGGCACCAGGGTGATCACGCCGCCTGAGCCGGGACCGGTGCGCACCGAGAAGCCCTGGGCGGTGAGCACCTCGCGCAGCTCGCGCGCCAGCACCTCGGCCGACAGGTACAGCGGATTGATCCGCACCGAGCGCTTGTCGATCAGGGCGGCCCGGTCGAGCGCTTCGATCGCCTCCATGGTGGCCTGGACACCCGCCGGTGAGCCGCCGACCAGGACCGCGTTGGCTTCCACCATTTCCAGGATGGTCACCCCCTGCTGGTCGCCGAATACGCTGCGGATCTGGGCGGCGACCTGCCCCGGTTGCACCGCATGCAGGGGCATGGCCACGAACACCGGGCGCTGGCTGTAGGGCACGTCGGCGGCGCTGCGCGCGGTCACGATCTGCGGCACGCCGCCGGTGGTGGCCGGCGGGGAGAACCGCAGCATGTTGCCGACCGGGCGCACTTCCACGCCGTAGTTGCGCAGGACCTCGACCGCGATGATGTAGAGCTCCTCGGGCGGCGTGCGCTCGGTCAGGCGCAGGCTGACCAGGTCGGGACGGGTGCGGATGGCCTGCTCGATCTCGATCGGGAAACCGAGTTCGGTGTTGAACACGATGTTGATGAAGGTGGCCAGCGGCACGCCGTCGAGCACCAGCGAGACCGGGTCACGGCTGGGAATCGGCGGGATCTGGGGACCCTGCTGCGGGGGCGCGGCCTGGCGCCGTTCGCCCAGGCGCGGACCCTCCTCGATGCGGGGACGGGTGCGCTCGCCTGCCGCCGGGGCCTGCAGGACCTCTTCACGCGCGCTATCGGGCTTGGGCGCGCGAAGCGGCTCGGGGAAGGCGGGCGGGCGGCTGGCGCAGGCGGCGAGCAGTCCGACCAGGATCGCGACGGCGACCACGCGCAGGCGGCCGCCACCGCGCACCGGAGGGCGCGGACGGGCGGAAGGATGTGCGGGGAGAGCCTGGGTCATGATCGTCCTGCGGTTGCTGACTGTGGGTGCCGCGGTCATTGCTCCGGGGTGCTCGCGCCGGGGGGCGGCAGGTCCTGCAGCGGGTCGGCGAACAGTTCGCGTACGTGCGCCTGGCCGTCGGCGTCCACCCAGCGCACCTGCAGCGGACCGACGGATCGTACCTGCCCGCCGCCGTGCAGTCGTTCACCCGGGCCCGCCACCTGCTCGACCCCGGCCTGGACGAAGACCGCCTTCCACCCCCGCCCCACAC
>JBKHXI010000157.1:0-24992 GCA_046566095.1 Gammaproteobacteria bacterium | reverse complement strand
CTGCGGCTGGCGGCGGAGGGCGCCGACATCCTCGACGTCGGCGGCGAGTCGACCCGCCCGGGCGCGGGCGAGGTGCCGGCCGAGGAGGAACTGCGGCGGGTGCTGCCGGTGGTGGAGCGGCTGGTGCGCGAAACCGCGCTGCCGGTCAGCATCGACACCTCCAAGCCCGAGGTCATGCGCGCGGCGGTCGCGGCCGGCGCCGGCATGGTCAACGACGTCTTCGCCCTGCGCCGCGAGGGCGCGCTGGAGGCCGCGGCCGCGCTCGGCGTCCCGGTGGTGCTGATGCACATGCAGGGCGAGCCGCGCTCGATGCAGGACGCGCCGCACTACGACGACGTGGTCGCCGAGGTCCACCGCTTCCTGGCCGAGCGGATCTTCGCGGCCGAAATGGCCGGCATCGACAAGCGCAGGATCGTGGTCGATCCCGGCTTCGGCTTCGGCAAGGCCCTGGCCCACAACCTGGCGCTGCTGGCGAACCTGGCGCGCTTCGCCGAGCTCGGCGTGCCGCTGCTGGCAGGCCTGTCGCGCAAGCGCAGCATCGGCGAGCTGACCGGCCGCGAGGATCCGCACGCGCGCGTGCACGGCTCGGTCGCGGCGGCGCTGATCGCCGCCCAGCGCGGCGCGCGGCTGCTGCGGGTGCACGACGTCGCCGCCACCGTCGATGCGCTCAGGGTCTGGGATGCCGTGGCCGCGCAGCCGCATCCGGAGCCGGCGGCCTCCACGGCGCCCGCGATCCGCTGGCCCGACGAGGACTGAGCCCGGCACCCGCGGCGGGGCGCGGGCCTCGCGCGCTCGCCGGATGCGCCCGGTGCCGGTCGCGGCCGCCGCCGCGCCGCCTGGCCAAATCCTCGCCAGCCCGTCCGCCGCGGCCGTGGCAGGCGGTCCTGCCGCGGTTGTCCACAGCATCCGCGGCCCGGTTGTCCACAGGTCCTGTGCACAAGGCCGGTCGCCCGGCCCGGCGCCCGCAGCGCGGGCCAGGGCGCATGCGTTAGGCTGCAGCGCGGAGACGACACCGGAGCACCCATGACTGCTGGCACGCCGCTGCTGGTCACCTTCACGATCTACCTGCTGGCGATGGTGGCGATCGGCCTGTTCGCCCTGCGCTCGACCCGGGACTTCGACGACTACATCCTCGGCGGCCGCAGGCTCGGTGCGGGCGTGACCGCGCTGTCGGCCGGCGCCTCGGACATGAGCGGCTGGCTGCTGATGGGCCTGCCCGGCGCGATGTACCTCAACGGGCTGTCCGAGGCCTGGATCGCGCTGGGCCTGGTGGCCGGCGCCTGGGCCAACTGGAAGTTCGTGGCCGGCCCGCTGCGGGTCTACACCGAGCGCGCCGGCAACGCGCTGACCCTGCCGGACTTCTTCACCTACCGCTTCCAGGACCGCGGCCGCGCGCTGCGGGTGCTGTCGGCGCTGGTGATCCTGGTGTTCTTCGCGGTCTACTGCGCGTCCGGGGTGGTGGCGGGCGCGCGGCTGTTCGAGAGCGTGTTCGCGATGCCCTACGCGCAGGCGATCTGGTGGGGCGCGGCGGTGACCATCCTCTACACCATGGTCGGCGGCTTCCTGGCGGTCAGCTGGACCGACACCGCGCAGGGCATGCTGATGCTGTTCGCGCTGCTGCTCACGCCGGTGCTGCTGCTCACCACCAGCGGCGGCTTCGCCGAGAACCTGGAGGTGATCCGGGCGCTGGACCCGGCGCGCCTGGACTGGTTCCGCGGCGGCGAGCTCGGGTTCGTCGGCATCGTCTCGCTGCTGGCCTGGGGCCTGGGCTACTTCGGGCAGCCGCACATCCTGGCGCGGTTCATGGCGGCGGGCAGCATCGCCACGATCCCGGTCGCGCGCCGCATCGGCATGTCCTGGATGGTGCTGTGCCTGGCCGGCTCGCTGACGGTCGGCTTCCTCGGCATCGGCTATTTCGCGGCCAATCCCGGCCTGGCCGGACCGGTCCAGGCCAACCCGGAACGGGTGTTCATCGCCGTGGTCGAGCTGCTGTTCAACCCCTGGGTGGCGGGCGTGATCCTGTCGGCGATCCTGGCCGCGGTGATGAGCACCCTGTCGAGCCAGCTGCTGGTGTGCTCGAGCGTGCTGTCGGAGGATTTCTACCGCGGTTTCCTGCGCCCCGGGGCCGGGCAGCGCGAGCTGGTCTGGGTCGGGCGCGCCAGCGTGCTGGCGGTGTCGCTGGTGGCGCTGTGGCTGGCGCGCGACCCCGACAGCCGGGTGCTCGGGCTGGTGTCGTACGCCTGGGCCGGCTTCGGCGCGGCGTTCGGGCCGGTGCTGCTGCTGGCGCTGTTCTGGGGCCGCATGACCCGCAACGGGGCGCTGGCGGGCATGGTGGTCGGGGCCGCGACGGTGGTCGCCTGGAAGCAGGTCGCGGTCGGAATGTACGGCAGCGGGCTGTACGAGATGGTGCCGGGCTTCATCGCCGCCACGGTCGCGATCGTCCTGGCCAGCCGGCTCGACCGCGCGCCGCCGCCGCAGATCCAGGCGGTGCACGCGCAGGTGCGCGCGTCGCTGCGCGAAACCGGCTACTGAGGGCGCGGGACCGCGGGGCGGTTCGCGATGGTCGGGCGCAGGGCCGCAGCTGACGCAGCTCCCACGGGCCCCGGGGCCCGGGGCCCGGCCGATGCGCGTGCCGGCGACACCGGCGCCGCGGAGGACCGCGGCGGGGATCGGGGCGACGCGCGTGCGCCGGCGATCGCGCTGATGGGGCCGACCGCCTCGGGCAAGACCGGGCTGGCGGTGGAATGGGCGCGGCGGCTGGGCGGGGAGGTGGTCAGCGTCGACTCGGCGCTGGTCTACCGCGGCCTGGACATCGGCGCGGCCAAGCCGACGGCGGCCGAGCGCGGCGGGGTGCCGCACCACATGCTCGACCTGCGCGCGCCGTGGCAGGCCTATTCGGCGGCGGAATTCGCCGTCGATGCGCGCGCCGCGATCGACGGCATCCTCGCCCGCGGCCGGCTGCCGATCCTCGCCGGCGGCACCGGCCTGTACTTCCGCGCCCTGCTGCGCGGGCTGGCGCCGATGCCCGCGGCCGATCCGCAGCTGCGCGCGCGGCTGGCGGCCGAGGCCGGCGCGCGCGGCTGGGCGGCGCTGCATGCGGAACTGGCGGCGCTGGATCCGGAAGCCGCGGCCCGGATCCATCGCACCGACGCCCAGCGGATCCAGCGCGCGCTCGAAGTGCATCGGCTCAGCGGCCGCGCGATCAGCCAATGGCGGCGCGCGCCTGCCCGCGAACGCCTGCCGCTGCGGGTGCTCAAGCTGGTGATCGCCCCGGCCGACCGTTCGGTGCTGCACGCGCGGATCGAGCGCCGCTTCGACGCGATGCTCGCCGCCGGCTTCCTCGACGAGGTCCGGCGCCTGCGCGCGCTGCCGGAACTGGCCGCGCATCCGCGCCCGCTGGACCTGCCGGCGCTGCGCGCGGTCGGCTACCGCCAGGCCTGGGAACACCTGGACGGCGCCTGCGACGCGGCGACCTTCCGCGCCCGGGCGATCGCCGCCACCCGCCAGCTCGCCAAGCGCCAGTCGACCTGGCTGCGCGGCGAACTGGACGCGCGCTGGTTCGACCCCGCCACGGACCGCAGCGAGCTCGAACGCGCCGTGGCCCTGTTCCTCCCGACCTCCCTGTAGGAGGGGGTCAGGCCCGACCTCCACGAACCGGCCGGAGGCTGTAGGAGCTGCGTAAGCTGCGACCAGCCCACCCGCACGCGGGAACGATGTGCGGATGCTGCGTTCGCACCGTGGGCGGGGCGCCGGATTTGTGTACCATCGGACCGTCGCCGCCGCGGGGAGCGGGTCGGGCGATGCGGTTGCGGCCGGGGGCTTGGGGCGCACCGCCACGACAACAACGCAAGACAAGTTGGGGAAACACCAATGTCCAAGGGGCAATCCTTGCAGGACCCGTTCCTGAACGCGCTGCGCCGCGAGCGCGTCCCGGTCTCGATCTACCTGGTCAACGGCATCAAGCTGCAGGGCACGATCGAGTCCTTCGACCAGTTCGTGGTCCTGCTGCGCAATACCGTCAGCCAGATGGTCTACAAGCACGCGATCTCGACCGTGGTCCCGGCGCGCAACGTCCGCGTCGGCCCGGGCGGCGGCTACGTGCAGCCGGCGCCGGAGAACGGCAACGGCAACGGCCAGGAAAAGGACGAGGGCGCAGGCGACGACGACGCCGACTGAACCGCACCCGCCGGCGCCTCGCCCCCGCCTGCAGGCTTTGTCGCAGGCCGGTGCCGGGTATCGGCTTGAATGGCCCGGACGCCACCCCCATTGAAGTGGTTTACCCGATGCCGGGTTGGAGTGGAACCGCCGGATGTTCGAACGTTCCCGCAAGGGCGAAAACGCGCTGCTGATCCAGCCGCATGCCGGCGGTCCGCCCGACGCCGGGCTGGTGGAGGAGTTCGGCGACCTCGCGCGCTCGGCCGGCGCCACCGTGGCCGCGCTGCTCACCGCGCGCATCGACAAGCCCAGCCCGGCCACGCTGATCGGCTCGGGCAAGCTCGAGGAAGTGCGTGCGGCCTGCGAAGCCACCGGCGCCGACCTGGTGCTGGTCAACCACCACCTCAGCCCGGTCCAGGAGCGCAACCTGGAGAAGGCGCTGGAGCGGCGCGTGGTCGACCGCACCGGCCTGATCCTGGACATCTTCGCGATGCGCGCGCGCAGCCACGAGGGCAAGCTGCAGGTCGAGCTGGCCCAGCTGCGGCACATGGCCACCCGGCTGGTGCGCGGCTGGACCCACCTGGAGCGCCAGCGCGGCGGCGCGATCGGCCTGCGCGGCCCGGGCGAGACCCAGCTGGAAACCGACCGCCGGCTGCTGCAGAAGCGCGTCGACCAGCTGCAGAAGCGGCTGGAGAAGGTCGAGGTCCAGCGCGGCCAGATGCGCCGCGCGCGGCTGCGCAGCGAGCTGCCGCGGGTGGCCCTGGTCGGCTACACCAACGCCGGCAAGTCGACCCTGTTCAACGCCCTGACCGGCGCCGACGCCTACGCCGCCGACCAGCTGTTCGCCACCCTCGACCCGACCGTGCGCCGGATCGCGCTGCCCACCGGCGACGCGATGCTGGCCGACACCGTCGGCTTCGTCCGCGACCTGCCGCACGAACTGGTCGCCGCGTTCCGCTCGACCCTGGGCGAGGCCCGCGACGCCGACCTGCTGCTGCACGTGATCGACGCCGCAGACCCCTTGCGCGAGGAGCGCATCGCCCAGGTCGACGCGGTGCTGGCGGAAGTGGGGGCGGGCGACCTCCCGCAGCTGCTGGTCCACAACAAGATCGACCGCATCGAGGGCGCCGCGCCGCGGCACCAGGGCGCCGAGGCGGCCGCCGCCGCCGGGCTCGGCCAGTCGATCCGCGAGCAGGTCTGGATCTCGGCCCGGGACGGGCTGGGCCTGGAGCTGCTGCGCGCGGCGCTGGGCGCGCGCCTGGGCCTGCGCCGGATCGCCGGCGAGCTGCGCCTGGGCAGCGGCGACGGGCGCTTGCGCGCGCGCCTGCACCAGCTCGGCGCGGTGCGCGCCGAGTCGCACGACGAACACGGCGGCTGGCGCATGAACCTGGACCTGGCCGAGGCCGAGGCCCGGCGCCTGGCGGCGCAGGACTACGGCGCGCCGCTGGCGCCGCTGCTGGCCGCCGCCGCGGCCGGCGCCTGACCGCGGCCCGGCATCCTCGTTTAGAATCGACCGCTCGAACGCGCGCCGCCCCGTGGCCCGGCGCGCCGCGAGGCCCGCGTCGCGGGCGACATCCCCTCGACTGGAGCAGGCATGGCCTGGAACACACCCGGTAGCGGCGGCCCGAAGGGCGGCCCCGGCAAGGACGGCAACGGCCGCGGCCCCTGGAAGCCGCGGGTGGTGCCCGGCGGCGGTGGCGGCGGCTTCGAGCGCTACCTGGGCCGCCTGCGCGGAATGTTCGACGGCGGCGCCGGCGGCCCGCTGCGCTGGCTGTGGATCCTGCTGGCGCTGTGGCTGGCCTTCAGCAGCTTCGTGCTGATCGCCGAGCAGCAGCGCGGCGTGGTGCTGCGCTTCGGCCATTCGGTGCGGGTGATGCAGCCGGGCCCCAACTTCAAGTGGCCGTGGCCGGTCGAGCGGGTGATCAAGGTCAACGCGACCCAGATCCGCACCTTCAGCGACACCGTGCCGGTCCTGACCAGCGACGAGAACATCGTGCGCGTCGAGATCAACGTCCAGTACCAGGTCGGCGACCCGCACCTGTACCTGTTCGGCACCCGCGACGCCGACCAGGTGCTGCAGCAGGCGGCACTGTCGACCGTGCGCGAGCAGGTCGGCCGCTCCGACCTCGACACGGTCCTGGGCGCCCGCGGCGCGCTGAGCGTGTCCGCGCGCGACCAGTTGCAGGCCTCGCTCGACGCCTACCGCACCGGGCTCCGGGTCACCGAGCTCAACCTGCCCAACGCGCGCCCGCCGGACGAGGTCAAGCCCGCCTTCGACGACGTCAACAGCGCCCAGCAGGAACGCGAGCGCCTGATCAGCGAGGCGCGGGCCTACGCCGCCAAGGTGGTGCCTGAGGCGCGCGGCGCCGCGTCGCGCACCCGCACCGTGGCCGAGGGCTACAAGCAGGCGGCGGTCGCGCGGGCCGAGGGCGACGCGCGCCGCTTCACGCTGCTGCTGTCGGAGTACCGCGACGCGCCCGAGGTCACCCGCAAGCGCCTGTGGCTGGAGACCGTGCAGGAGGTGCTGGCCGAAAACCGCAAGGTGGTCGGCGGCGACTCGCGGCAGCTGATCTACGTGCCGATGGCCGGCCGCGGCACGGCCGCGGGCGCCGCCAGCCCGGCGCCCGCGCAGCCGCTGCTGACCCCGGAGGTCGTCTCGCCCGCGCTCGAGGGCAACGCCGCCGGCGCCAGCCCGCGGCCGACGCGGCAACCGCGCAACGGGGAGGGCGTGCGATGAGACATACCGTGATCGTCGCGGCCGTCGTCGCCGCGATGCTGGCGCTGATGGGCGCCACCTACGTGGTGCGGGAGGGCCAGACCGCGATCGTGCTCAAGCTCGGCCGCATCGAACGCGCCGACATCGGCCCGGGCCTGCACTTCAAGTGGCCGCTGCTGGAGACCGTGCGCGTGTTCGACCGGCGCCTGCAGGTGCTGCCGGCCGAACCCGAGCGCTACCTCACCTCCGAGCGCAAGGACGTGAGCGTGGACTTCTTCGCGCTGGGCATGATCGCCGACCCGCTGGCGTTCTTCCGCGCCACCGGCGGCGACGAGAACGTGGCGGTGCAGCGCCTGGCGCCGATCATCAAGGACGCGCTGCGCAACGAGATCAACTCGCGCACGCTTTCCCAGGCCGTGTCCGGCGACCGCTCGGAGCTGATCCGGGCCCAGCTGGACGCGATCAACTCCGGCGCGGCGACCGTCGGCGTGCGCATCGTCGACCTGCGGATCAAGCAGATCGACCTGCCGACCGACAGCGACGTGATCACCCAGGTCTACCAGCGCATGAGCGCGCAGCGCCGCCAGGTCGCCAGCGCCCTGCGCGCCGAGGGCGAGGAGCAGGCGCGCACCATCCGCGCCCAGGGCGACCGCGACCAGACGGTGCTGCTGGCCGAGGCCGAGCGCGACGCGCAGCAGCTGCGCGGCGAAGGCGACGCCGAGGCCGCCGCCATCTACGCCGAGGCCTACGGCAGCGATCCCGCGTTCTTCGCCTTCCACCGCAGCCTGCAGGCCTACCGCGCGGCGTTCGCCGACGGCGACGCGGTGATCGTGCTCGACCGCGACGATCCGTTCCTGCAGTACCTCGAGCGCGACCGCTGATGGCCGACCTGTGGGCGGCGCTGTGCCTGGTGGCGGTGATCGAGGGCCTGTTCCTGTTCGCCGCGCCCGGCGGCTGGAAGCGCGCCGCCGAGCAGCTGCTGGCGATGCCGGACGCGCAGGTGCGGCGGATCGGCGGGATCGTGATGGCCGCCGGCCTGGCGGCGTTGTGGCTGGTCCGCCGCTTCTGAAGTCCAGGGCGCTGCCGGCGCTTGCCGGGATCGGGTCCGGTTCCATCCGCGCGACCCCGCGTAGCGGTACTGGCCGTGCGGCCCCGAAACCCGGATAATGCACAAAAGCCGGAAGGGCCCCGCGCCGCACGCGCGTGGCCCCCGGCTTTTTCCGTGATTGCCCGTAGGAGCGGCCCTTGGCCGCGATGGCCCCTCTCGAATCGCGATCCATCGGTCGCGGCCAAGGGGCGCTCCTACGAAACCTGCAGGAGAGAGGCCGTGGGCCAGTCGGTCGTGGTGTTGGGCGCCCAGTGGGGCGACGAGGGCAAGGGCAAGATCGTCGACCTGCTGACCCGGGAGATCGGCGCGGTGGTGCGCTTCCAGGGCGGCCACAACGCCGGCCACACCCTGGTGATCGGCGGCAAGAAGACGGTGCTGCACCTGATCCCGTCCGGGATCCTGCGCGAGGACGCGCTGTGCCTGATCGGCAACGGCGTGGTGCTGAGCCCGGCGGCGCTGCGCAAGGAGATCGAGGAGCTCGAAGCCGAGGGCATCGAGGTCCGTTCGCGGCTGAAGATCAGCCCGGCCACGCCGCTGATCATGCCCTACCACATCGCCCTGGACCAGGCGCGCGAGAAGGCCGCCGGCGGCAAGGCGATCGGCACCACCGGCCGCGGCATCGGCCCGGCCTACGAGGACAAGGTCGCGCGCCGCGGCATCCGGGTGGCCGACCTGCACTACCCGGACGAACTTGCCGAGAAGCTGCGCAGCGCGCTCGACTACCACAACTTCGTGCTTACGAAGTACCTCGGCCAGGATGCGATCGACTTCCAGCGGATCCTGGACGAGGCGCTGGAGTTCGGCGAGTACGTCGAGCCGATGAAGCAGGACGTCGCCGGCATCCTCCACGACCTGCGCAGACAGGGGAAGAAGGTGCTGTTCGAGGGCGCGCAGGGCTCGCTGCTGGACATCGACCACGGCACCTACCCGTACGTGACCTCGTCGAACACCACGATCGGCGGGGCGCTGGCCGGCGCCGGCGTCGGCGCGGACGCGATCGACTACGTGCTGGGCATCTGCAAGGCCTACGCCACCCGCGTGGGCGGCGGGCCGTTCCCGACCGAGCTCGACGACGAAGTGGGGCAGGGCATCCGCGACCGCGGCCAGGAATACGGGGCCACCACCGGCCGCCCGCGCCGCTGCGGCTGGATCGACATCGTCGCGCTCAAGCGCGCGGTCGCCATCAACGGCATCACCGGCCTGTGCATCACCAAGCTCGACGTGCTCGACGGCATGGACACGCTGAAGATGTGCATCGCCTACCGCTACCGCGGCAAGCAGACCGAGTACGCGCCGCTCGACGCCCAGGGCTGGGACGAGTGCGAGCCGGTGTACCTGGAGTTCCCGGGCTGGCAGGAGCGGACCCACGGCATCACCGAGTGGGATAAGCTGCCGCCGGCCGCGCGCGCCTACCTGCGCGCGCTCGAGGAACTGTCCGGCAGCCCGCTGGCGATCGTGTCCACCGGCCCGGACCGCGACGCCAACATCGTGCTGCGCGATCCCTTCGCCTGACCGGGGCCTGCGCCGGTCCGGCGCCGGCCCGGATCGGGGCCCGTAGCCGCCTGATTCGCAAGGGAAACATTGCACGCGCCCGGCCGGCCCGGCATAATGGCCGGCCCGGTGCGCCGGGGCGGCTGCCAGCAGCCGCGAGGAACCGTCGGGGATTGCCGGAGGATCGCTTCGGGATCAACGACTTGCGACCGGACCGGGCAGGAAGGAAAGCGTGGCGACCGCCACCGCCCGGCCAGTGACCAGACCCCGAAAGGACCCAGCAATGCCCAAGATCAAGACCAACCGGGCGGCGGCCAAGCGCTTCCGGAAGACCGCTTCCGGCAAGTACAAGTGCGGCCACGCCAATCGCAGCCACATCCTCACGAAGAAGGCGACCAAGCGCAAGCGCAACCTGCGGCAGACGAACTACGTCCGCCCGGAAGACGCCGGGCGCCTGGACCGCATGCTTCCCTATCTCTGAGGAGGGCTGAACCATGGCACGAGTCAAGCGTGGCGTGACGGCCCGGCGTCGTCACAAGAAGGTGCTCAAGGCCGCGAAGGGCTACTACAACGCCCGTCGCAAGGTATTCCGCGTCGCCAAGCAGGCGGTGACCAAGGCGCTGCAGTACGCCTACATCGGCCGCAAGCAGAAGAAGCGCAACTTCCGCTCGCTGTGGATCACCCGCATCAACGCGGCGGCGCGCATGAACGGGATGAGCTACAGCCGCTTCATGAACGGCCTGATGAAGGCCGGCATCACCCTGGACCGCAAGGTGCTGGCGGACATCGCCGTGCACGACGAGAAGGGCTTCGCGGCGCTGGCCGAGAAGGCGAAGGGCGCGCTCGCGGCGTAATGGATGTCGCGGCCCCGCGCGTCGTGCGCGGGGCCGCCATCGCGGTACACGCATGGGGAAGGGCGCAAGTCCTTCCCCATGTCCGTTATGGGGATATCCTCGCCGGGTGCAGGGGGCCCGGATGTCAGGGCACCGCTATGGATGTCCTGGGCGTGCCCGGATGCCATGGCATACCCGGATGTCATCCCGAGCGAAGCGAGGGATCTGCTTCCAGGGTCGCCTGCAGGCAGGAGCAGGTCCCTCGCTGCGCTCGGGACGACATGTCCGGGCGTGTCCGGATTCAGTTGCAAGAGGAAGGTTGCCCGCCCAATGAGTGGAACCGAATCACTGACGGAGCAGGCGCTGGCCGACATCCAGGCGGCGGACACGCCCGAGGCGCTCGAGGCGCTGCGGGTGGCGCTGCTGGGCAGGCACGGCAGCGTCACCGCGCAGCTCAAGTCGCTGGGCGCGCTGCCCGCCGACCAGCGCAAGGCCGCGGGCGAGGCGATCAACCGCGCCCGCGACGGGATCGCGCAGGCCCTGGCCGCGCGCAAGGCCGCGCTCGACGAGGCCGCGCTGCAGGCGCGCCTGGGCGGCGAATCGATCGACGTCAGCCTGCCCGGGCGCGACGGCGGCCGCGGCGGGCTGCACCCGGTCAGCCGCACGCTCGAGCGGATCGTCGACATCTTCGCCCGGCTCGGCTACGAGCTGGCCGACGGCCCCGAGATCGAGGACGACTGGCACAACTTCGAGGCGCTCAACTTCCCGCCGCACCATCCGGCGCGGGCGATGCACGACACCTTCTACGTGTCCGACAAGAGCGGCGGCGACACCCGGCTGCTGCGCACCCATACCTCGGGCGTGCAGGTGCGCTACATGCGCGACCTGGTCGCCGGCGGCGGCGGGCCGCCGCTGCGGATGATCGCCGCCGGCAAGGTCTACCGCTCCGACTCCGACCAGACCCATACCCCGATGTTCCACCAGGTCGAGGGGCTGCTGGTCGACGACCGCGCCAGCTTCGCCGACCTCAAGGGCACCCTGGCCGAATTCGTGCGCGCCTTCTTCGAGCGCGACTTCGAAATGCGCTTCCGGCCCAGCTACTTCCCCTTCACCGAGCCTTCGGCCGAGGTCGACATCGCCTGGCGGCAGGCGGACGGTTCCACCCGCTGGCTGGAGGTGCTCGGCTGCGGCATGGTCCACCCGAACGTGCTGCGCAACGTCGGCATCGATCCGGAGCGCCATACCGGGTTCGCCTTCGGGCTGGGCGTGGAGCGCTTCGCGATGCTGCGCTACGGGGTCGAGGACCTGCGCGGCTTCTTCGACAACGACGTGCGCTTCCTGCGGCAGTTTGCTTGAAGCAGTGATTCGTGATTCGTGATTGGTGATTCGTGACTGGTGATTGGCAGTTTCGCCCCGAACCGCGGCCCTATCGATGAAATTCTCCGAGAACTGGCTCCGACAGCACGTCCGCACCGATGCGGACCGCGCGCAACTGGTCGACACGCTCACCGCGATCGGGCTCGAAGTCGAGGACGTGGCGGGGCTTGGCGCCGGCCTCGACGGCGTGGTGGTGGCGCGGATCCTGGACTGCGCTCCGCATCCGCAGGCCGACCGCCTGCAGGTGTGCACGGTCGACGCCGGGCAGGGCGCCCCGCTGCAGATCGTGTGCGGGGCGCCCAACGCGCGCCCGGGGCTGGCCGCGCCGCTGGCGCTGGTCGGGGCGACGGTCGGTGGAATGAACATCGAGGCCGCGGACCTGCGCGGCGTGTCGTCCAACGGCATGCTCTGCTCGGCCCGGGAACTGGGCCTGGACGAGGACGCCTCCGGCTTGCTCGAGCTGCCGCCGGACGCGCCGGTCGGCGCGCCGCTGTCCGACTACCTGGGGCTGCCGGACGCCTCGATCGAGCTCAAGCTCACGCCCAACCGCGCCGACTGCTTCTCGATCCGCGGCATCGCCTTCGACGTGGCGGCCGCGACCGGCAGCCAGGTCGAGCCGTTCGACGTCACCCCGATGCCCGCGCTCAACGACGCGCAGCTGCCGGTCGAACTCGACGCCGGCGCCGACGCCCCGCGCTACCTCGGGCGCGTGGTCGAGGGCGTGGACCTGGCCCGCGCCACCCCGGCCTGGATGGCCGAACGCCTGCGCCGCAGCGGCATCCGCCCGGTCGGCCTTGCGGTCGACATCACCCAGTACGTGATGCTGGAGCTGGGCCAGCCGATGCACGCCTTCGACCGCGACCTGCTGCGCGGGCCGGTCGGCGTGCGCCGCGGTCGCGAAGGCGAATCGCTGAAGCTGCTCGACGGCCGCGAGGTCGCGCTCGACGACGATTTCCTGGTGGTCGCCGACGCCGGCCGCCCGGTCGCGCTGGCGGGCATCATGGGCGGGCACGACACCCGGGTGACCGCGGCCACCCGCCGCGTGTTCCTGGAATCGGCGCATTTCGCGCCGGCCGCGATCATCGGCCGCGGCCGCCGGCTCGGCCTGCACACCGACGCGGCGCACCGCTTCGAGCGCGGCGTCGACCCCGGCCTGCCGCGGCAGGCGATCGAACGGGCCACGCGCCTGCTGGTGGAGCTGGCCGGCGGCGCGCCGGGGCCGGTGGTCGAGGCGGTGCTGCCGGAGCATCTGCCGCAGCCGCGCCCGATCGAGCTGCGCCGCGCGCGGCTGGCCCGGGTGCTGGGCGTGGCGGTGGACGATGCGAAGGTCGAGCGCATCCTGCGCGCGCTGGGGCTGGAGGTGGAAGCCAGCGCCGAAGGCTGGCGGGCGACGCCGCCGGCGCGCCGCTTCGACCTGGCGGTCGAGGAGGACCTGGTCGAGGAGATCGCCCGCATCCACGGCTACGACGCGATCCCGGCGACCCTGCCCGGCGGCGGCATGCGGCTGGCGGCACCCTCCGAGACCCGGGTGGAAGAAGCGGAGGTGCGCCGCCAGCTGGCCGCGCGCGACTACCTGGAGGCGATCGACTACGCCTTCGTCGACGCCGCCCTGCTGGAACGCTGGGCGCTGGCCGACGGCGCCGTGCCGCTGGCCAACCCGCTCAGCGCGGAACTGGGGGTGATGCGCCCGGCGCTGCTGCCGGGCCTGGTCGCGGCGGCCGGCCGCAACCTCGCCCGCCAGGCGCAGCGGGTGCGCTTGTTCGAGATCGGCAAGGTGTTCGCGGCCGCCGGCACGGGCACGGCGCCGCGCGAGACCCTGCGGGTGGCGGCGGTGGCCACCGGCCGCGCCCGTGCCGAGCAATGGGATGCGGCCGCGCGCGGGGTGGACTTCTTCGACCTCAAGGGCGACCTCGACACCCTGGCCGCGCTGTCCGGCGCCACGCTCGAGTACCGCCCGTCGCAACCGGCATGGGCGCACCCCGGACGTTCGGCCGACGTGCTGCGTGCGGACGGGGACGGCGAGCCGGCGAGGCTGGGCTGGATCGGCCAGCTGCATCCGCGGCTGCAGCGGGCGCTCGACCTGGACGTGGACGTCGTGGCCTTCGAACTGGACCTGGAACCCCTGCTGCAACGCCCGCTGCCCCGGGCCCGGCCCCTGTCGAAGTACCCGTCCGTCCGCCGGGACCTCGCGTTCGTCGTCCCGGAATCGGTGTCCTGGGCGGCGCTGTCGGCAAGCGTCAAGGCGGCCACCGGCCCGGCCCTGCGCGAGCTGCGGCTGTTCGACCGCTATGCCGGCAAGGGGGTCGAAACCGGATCCAGGAGCCTCGGCATGGCCTTGATTCTGCAGGAAGAATCGCGCACCCTGACCGACCGCGACGTGGATGCCGTGGTAGCCGCCGTGGTGGCCGCCCTGCAGCGCGAGCACGGCGCGGTCATCCGCGGGTAGGGCGGCTGCGCCCGGATCCGTTCACAGGGGGACGAGAGGATGGCGTTGACCAAGGCGGAAATGGCCGAGCGTCTGTACGAGGACGTCGGGCTGAACAAGCGCGAGGCGAAGGAATTCGTCGACGCGTTCTTCGATGCGCTGCGCGAAGCGCTGCAGCAGGGGCGCCAGGTCAAGCTGTCGGGCTTCGGCAACTTCGACCTGCGGCGCAAGAACCAGCGTCCCGGCCGCAACCCCAAGACCGGCGAGGAGATCCCGATCTCCGCGCGCACCGTGGTCACCTTCCGTCCCGGCCAGAAGCTCAAGGAGCGGGTCGAGGCCTACCCGGGCGCGGACGCCGATGCTTGACCCGGGCAGCAACCGCGAACTGCCGCCGATCCCGGCCAAGCGCTACTTCACCATCGGCGAGGTCAGCGAGCTGTGCGACGTCAAGCCGCACGTGCTGCGCTACTGGGAGACCGAGTTCCCCAGCCTCAAGCCGGTCAAGCGCCGCGGCAACCGCCGCTACTACCAGCGCCACGACGTGCTGATGGTGCGCCAGATCCGCGGCCTGCTGTACGAGCAGGGCTACACCATCGGCGGCGCCCGGCTGCGGCTGGAGGGCGAGGGCGCCCGGCAGGAATCGGCGCTGAGCAGCCAGATCGTGCGCCAGGTGCGGATGGAGCTGGAGGAGGTGCTGCAGCTGCTGCGGCGGTGAGGGGGGGTCCCCCGGCCGCCCATGCGCCCTGGAACCGGCGGCACCAGGCAATCGAGACGGCATGTCGCCGGGGTTTCATTGGCGCAAGCCGCGCGCGCGGCTTTGTCGTCGGCGCCGCTCTATGTTCTTCCTGGGCGGGTATAATCCCCGCCTCATCGGGGTATAGCGCAGCCTGGTAGCGCACCTGTCTGGGGGACAGGTGGTCGTCGGTTCAAATCCGGCTACCCCGACCAAATCGACATTCCGGGGCTTCCCCGGATCTACCAAAAACCCCGAGAAGCTCGGGGTTTTTTGTTATCCGACCTACCGCTAACCCACCCCGGGATCCCTTGCGTACCCCCAATTCCGGGGGTATGTTCTGGGGTACGAGGCCCTCCTAGTAGGCCCGTACCCCCAGAGGGAATCCGCCATGCTGACCCCTTCCGCCGTCCAGAATGCCAAGCCGCAAGCGAAGCAGTACAAGCTGCACGATGAGCGCGGCCTGTTCCTGCTGGTCACCCCGGCAGGCGGCAAGCTGTGGCGGTTCAAGTACCGCCGACCCGTCACGAAGCGAGAGAACCTGCTTGCCCTGGGCGCGTTCCCGGACGTGAAGCTTCAAAAGGCGCGCGAGCGCCGCGACAAGGCCCGCGCCCTGCTGGCCGAAGGGATCGACCCAAGCGAACAGCACAAGGCCGAAACGGCGGCAAAGCTGGAACGCATGGAAAACACCTTCTCCGCCGTGGCCGACGAACTCCTGCGCCAGCGCGCGGCCAGGCTCGCGCCAGGGACCGCTGTCCGGGAACGTCGCCTGCTGGAAAGCGACCTGGCGCCCTATCTCCGCGACCGCCCCATTGCCGACGTGACCGCCCCGGACCTGCTGGTCGCACTGCGGAAGATCGAAGGGCGCGGCGCCGTGGAGACGGCGCATCGCGCCCGGATGCTGGCCGGGCAGGTGTTCAAGTACGCATCCGCCACGGGCCGCGTGCCGACGAACTACAACCCCGCTACCGACCTTGTGGGGGCGCTTCCGCAGCCGAAGGGCCGGAACTTCGCCACCGTCTATGACCCCAAGAAGGGGCGCGACGACCTGGGCAAGGTGGCTGAGCTACTGCGTGCGCTACACGGCTATCAGGGCGGCCCGGTTGTGCAGGCCGCGTTGAAGCTGGCCCCGCTGGTGTTCGCGCGCCCCGGCGAACTGCGCAAGGCCCGCTGGGCGGATATCGACCTGGACGCGGCGGAATGGCGCTACATCGCCAGCAAGACGAAGCAACCGCACATTGTCCCGCTGGCATCGCAGGCCGTCGCCATCCTGCGCGACCTGCGCCCCCTGACTGGGCGGGGCGAGTACGTGTTCCCGAGCGGCCGCGGGCGCGGCAAGCCCATGAGCGAGAACGCCGTGACCGCCGCCCTTCGCTATCTGGGCTTCGACGGCCAGACAATGACCGGCCACGGCTTCCGGGCACTGGCGCGCACGGTGCTGGATGAAGTGCTGGGCTTCCGCCCCGACTACATCGAGCACCAATTGGCGCATGCCGTGAGGGACGCCAACGGCACCGCCTACAACCGCACGGCGCACCTGCCCGAGCGCCGCAAGATGATGCAGGCGTGGGCCGATTACCTGGACGCGCTGCGAATGGGTGCCAACGTGATTCCGATAAAGCGGAGCGCGTAAAAATGGATTGCAGAGCAGCGGTTGAGGCCGGAATAGCCGAAGCAGACAGACAGGAAAGCTGTGAACTGGATGGGTTGCTGGGAAACTTGGCAACTGACGCGTCGCCACTGCTTCGGATCGTCGTTAGCGAATTGCGTCAATGCTTACTTGCCCACTACAGGGAAGATGAAGCCCGGGCGCTGATTGCCGCAACCGATTTGCGGGACAAGGTGCGGGGCAAGTCCGAAGAGGAGAAGGATCGGATCTATCGGCAGGCTGCTGCTGATTCCGAGGCATTGCCTGCTGACGTAGTGCTTTCGCTGCGGCTATGGCATGAAATCCTGCGGGCATACCGGGATGGCAACGAGAACAAAATTTTCGGCGCTGCTGGGGAGCGTGGAAGAAAACACAGAGCTGCCACCCAAAAAGGGGCGGCCCGCAAGCTGGAGAACGATCCCAAGCAGGTCGCCAAAGCCCGCGCATTGGAGCTATGGAAAGAGCGCCATGCCGGGCAGCATCCAAAGTTGCGAACCGTGGAGCAATTCGCCACGGAAGTCATGCGGCGGTGGCCTGTGCTGACAAGTCCTAATGTCATTCGCCGCTGGTCTGCGGAATGGACAAAAGCTGCGAGAGCTGGAACCTTGTGACTGTGCTAGCAGGGTTGCAATCGTGCTAGCTGAGTGGCGCCTGACACCCAATCCCGGGCTTAGTTTCTCCATACCTCCGGCGCTGCCGGATTCATTGGAGAAACCGCGATGCCCCTTGAAGTCCCCGTGCCGCCAAACGCGGCCAACCCCGCCGACCTGCTGGACGAGAACGAAGCGGCAGCGTCCCTGAGCGTCGCCGTCCAGACTTTGCGGAACTGGCGTTGGAAAGGCGAAGGCCCACGCTACGTGAAGGTGGGCGCCCGGCTGGTGCGTTACCGCCGTAGCGACCTCGTCACGTTCGTCGAGGCCGGTTCCACCGGCAAGGCGGCCGCGTGAGCGCCTTCCATGTGGGGCAGGAACCGCGTACAGCGACAAGCCTGATCGATCAACTCATCGGGGCCGCGGATGCATTGGTCGGCTCCATCCAGACCCTGCGGACGCATCCGACGGCAGAGCATGCCGCGCGAGTGGTGCACGCCGTGTCGGGCGTGCATCGGACCGCGGGCCTGACGCTCGGAGCCTTGCTTCGCGAGGAGGGCCGCCAGGATGGGCATTGAGACTCGCGCCCGATACCACGCGGACTCGGCGTCGCCGGACGTGCTGCTGTCGCGGTTGGAGGGGGTCGCCCCGTCCGGGGGTGGCTGGCGCGCGCGCTGCCCGTCCTGCGGTGGGCGCTCCCGGAAGCTGTCCATCGCGATGGCAGACGACCGGCTGCTGCTGCACTGCTTCGGCGGGTGCCGGGCCGACGAGGTCCTGCAGAGCGCGGGGCTCACCTGGGCGGACGTGATGCCGCCACAACACTGGCCGCAGTCGCCGGAGGAACAGCTGCGGGCGCGGCGCGCAATTCGCGAGGCGGGCTGGACTGCCGCACTGGCTACGCTGGCCAGGGAGGCAACCATCGCCAAGATCGCGGCCCGGCAGTTGTCAGGCTGGCAAGTGTTGGATGAGGAAGATGACGCGCGTCTCGCACAAGCAGTCGAACGAATCGATGCCGCTGCCGCGGTCCTTGTTGAAGCGGCGTCCTGGCGGCCGGATGCGAGGACATGAGCGCCGTTTCGCTGGCCAAGCGGGCCGAGATGGATCTGGCGCGACTGCGCGACGCCGACCTGCCGGCCGTCACGCTGACCCCTGCATCAGCGATTTGTCCGCGGCCAATCGATTGGCTGTGGCGTGGCTGGCTGGCGCGCGGGAAGCTGCACATCCTCGCCGGCGCACCGGGCACGGGAAAGACGACCATTGCCCTGGCGCTGGCCGCCATAGTGAGCCGGGGGGCGAGGTGGCCTGACGGCACGATGGCGTCGGCGGGGAACGTGCTGCTGTGGTCGGGCGAGGATGACGCCGCCGATACGCTGGTCCCGCGCTTGGGCGCTGCCGGCGCAGACTGCGACCGGATCTTCATCGTCGGCGACACCCCCGAGCGCGGCGGGCGCCGCGCGTTCGATCCAGCCACCGACCTGGCGGCGCTGGAGTACGAAGCCGCCCGCATCGGCGACGTGGCGTTGCTGATTGCCGATCCGGTGGTGTCGGCCGTAACCGGCGACTCACACAAGAACACCGAGGTCCGGCGCGCGCTGCAACCGATGGTCAACCTAGGCCACCGCCTGGGATGCGCGGTCCTTGGCGTGTCGCACTTTTCCAAGGGCACGGCCGGTCGAGACCCGCTGGAGCGGGTGACCGGATCGGTCGCATTCGGGGCGCTGGCGCGCATTGTCCTGGTCACCGCGAACGGGGGCGACGGACGGCTGATGGCACGAGCCAAATCGAACATCGGTCCGGACGGCGGCGGCTACGGCTACGGATTAGAACTGGTCGAGACTGCGGGCATCGAGGCCAGCCGGATCGCCTGGGGCGCGCCGCTGGAGGGCACCGCGCGCGAACTGCTGGGCGAGTTCGAGCCGGTCGGGGACTCACCCCGCGGCGAGGCCGCCGAGTGGCTGCAGGACATGCTGGCTGGCGGTGAAGTCCCGGTGAAGGTACTCAGGGCCGAGGCCACTGGAGCGGGGCTCACCTGGCGGACGGTCGAGCGTGCGAAGTCGGAGATTGGCGTCATTGCCGAGCGCGTCACTGAGGGCAACTGCGGAAAGGGACATTGGCGGTGGCGGTTGCCTGGTAAGACCGCCAACGGTAAGGCAGCCAACCCCAATACAAGATTTGGCGGTCTTACGGAAAACAAGCCGCAATGCGGGTTTCAGGGCGAGCAAGACCGTAAGACCGCCAATACCCAAGGTGACGGACTTACTCCGCCAGAGGTGTGGGAGGCGGAGGAGTGAGCACGGCGCGCGACCTGCTGCACGAGCTGGAGCAGCACCAAGTCCACGTCGAACGGCATGGTGATCGTCTCCGGCTTCGAGCCCCACACCCACCACCGCCCGACCTGCTGGAGCGGTTGCGGCGATGCAAGCCCGAAGTCCTGCCCCTGCTACGGGACGCGAAAGCGCGCGCAGTAATCCGTTGGCGACTCCCAAGTCACGGTCCGAACGCCTGGGCGACGACCATTGGCCCGCCCGGAGTGAGCCGGAGCCAACTCACGCGAGACATCCTCGCCAGGTGGCCGGAAGCTGTGTTCCAGGACTGGGGGATGCCCGGCTCAGGAGGTGCGATGTGACCGAGTCCAAAAAGGGGGGCAAGGCCCCGCGTAGGATCAAGAAGGAACGGCCGGCGAAACGACAAAAGGCTGCTGCTCTGGCGGCGCCCAGCCCAAGCGCGACCGAGGTAGATCCACGCAGAAATATCGACGTTCCGGACGATCATCGAACACATCATCAGGTGGTCGCTGAGCTGTCTTCGTCCGGCATCGTTGGCAACGCTTCGATCCTGGGTGCGATGAGCCGCTTCACCTTCGAAGATTACAGCCTCACTGAGAACACCTTTGCCCTGCAGCGATTGATCAAAGCGTCCAAGGCGGGGGACACGGGGCTAGCCGATACGCTTCTGGTTGCACAGGCGAGCGTGCTGAACAGCATCTTCCTAGAGTGCACGCGGCGGGCAGCCAACAACATGGGGGAGTATCCGGAGGCGATGGAGACGTACATGCGGCTGGGGCTCAAGGCGCAGTCCCAGTGCCGGGCCACGATGGAGTCCCTGTCGAAGATCAAGAATCCGCCGAACGCCACGTTCGTGAAGCAGGCAAACATCGCTCACAACCAGCAGGTGAATAACGGACAAGCCGAGCCCGCGCGCACGGAAACAATACGGAACACGCCAATCGAACTATTGGAGGAAGGTCATGGCGAAGGGGTGGACGCAAGCGCGACGGGCGCGCCAGGCAGAGGCGATCCGCACATGGAGACCGTGGGAGAAGTCCACGGGGCCCAAGACGGCTGACGGCAAACTGACTTCGAGCCGGAACGCTTGGAAGGGCGGGACGCGGCAACAGTTGAGATTGTTGGCTCGGGTGCTGCGATCTCTACACTAGCCGCCCGCGGAGCACAGATAGTTGTAGACACCTTCCCCAATTGAGTCCGGAATCACGGCTTGCCAGCGGACGGGATACTCATCGGCTGCTGTCACGTTTCCGCTGCTAGCGCGGACCGCGGAATCGGTGAGCCTGACTCGCCTAGTGGAACAGTGGAAGGAAAACCGCATGAACGTCATGGTCCCAGCGGCTGTTGTCTGGCGAATCCAAGCACTAGCGATTCCGCCGCTTCGTTCCACCGTTTCTCTATCAATCTCCAGAGTCTTCCCATCTTCGCGACTGAGCAGAAACCATCGGCGATCGTCTTGCGGTGGTTGCGAGGGCATTGGTGGTGAAATGACGACGCAGCCAGACTCAGGAAGAAAAGTCGAACTGTACTGGCGAACGCCTCCCGCAAGGCAGCGGTACACCTGGGCCACGGTCGCTCTTTCTCTTTCGCTGATGTCGGCATAGGCGCGCTCAGTGGCTCTTATCCACTGGGACGGCGGGAGAGACTGCCTGATGGTCCCAACCTTTCGGTCAAGCTCTGGACGACGTGCCGTATATGCGGGGTCGACGCGGCGCATCCGCTGGTCCCATTCCACCAGCGCATCCAAGGCAGCTTTTTCGGCTGCGCTAGGCTGCGGCTTCGTGGGTACGTGACGTTGGGGCAGCGCGACAACCCAATCGATTGGCATGGCGAAATTGAGCTGCTGGCTGTCGCGTAGATACAGGGTCGTGATGCCAACGAGCCTTCCGGCCTGGTCGAAAACCCCGCCACCACTTGAGCCGGGCGATATGGGAGCCGTGATCTGGAGGATTTCGCCTCTCTTTCCGGAAAGGATCCCATCGGACAAGGTCAGAGAGAGGCCTCGTGGAGCGCCAATTGCGTAGACCTTGGACCCTATGTCCAAGCTGCCTGGCGATCCTAAGCGTGCAGCCGGCGCCCGAAGTGTCGGCACAGACAGTGAGCACAAGTCCCGGTCAGCGTCCGCGTGGCGAAGAACAGCTTCATGTTCCTGGCCATTCCAGTGGACTTCGATTCGAACTGCCTTCTCGATGACGTGGCAATTGCTAACTACGCCCCCGGGTTGGAAGACCACGCCACTGCCCTGCATGTCTTCTGAGCCGCCGGTTCCATGGACGACGACAACCGATGGCGAAGCGGTACGGAACACCTCAGCCGGCGTCAAGCCTTGGGCGGCCGCTTCCACTCCAAGCGCGCTCAGTGCTGTGACCAGACCGGCGATGCGAAATCCTTTCATGGTACCCCCTGTCTCATTGCCCCTAAAGCGTAACGAAAATCGACTCGGAGTTCCGGACGCTCGGGGCCTCTGTCGGTGGGCGCCGCGGGAGCGGATATTCCGTCGCTACCTGACAACTAAGTGCCAAGCTAGCGCCATGGGTCCCCTGTAAAGACGGGGCAGGGGCGGAAGTAGCAATCGAGCCTCGCAAGAGGCCACCCAGCAGGAAGCGGCCCGGCAGGCGACCATCGCCAACACGCAGTCCCTCGTGAACGCGGACTTCGACTCGCCGACCCGAGAGGGCGAGATCGCCGACATGATGGGCGCCCTCGGGGGTGCTCCCTGCACTCGTCTGCGTTGGGGCCATAGCGTGGGCCCTTTGGCGCCTGTATAGCCTCGGGGCGATCAGCATCGTGGGCTTCCAGCTTGAGTTCTTGCGCGATCCCGGCTTCGCCTTCGTAGTGCTGGTCGCAGCCGGTATTGGCTTGTGTGCGAGGAGGACCCTGACACGCTCAAGCCCCTCCCGGTGACGTCCGGACCGCACTTCCAGGTAACTTATGGCATCAAGGTGGGCACGTATGTCAGGGACTACGACAGGCTGATCGAGGCGCTGGACGATGTGGGCGCCGAATGCCGTAGGATCCGCCAGGAGGAGCGGCAAGGCTTGAGCGCCTAGCGCCGGCTCCACGGATTAGTTACCACCACTGGTGGAGGGCAGGCGCCATGCCGCAGGAATCGACACCGAGCAAGCTGACGCCCGAGCAACTGCAGGAGATGCTGCGGTTGGCCACGGAGGCCGGGAACCGACTGGACGTGGACGAACCGCCGCTGGTGATGCCGCCCCCGCTTCCGGTCGCCGATGAAGGCGGCCGGCAAGGCTAGCGGCATCATGGAGCGACCCACCCGCTACCGGCTTCCGGGCAACTTGGAAGCACTGCATCCCCTGACAGCGCGCCGCCTGGACGGGGAAGTGCCGGTGTATGCGGAGAACCCGTCACCGGAGGCAGCAAGCCTCCGGAGCAAAGTGACGCGCCTGCGGCCCGCATCGCCCGGCCGTGGCTCTCGTGCCCCAAAGCGGCAGCCCTAGGCCCATGCGGCTGGCGCGGCTTCCGCCTCTGGCGTGAAATCCGGACAAGAGGAGGCCCGCCGTGGCACTGACATCCGAGCAGCGCAAGAAGATCGTGGAGATGGGGATCCGGGATGGGAAAGCGGGACGCAACGTATTCAAGCAGGGGTCTTCACCCTCTAAGCCGGAGTCGCCGCCGAAGCCACAGATTCCCGCCGGCAAGAAGTAGCGACTCCTCGGCCCGTTTTAGCTCCTCACAGTACCTCGAACGGGTCGATGTCGTACCCTTTGGGGGTCGCCGCAGGGAAGACCTCCATGTCTGCTAATGACGAGCCTATAAGGACTTATATAGCGGCAGTCGAGCGGGCAATGGCAACTGGGCAGGCCAGCGAGCACACCCATCGCCCCGCGCTGGAGGTACTGCTGGAGGCGCTGGGCGGCGCCGGCGTTGACGCCATCAACGAGCCACGTCAGATCGCTTGCGGCGCCCCGGACTTCATCGTGGTCCGCGGGACCGTGCCGCTGGGCCACGTCGAGGCGAAGGACGTTGGGGTCGACTTGGCAAAGGTCGAGAAGACCGAGCAGCTCCTGCGCTACCGCGAATCGCTAGCTAACCTCATCCTCACCGACTACCTGTCGTTTCGCTGGTATCTCGACGGTCAGCTGCGGCTCAGTGCACACCTACCGCGGCCGGGCGCGAACGGCCGCATCCGCTGGAACGCCGAGGCCGCTGCCGAGGTTTCGCAGCTGCTGCAGCAGTTCTTGCTGGCCGACATCCCGCTCAAGTCGACTCCGCATGACCTTGCCACCCGCATGGCCGGCATGGCGCGCCTGATCCGCGACCTGATCATCCAGACCTTCCGTGCCGAGGGAGATAGCGGGGAGCTGCATGGTCAGCGCGAGGCGTTCAGGCGGGTGCTGATCGAGTCGTTGACCACTGAGCAGTTCGCAGACATGTACGCGCAGACCCTGTGTTACGGCCTTTTCGCGGCGCGCTGCAACTCCCCGGCTGTCGGATTCACCCGCCAGACCGCGGCGTCCGCGCTGCCGAAGACCAACCCTTTTCTGCGCCGGCTGTTCGGCACCATCGCCGGGCCCAACCTCGACGAGCGCATCGCTTGGGCCGTGGACCAGCTGGCGGTGCTGCTGGCCCGCGCTGACATGAACGCGATCCTCGCTGACTTCGGCCGCCGCACCCGGCAGGAAGACCCGGTGGTGCATTTCTACGAGACCTTCCTGGCCGCCTACGACCCGAAGATGCGCGAGGCGCGCGGCGTGTACTACACGCCCGAGCCCGTGGTCGGCTGGATCGTGCGCAGCATCGACGCCATCCTCCGGCACGACTTTGGCATGAAGGAAGGCCTGGCGCACGCCAGGAAGATCAGGCTCAAGCGCCCCAAGGCCAAGGGCAAGGGCGAGGAAACCTACGAGACCCACCGCCTGCAGATCCTCGACCCGGCCACCGGCACCGGCACCTTCCTGTACGCGGTGATCCAGAAGATCCGCGAGCACTTTGACGGCAACGCCGGCGCCTGGCCCGGCTACGTCGCCGAGCACCTGCTGCCGCGCCTGTTCGGCTTCGAGCTGCTGATGGCGCCGTACGCGGTCGCGCACATGAAGCTTGGCCTGGAGCTGGAGCAGAGCGGCTACGACTTCCGCAGCGACGAGCGCCTGGGCGTGTTCCTGACCAACTCGCTGGAGGAGGCGCATGAGCTGACCGGCCTGCCATTGTTTACCCAGTGGCTGGCCGAGGAGTCGCGCGCGGCCTCCAACATCAAGCGCGATGCGCCGGTGATGGTGGTCCTGGGCAATCCGCCGTATTCGGGGCATTCGGCCAATACCGGGGAATGGATCGCCGGTCTGCTGCGCGGCCACGACAGCCTCAACAAGCGCGACACCGAGAACTACTTCGAGGTCGACGGCAAGCCGCTGGGCGAGCGAAATCCCAAGTGGCTCAACGACGACTACGTGAAGTTCATCCGTTTCGCCCAGTGGCGGATCGAGCAGACCGGCCATGGCGTGCTGGGCTTCGTCACCAACCACGGCTATCTCGACAATCCCACCTTCCGCGGCATGCGCGAGAGCCTGATGCGCGGCTTCGACGAGATCTACCTGCTCGACCTGCACGGCAACAGCAAGAAGAAGGAGACCGCGCCGGACGGCGGCAAGGACGAGAACGTGTTCGACATCC
>JBKHXI010000156.1:0-15375 GCA_046566095.1 Gammaproteobacteria bacterium | reverse complement strand
TCCCGATGATTTTCGAGCACCTGGATACCTACGGCCACGAGCAGGTCGTGTTCTGCCACAACAAGGACGCGGGCCTGAAGGCCATCATCGCGATCCACAACACGGTGCTGGGCCCGGCCCTGGGCGGCACCCGGATGTGGCCGTACAAGACCGAGGCCGAGGCGCTCAACGACGTGCTGCGGCTGTCGCGGGGCATGACCTACAAGAACGCGGTGGCCGGCCTGAACATCGGCGGCGGCAAGGCGGTAATCATCGGCGATCCGGCCACCGACAAGTCCGAGGCGCTGTTCCGCGCCTTCGGCCACTTCGTCGAATCGCTGGGCGGGCGCTACATCACCGCCGAGGACGTGGGCATCGACGTCAACGACATGGAGTACGTGTACCGGGAGACCGAGTACGTCACCGGCGTGCACCAGGTCCACGGCGGCTCGGGCGATCCCTCGCCGTTCACCGCCTACGGCACGCTGCAGGGCCTGATGGCCTCGCTCAACAAGAAGTTCGGCGACGAGGAAGTGGGCAAGTACGCCTACGCGGTGCAGGGCCTGGGCCACGTCGGCATGGAGTTCGTGAAGCTGCTCAAGGAGCGCGGCGCCAAGATCTACGTCACCGACATCAACAAGTCGCTGGTCGAGCGCGCGGTGAACGAATACGGCGCCGAAGCGGTCGGCCTGGACGAGATCTACGACGTGCCGGCCGACGTGTATTCGCCCTGCGCCCTGGGCGGCACCGTCAACGAGGACACCCTGCCCCGCCTCAAGGCCAAGGTGATCTGCGGCGCGGCCAACAACCAGCTGGCCAACAACGCGATCGGCGACGAGGTCGAGAAGCGCGGCATCCTCTACGCGCCGGACTACGCGGTCAACGCGGGCGGCGTGATGAACGTGTCCCTGGAGATCGACGGCTACAACCGCGAGCGGGCGATGCGGATGATGCGCACGATCTACCACAACCTCGGCCGCATCTTCGAGATCGCCGAGCGCGACGGCATCCCGACCTACAAGGCCGCCGACCGCCTGGCCGAGGAACGGATCGAGACCATCGGCAAGCTCAAGCTGCCGCTGGGCCGCGCCGCCCCGCGCTTCCAGGGCCGCATCCGCGGGCACTGAGCGCACTGCCAGCGTCACCTTCGACGGGGCCGGGTGGCCCCGTCGTCGTTACCGGCCGATGGTGGCGAGGGGTTATCGATGTGCGGGGAAGGCCGTCGCGGGCAAGGCCTGCTCCTGCGGAACACCAGCGACGGGGCCCACGGCCCCCGTCGTCGTTTCCGGGGGCTGGCGCTGCGGGTGTTGTCGCTGTGCGGGGAAAGCCATCGCGCCCAAGGGGCGCTCCTACGGGGCGGCATTTCGTAGGAGCGCCCCTTGGGCGCGATGCCGCGACACCAGGAAAATCCACGTTCCCGCCGATCGCCGCCGGCCCGCCACCACGCCTCCCGGCGCGCATTGAGGCAAAATAGCCGGTCTGTCCGCGCCGACGCGCGGCATCGAACACGACCGGAGACCGCATGCGCACCTTCCCCCTCGGCGACGACATCGATGCCCTGCGCGAGGCCGTGCACCGGTTCGCCCAGGCCGAGATCGCGCCGCGGGCGGGGGAGATCGACGAGGCCAACGCCTTCCCCCAGGAGCTGTGGCCCAAGCTCGGCGAAATGGGCCTGCTGGGCCTGACCGTGCCCGGCGAGTTCGGCGGTTCGGAGATGGGCTACCTGGCGCACGTGGTGGCGATGGAGGAAATCTCGCGCGCTTCCGGCTCGGTCGGCCTGTCCTACGGCGCCCACTCCAATCTGTGCGTGCAGAACCTGTACGCCAACGGCACCGACGAACAGCGCCGCAAGTACCTGCCGAAGCTGTGCAGCGGCGAGTTCAAGGGCGCGCTGGCGATGAGCGAACCGGGCGCCGGCTCCGACGTGGTCGGTTCGATGGCCTGCCGCGCCGAGTTGCGGGACGGTACCTGGATCGCCAACGGCAACAAGATGTGGATCACCAACGGCCCCGAGGCCGACGTGCTGATCGTGTACATGCGCACCGCGCCGAAGGACGCCGGCAGCCGCTCGATCACCGCCTTCATCGTCGAGAAGGGGATGAAGGGCTATTCGACCGCACAGAAGCTCGACAAGCTCGGCATGCGCGGCTCCAACACCTGCGAGCTGGTGTTCGAGGACTGCGAGATCCCGGCCGAGAACGTGCTGGGCGAGGTGAACCAGGGCGTCCGCGTACTGATGTCCGGCCTCAACACCGAGCGCCTGGTGCTGACCGGCGGCCCGCTCGGGCTGATGCAGGCGGCGATGGACATCGTCCTGCCCTATGTGCGCGAGCGCCGGCAATTCGACGCCCCGATCGGCAGCTTCGGGATCATGCAGGCCAAGATCGCCGACATGTACACCGCGCTGCAGTCCGCGCGCGCCTTCGCCTACCAGGTCGCGCGCGACTACGACGCCGGCCACCAGTCGCGGATCGACCCGGCCAGCTGCCTGCTGCACGCCTCCGACGCCGCGGTGGAGGTCGCGCTGGAGGCGATCCAGGCGCTGGGCGGCAACGGCTACATCAACGAATATCCGGCCGGCCGCATCCTGCGCGACGCCAAGCTCTACGCCATCGGCGCCGGCACCAACGAGATCCGGCGCATGCTGATCGGCCGCGAGCTGTTCGAAGACCGCACCTGAGCCAGGCCTGCCCGAATCCGTAGGAGCACCCCTTGGGCGCGATGCCGGCGCGGCTTTCGCGCCCAAGGGGCGCTCCTACGGGCAGGGGGGCACATGCTCCCTTGAGGCGCGGACCCGGTTTGCGGCGCTGCAGCACGCGGGGCCATAATCGGAGGGTTCCGGCACCGGCCGGCCCGCACCGCACTGGAGTCCCCCATGTCCGACATCGTCATCGTCGGCGGCAAGCGCACCGCCATCGGTTCTTTCCTCGGCCAGTTCACCGGCGTGCCGACCCCCACCCTCGGCGCGGCCGCGATCACCGGCGCGCTCGCGCATGCCGGGGTCGCGCCCGACCAGGTCGACGAGGTGCTGATGGGCTGCGTGCTGCCCGCGGGCCTGGGCCAGGCGCCGGCGCGGCAGGCGGCGATCGCCGCGGGCATCCCGACCTCGGCCGGCTGCACCACCATCAACAAGGTCTGCGGTTCGGGCATGAAGGCGGTGATGCTGGCGCACGACCTGGTCAAGGCCGGTTCGGCCCGCGTGGTGGTCGCCGGCGGCATGGAGTCGATGACCAACGCCCCGCACCTGGTCAACGGCGCGCGCACCGGCATCCGCTACGGCAGCGCCGAGTTCCTCGACCACATGGCCTGGGACGGCCTGACCAATCCCTACGACGGCAAGGCGATGGGCGTGTTCGGCGACATGGCCTGCAGCAAGTACGCGTTCGACCGCGCCGCGCTCGACGCCTTCTCCGAGGAGAGCGTCAAGCGCGCGCAGCGCGCGGTCTCGGACGGCTCGTTCAAGGACGAGATCGTCCCGGTCACGGTCAAGGGCCGCAAGGGCGAGACCGTGGTCGACACCGACGAGGAACCGGGCCGGATCGACACCGCCAAGATCCCGGGCCTGCGCCCGGCCTTCGGCAAGGAAGGCGTGCTGACCGCGGCCTCCTCGTCCAAGATCTCCGACGGCGCCGCGGCGCTGGTGGTGATGTCGGCCGACGAGGCGAAGACGCGCGGTCTGCAGCCGCTGGCGCGGATCGTCGCCCATTCCACCCATTCGCAGGACCCGGAGTGGTTCACCACCGCGCCGGTGGACGCGCTGCGCAAGGTGCTCGACAAGGCCGGCTGGAAGGTCGAGGACGTCGACCTGTTCGAGGTCAACGAGGCCTTCTCCTGCGTGGCGATGGCGCCGATGCAGGACCTGGGCATCCCGCACGAGCGGCTCAACGTCAACGGCGGCGCGGTCGCCCTCGGCCACCCGATCGGCGCCAGCGGCGCGCGCCTGCTGGTGACCCTGCTGCATGCGCTCAAGGCCCGCGGCGGCCGGCGCGGCGTGGCCTCGCTGTGCATCGGCGGCGGCGAGGCGACCGCGATCGCGGTAGAGATCCCCTGAGCCCGTGTCAAGCGCCAGCCGACGGACGGCGCCCTCACATTTCCCGGACAATCCCGGCCCCCGGCTGAGGAATTTCCGGGGTTTTACGAAAAACCAACGCGGCGGCGCTTGACAGCCGGATGCGCCTTGTCATCATGTTGCCGGCGCGCATCCGCGCGTTGCCATACCAATCGACGAGGACATCTGATCATGACCATCAACAAGGCTCTGCTTGCCGTGGCCCTGGGCTTCGCCCTGGCCGCCTGCTCGAACCAGGACCGCGCCAACGAGTCGGCCGCTGACGCCGCCGACGCCGCTGCCGAGGCCCAGGCCAACGCCGACATGGCCGGCACCAACGAGGCCCAGGCCGCCGCCGACGCCGCCGCCATGGCTGCCGACGCCGCCGCCGACGCCGCCGCTGCCGGCCTGCCGGACGCCGCCGCGGACCTGGAAGACGCCGCCGAGCAGGCCGAAGAGGCCGCCGACCAGGCTGCCGAGGGCGAATAAGCCCGACGCAAGTCCGGGGCCTTCGGGTCCACCGGTCACGAATGCCGCCGGCTTGCCGGCGGCATTCGTCTTTCTGGAGACGGCCGACACGCGTCCGCCCACCTTGCCCTGCAGGGAGCTGCGTCAGCTGCGACCACCGCGCGGGTCGAGCATTCCGGGGTCGCAGCTGACGCAGTTCCTGCCACCGAGGGATCGTGCACGGGAACCGGATCGGGATGGATGCCCGGCTGCGGGCGCGGTGCTGTGGCCCGGGCAAGGCCGCGGCATGGAACGTCTTCACATCGCTTTACAGGACGGGGCGGAATCATTCGCGGCGCCGGCAGCGTTCCGGCACGACGCAATTGACTGCCGACACACAGGAGCAACCATGAACACCAAGCTTTCGATCATCCTGGCCGCCAGCGCCTTCGCCCTGGCCGCCTGCAACTCGCCGACCGCCGAGCAGGAGGCCAACGAGGCCGCCGCGCAGGCGGAGATCGCGGCCGAGCAGGCCGGTGCCGCCGCGCAGTCGGCCGGCGAGGCCGCCGTTGCCGGAACCGCCGCCGCCGCCGGTGCCGCCGCCGCCGCGGTCGACGCCGCCGCCGACCCGGTCCAGCGCGCCTACGAGGAAGGCAAGGCCGGCGCCGCCGAGAGCATCGCCTCGGGCGCCGAGACCGTCGCCGAGAAGATGCGCCGCGAGCAGGCCGAAGCCGAGGCCGAAGCCGCCGCAGAAGTCCGCGACTGACCCCAGCGCTTCGATCGCAGTACGCAGTACGGTAGGCCCGCTTCGGCGGGCCTACCTCTTTGGCCCGCATCGCCCCGTAGGAGCGCCCCTTGCCCGCGATCGGCTTGCCCCGTCCACCGACAGGGCGCGGTCATCGCGCCCAAGGGGCGCTCCTACGGGTCATGGGGCCATGGGCGCGGGCTTACCTGCGCCGTAGGAGCGGGCCTTGCCCGCGATGGCTTGCCCCGCACACCGACAAGCACGGGCATCGCGCCCAAGGGGCGCGCCTGCGGGAGGTGGCGGGCGCGGGCGGTTGGCCGGGGTGCGCGCTTTGTGCTTTGATGCCGCGTTCGCCGCCGATGCCGTGACCGATGCCCGTTATCGATTCGCAACTGGATCCGCGCTCGCAGGAATTCCGCGACAACGCGGCCTACCACCGCTCGCTGGTCGAGGAACTCGACCGCAGGCTGGCGCGCGCGGCCGAGGGCGGCGGCGAGAAGGCCCGCGAGAAGCACGTCGAACGCGGCAAGCTGCTGGCCCGCGACCGCATCGCCGCCCTGCTCGACCCGGGCTCGCCGTTCCTGGAAATCGCCCCGCTGGCGGCCGAGGACATGTACGACGGCGCCGCCCCCGCGGCCGGGATGGTCTGCGGCATCGGCCGGGTGCTGGGGCAGGAAGTGGTGGTCGTGGCCAACGACGCCACGGTCAAGGGCGGCACCTACTTCCCGATGACGGTCAAGAAGCACCTGCGCGCGCAGGAGATCGCGCGCGAGAACCGGCTGCCGTGCATCTACCTGGTCGACTCGGGCGGCGCGTTCCTGCCGCTGCAGGACGAGGTGTTCCCCGACAGAGAGCACTTCGGCCGGATCTTCTACAACCAGGCACGGATGAGCGCAGAGAACATCCCGCAGGTGGCGGTGGTGATGGGCAGCTGCACCGCCGGCGGCGCCTACGTGCCGGCGATGTGCGACGAGAGCGTCATCGTCAGGGAACAGGGCACGATCTTCCTCGGCGGCCCGCCGCTGGTGAAGGCCGCGACCGGCGAGGTGGTCGACGCCGAGGCGCTGGGCGGGGCCGACGTGCACACGTCCGTCTCGGGCGTGGCCGACCATTTCGCCGAGGACGACCGCCACGCACTGCAGATCGCGCGCGACATCGTCGCCGGCTTCAACCGCCGCAAGGTCCTGCCGGTCGCCACCCGCGAGCCGCGCGAGCCGCTGTACCCGGCCGAGGAGCTGTACGGCATCGTGCCGAAGGACACCCGCCGGCCGTTCGACATCCGCGAAGTGATCGCGCGCATCGTCGACGGCAGCGAGCTGCAGGAGTTCAAGGCGCGCTACGGCAAGACCCTGGTCACCGGCTTCGCCCACCTGCACGGCTACCCGGTCGGCATCGTCGCCAACAACGGCATCCTCTTTTCCGAGTCCGCGCTCAAGGGCGCGCACTTCATCGAGCTGTGCAACCAGCGCGGGATCCCGCTGGTGTTCCTGCAGAACATCACCGGCTTCATGGTCGGCCGCAAGTACGAGAACGCCGGCATCGCCAAGGACGGGGCGAAGATGGTCACCGCGGTGGCCTGCTCGCACGTGCCGAAGTTCACCGTGGTCATCGGCGGCTCGTTCGGCGCCGGCAACTACGCGATGTGCGGGCGCGCCTACGGCGGCCGCTTCCTGTGGATGTGGCCGAACGCGCGGATCAGCGTGATGGGCGGCGAGCAGGCGGCCAGCGTGCTGGCCACGGTCAAGCGCGACGGCCTGGAGGCACGCGGCCAGGACTGGAGCGCGGAGGACGAGGAGGCCTTCAAGGCCCCGATCCGCGACCAGTACGAATCCCAGGGCAGCCCCTGGTACGCCACCGCGCGGCTGTGGGACGACGGCATCATCGATCCGGCCGACACCCGCCGGGTGCTGGGCCTGGGCCTGTCGGCTTCCCTGAACGCCCCGATCGACGCACGCCCGCGCTTCGGCGTGTTCCGGATGTGACCGGCCGTCAAACCGCGACCGCGCGCACAGATCGCCGCCCGCCACCTGTCTGGAAGCTGAAGCGGGCCCGTCAATGCCGCGTGAAGCGGTGCTAGCCTCGGCTTCCCCTGCTCCAACCCGCACGTACAACCGCACGCACAGGACACCGCCATGGCACTCTGGAAAGATCCCGTCCCCGCCGCCAAGCCCGGCGCCGCCCCCGCGCCCTTCGGCAACGAAGCCGCCGCGCGCAACGAAGCCGAGCCGGCGATCGACCGCGCCCCCGCCCCGGCGCCCGCGACCTCCCCGGCCGCCGGCCGCGCCCAGGCCGAGCTCAAGGAATCGCTGATCGCCGCCGACCTGACCATCGAGGGCAAGATCGACGGCGCCGGCCACGTGCGCATCGCCGGCAAGTTCAAGGGCGACGTCAACGTCCAGGGCAACCTGACCATCGAGCCCGGCGCCAAGGTCACCGGCGGCGTGCGCGCCGAGAAGGTGGTGATCGCCGGCGAGCTGGAGGGCAACGTCGAGTCCGCCAGGCAGGTCGAGCTGCTGTCCGGCGGCGTGCTGTCCGGCGACCTCAAGGCCGGCGCGCTGACCGTGGCCTCGGGCGCGCGCATGCGTGGCCAGGTCGAGTTCGGCTGGGACGACGCCAAGTCCGGCAAGGCCCGGGAGAACGGCTCGGCCGCATGAGCGACGCCCGCCCGGGCAGCGCGGGCGCCACCCGCCAGTGCCCGCACTGCAAGGCGACCATCCTCGACAGCGCCGCGGTCTGCCCGGCCTGTCGCGGACATCTGCGCTTCGATTCCGCCGCGGCGGCCGAGGGCGCCGCCGCGGCCCGGTTCTCGCCGCTGCAGGTGGAAGGCACCATCCAGGCGCCCGAGGCCGGCGCCTACGAGTACACGATGGTCGTGGCGATCCGCAACGAGCGCGGCGAGGAGCTCGAGCGCCGCGTGGTCGGCGTGGGCGCGCTGTTCCCCGGCGAATCGCGCAGCTTCAGCGTCTCGGTCGAAGCGGTCGAAGCCATCGGCGCCAAGGCCCGCCGCCGCGGGCGGCACTGAGCGAGGGATCCTTGCTCCCGGGCCCGAAATAGCTCCTTCCCGGAATAGCCGCCTCCCAAGCAGGAATTACCCCCTCCCCCGCTTGCGGGGGAGGGTTGGGGTGGGGGCAGGCCGGAGCCGGTCGCATTTGGCAACCCGCAACAGGCCGAGTGGCGCGTCGACACGACCCACTCGACCCGCATACTCCACCGAAGCCACTGCCGCCCCGTCGCCCCCATCCCAGCCTGTCCGGCCCGGCGCATAGCGCCGGGCGTTCGGAAGATCCGCGCGGCAGTGCCGCGCAAGCGGATCTTCCTCACCCCCCGCAAGCGGGGGAAGGAGCAGTTCGTGGGCGCCGGCTCGCGCACGGGATCCGGCAGTCGTGGAAATCCTGCGTATCGAACCCCCCTCCCCCGCACGCGGGGGAAGGCGCAGTTCGTGGCGGGTGGGGCGATGCGGACCCTGCGGCTATGATGGCGGGCCACGGACGAGGGCCTGCGACGCGATGGGTGATTCCCTGCTGCTGCAACACGACGGCGCCGTCGCGCGCCTGCGGCTGAACCGGCCCGGGCTGCACAACGCCTTCGATGCCGGGCTGGTCGCGGCGCTGAGCGCGCGCCTGGAGGAGCTGGCCGGCGACGACGCGGTGCGGGTGGTGGTGCTGGAGGGCGCGGGCCCCTCGTTCTCCGCGGGCGCCGACCTCAACTGGATGCGCGGCATGGCCCGGGCCTCGGAGGCGGAAAACCGCGCCGACGCGCTCGCCCTGGCCGGCCTGATGCGCACCCTCGACGAGCTGCCGAAGCCGACCATCGCCCGCGTGCACGGCGCGGCCTTCGGCGGCGGCGTCGGGCTGGTGGCGTGCTGCGACATCGCCATCGGCGCGCACGACGCGAAGTTCGGGCTGACCGAGAGCCGGCTCGGGCTGCTGCCGGCGGTCATCTCGCCCTACGTGGTCGCGGCCATCGGCGCGCGCCAGGCGCGGCGGCTGTTCGCCACCGCCGAGGTGTTCGGTGCGGACGAGGCGCGCAGGATCGGCCTGCTGCACGAAGTCGCCAACGCCACCGCCCTGGACAGCGCCGTGCAGCGCCAGGTCGACCTGCTGCTCCAGGCCGGCCCGCGCGCCGCCGCGCAGGCCAAGGCGCTGGTGCGGCGCGTGGCCGCCGGCGGCGACCGCGACCGCATGGATGCCGACAACGCCGACCTGATCGCACGCCTGCGGGTCTCGCCCGAGGGCCAGGAAGGACTCACCGCATTCCTCGACAAGCGCAAGCCGGACTGGACCGCCGACTGATGTTCGACACCCTCCTGATTGCCAACCGCGGCGAGATCGCCTGCCGCGTGATCCGCACCGCCCGCCGCCTCGGCATCCGCACCGTGGCGGTGTTCTCCGAGGCCGACGCCGACGCCCTGCACGTGCGCCTGGCCGACGAGGCGCACCCGATCGGCGGCCCGCGCCCGCAGGACAGCTACCTGCGCGGCGACGCGATCCTGGAGGTGGCCAAGTGCAGCGGCGCGCAGGCGATCCACCCCGGCTACGGATTCCTGAGCGAGAACGCCGACTTCGCCGAGGCGGTCGAGGCCGCCGGCATCGTCTTCGTCGGGCCGAAGCCGGCCTCGATGCGGCGCATGGGCAGCAAGGCCGGCGCCAAGGAGCTGATGCAGGCCGCCGGGGTGCCGGTGGTGCCCGGCTACAACGGCGCCGACCAGTCGCCAGAGCTGCTGGCGCGCGAGGCCGCGCGGATCGGCTTCCCGCTGATGATCAAGGCCGCGCACGGCGGCGGCGGCAAGGGCATGCGCGTGGTGCGCGCGCTGGACGAGTTCGGCGCGGCGCTGGAGAGCTGCCGGCGCGAGGCCGCGAGCGCGTTCGGCCGCGACCGGGTGCTGCTGGAGCGCTACGTCACCCGTCCGCGGCACATCGAGCTGCAGGTGTTCGGCGACGCGCACGGCAACCTGATCCACCTGGGCGAGCGCGAATGCTCGGCGCAGCGCCGCTACCAGAAGGTGCTGGAGGAGTCGCCCTCACCCGCCGTGGGGCCGGAGCTGCGCGCGGCGATGGGCGCGGCCGCGGTCGAGGCCGCACGCGCGATCGACTACGTCAACGCCGGCACCGTCGAGTTCATCGTCGAGGGCCGCGAGGACGGCAGTCCCGGCGACTTCTTCTTCATGGAGATCAACACCCGGCTGCAGGTCGAGCATCCGGTGACCGAGATGGTGACCGGCCAGGACCTGGTCGAATGGCAGCTGCGGGTGGCCGCCGGCGAGCCGCTGCCGCTGGCCCAGGACCAGGTGCGCCGGCACGGCCACGCGATCGAGGTGCGGCTGTATGCCGAGGACCCGGCCGCCGGCTTCCTGCCCGGCTCCGGCCGGCTCGAGCGGCTGCGCCTGCCGCAGGCCTCGCCGCAGGTGCGGGTCGACTCGGGCGTGGTCGAGGGCGACACCGTCACCATCCACTACGACCCGATGATCGCCAAGCTGATCGTCCACGACGCCGACCGCCCGCGCGCGCTGGCGCGGATGCGCGAGGCGCTGGCCGGCTGCGAGATCGAGGGCCCGAAGTCGAACATCGCCTTCCTGGAACGGCTGGTGCGGCATCCGGGGGTGGTCGACGGCAGCATCGACACCGGCTACCTGGACCGCCGCCTCGAGGAATTCCTGCCCGCCGGGGAAGCGCCGCCGCGCGCGCTGGTGCTGGCCGCCGCGGTCGCGCGCCTGTTGCACGAAGAGGCCGACACCGCCGCGCACGCCGCGGCCTCGGCCGATCCCGGCTCGCCCTGGGCGCTGGCCGACGGCTGGCGGCTGGGCCATGCCGGGGCGCGCCCGCTGGCCTTCCTGCACGAGGACCGCGAGCTGACCCTGGTCGCGCACGGCAGCGGCGGCCGCTACCGCATCGAGTTCGATGGCGCCGCGGTGGAGGTGGAAGCGGCGCGGCTGGAGGCGGGCGTGCTGCAGGCGCGGATCGACGGGCAGGCGCTGCGGCTGCGGGCGCATGCGGATGCGGCGCGGGTGCTGGTGCACGACGGCCGCCGGCGCCTGCGCCTGCAGGCGGTCGCGGTCTACCGCCGCCAGGACGGCGCCGCCGCCAGCGCCGGCGACCGCGTGCGCGCGCCGATGCCCGGCCGGGTGGTGGTGGTCCGGGCCGCGCCCGGGGACCGGGTCGAGGCCGGACAGGAACTGCTGGTGCTGGAGGCGATGAAGATGGAACTGGCGCTCAGGGCCCCGCGCGCCGGCACCGTCGCCGAGGTGCGCGCGGGCGAAGGCGAATTCGTCGAGGCCGACGCCGACCTGGTGCTGCTGGAACCCGCCGCACCTTCCACCGCGTAGCGCCCGTGCGGGCGCGCGCTCGGTGCCGGGATGCCGCGCTCAGGCGCCGGTCGCCACCGGACGCGCCGGGTCGCTGATCCAGCCGCTCCAGGAGCCGGTGTAGAGCTTGCCGCCGCGCAGCCCGGCGCGCTCCATCGCCAGCAGGTGGTGGCAGGCGGTCACCCCGGATCCGCACATCGCCACCACCCGCTCGGGGCTGCGGCCATCGAGCAGGGCCCGGAACTCGTCGGCCAGCTGCATCGGCGGCTTGAAGCGGTCGCCCGCCAGGTTCTGCGCGAACGGCCGGCTGATCGCGCCGGGGACGTGCCCTGCGACGCGGTCGATCGGCTCCTCGTCGCCGCGGAACCGCTCCGGCGCGCGCGCGTCCAGCAGCAGGCCGCCGGCTTCCAGATGCGCCTGCACCTGGTCGGCGTCGAGCAGCCGCGAACGGTCGAACGCGCCCTCGTAGCGCGCGGGCGGCGGCGCCGGCACCCGGGTCTCGTGCGGCAGGCCCAGCGCGGTCCAGCGCGCCCAGCCGCCGTCCAGCACCGCGACCTTCTCGTGGCCCAGGGCGCGCAGCAGGAACCACAGGCGCGCGGCGAAGGAACCGTTGTCGCCGTCGTAGGCCACCACCTGGTGCCGCGGCGAGATCCCCCAGGCGCCCAGCCGCGCGGTGAAGTCGGCCGCCTCCGGCCACGGGTGCCGGCCCTGGCCGGTCTTGCGGTGGTCGGACAGGTCGCGGTCCAGGTGCGCGTAGACCGCGCCGGGCAGGTGCGCCTGCAGGTACATGTTCTCGCCCGCGCCGGCATTGGCCAGGACGTAGCGGCAGTCGACGATCGCCAGGTCCGGGCGGCCGAGCGCGATCGCCAGGGTCTCGGCCTGCACCAGGGTGTTCCAGCCCGCCATGCCACGCCTCCGTGGATGCCAGCGACCCGCGCAGGCCATGCTAGTGCGCCGGCGCGCGGGCGGCGTGAAGCCCGCCTGCGCCGCGGCTCAGGCGCCGCGGCGCAGGCGCTCGCCCAGGTTCTGCAGCACCGAGGCGGTCGCGCCCCAGATCCGCGGCGCTGCCGTGTCCGCGCCCGGCGCCGGCGCGACCTCCAGCACCTCGCGGGCGCGCCCTTCCAGCCGCAGCCGGCGCGGCCGCAGGTTGGCCGGATCCAGCAGCCAGGCCAGCGCCACCTCGAACACCCCGGCGACCTCGCCGGGGCACGGCCGCGGCACGAACCCCGGGTCGAGGCTGGCCACCACCGGGGTGATGCGGAAGCCGGTCACCGTGGCCAGCGGGTCCAGGAAGCCCAGCGGCGTGGCCTGCGCGGGGTCGAGCCCGATCTCCTCGCCCGCCTCGCGCAGGGCCGCGGCGACCGCGCCGGCGTCGTCGGGGTCGATCCGGCCGCCGGGAAAGCTCACCTGTCCCGGGTGCAGGCGCATGTCCGGGTTGCGGACGGTGAACAGCACGCGCCGGCCGCCCTCGCGCGGCAGCAGCCCGACCAGGACCGCGGCCGGCCGCAGCCGTTCCGGCTCCGGCAGCAGGTCGGCGAGCGCCGGCAGGTTCCAGGGCGGCGCGAGCGGCGGCGCATGCAGCGGATGCAGGGCCCGCGCCAGCGCCGGCAGGTCCGGGGCCCGCGACCGGGCCGCGGCCCGGCCGGAATCCGGTCGCGCGCCGGCGGCCGCGCCGGGCGGGCGGGCGCTCACCGGCGCCGCGACTCGCGCTCCGGCAGCACCTGCTCCATCAGCCGCAGGCGCTCGTCGTCGCCCATCTGCATCCAGCGCGCGATCTCGGCGCCGCTGCGCAGGCAGCCGTGGCACAGGCCGTCGTCGCCCAGCGTGCACACGCCGATGCAGGGGCTCAGGACGGCGCGGAAGGAGGCATCCATCGGAAGCAATCTGTCCCCGGGACGGAAAGGGTGGGCGGCGGCGTCCGGCGCGCGGACGCTGTCGATCGCGGCCCCGAAACGACGACGCCGGCACGTGGCCGGCGCCGTCGCGCACATCCGCCGCAGCTTACTGCACGGACATCAGCTGGATCTCGAACTGCACCGCCACGTTCGGCGGGAAGCCCGAGCGCGGGTCGGCGCCGTAGGCCTTGTCGGCCGGCAGCACCACTTCCCACTTGGAACCGGCGTTCATGTTGGTCAGGACCTCACGCATGGCCGGCAGTTCGACCTCGCTGATCTTCATCGAGGTGGACTGCGGGGCCGGCGCCTGCTGCGGCCGCTGGCCGAACGGGAACGGACCCAGGACCTGCAGCTGCACCGTGCTGTTGGCATTGGGCTTGGCGCCGTTGCCGGTCTGCATGACCTTGTAGAGCGCGCCGCCCGGCAGGGTGCGCACGCCGGTGCCACCGCGGTACTGGGCGATGAACTGGTTGCTGCGCGTGGCGTTCTCGGTCGCGGCCTTGTCCCAGTTGGCCTTGGCTCGGGCCGCCTGGCGCTGCTGCATGTTCTGCACCGCGGTGCGCAGGTCGTCGACCGGTACGGCCGGATCGCGCTTGGCGAAGCCGTCCTGCAAGCCCTTGATGATGGTGTTGATGTCGAGGGCCTCGCCGCTGTCGACGGAACCGCGGCCCAGGTCGTAGCCGAGCGCGTAGCTCAGCTTGCCCTTTTCCGACGTGGTGTCCTGGGCGACGGCGATACCGGCGGACAGGGTGAGCGCCGCGACGGCGGCAGCGAGCAAACGCAACTTCATTCAGAAACCTCCGGTGGGGTGTCGGACGGCCTCGGCCGCCGCATCATCGCGTCCCGGCCCGGGAGGGCCATGAAGGACGCGTTAGGATAGCCGGCCAATGGCTTAATCTCCACTGACGCCCTGCTCTGACAGGCGCCTTGGGGCAGAGTTCCACGCCCTTGTCTCCCGCCGTTACCGCAGCCTTCACATGTCCGCAGACCGCCGCAACGCGCAACCCGACGCCGCCCCCGTGGCCATCCGCGACCGCGAGGCGGTCCGCGTGCTCACGGTCGACCGCCCCGACAAGCTGAACGCACTGGACGCAGCCACCCTCGCCGGCCTGCACGCGGCATTCGACGCCGCCGCCGAGGACGAGACGGTGCGCTGCGTGGTGCTCACCGGCGCCGGCCCCAAGGCCTTCGTCGCCGGCGCCGACATCGCCCAGATGAGCACGCTCTCGCCGGTGCAGGGCCGCGATTTCTCGCTGCGCGGGCAGCGGCTGATGCGCCGGATCGAGACCTTCCCCAAGCCGGTGATCGCCATGGTCAACGGCTTCGCCCTGGGCGGCGGCCTGGAACTGGCGATGGCCTGCCACCTGCGGATCGCCGCGGACACGGCGAAGCTGGGCCAGCCGGAGATCAACCTCGGCCTGGTGCCCGGCTTCGGCGGCACCCAACGCCTGCTGCGCCTGGCCGGGCGCGCGGCCACCCTCGAGCTGTGCCTGACCGGCGCGCCGGTGGACGCGGAGCGCGCGCTGCAGCTGGGCATCGTCAACCGCGTGGTCGCCGCCGACGCGCTGGAGACCGAGACCTTCCGGCTCGCCGACCAGCTCGCCGGCGCGGCGCCGCTGGCGCTGCGCGCGATCCTGGACTGCATCGCGGTCGGCGGCGAATGCGCGATGCACGAGGGCCTGGAATACGAATCGGCGCAGTTCGGACTGGTGTTCTCCACCGAGGACATGCGCGAAGGCACGGCGGCCTTCCTGGAGCGCCGCAAGCCGACCTTCCGGGGGCGCTAGCCCCCGGAAGGTCGTCCCGAGCGCAGCGAGGGACCAGCGTTTCGAGCGCAGTTCAGTGCAGGGAAAAGCAGGTCCCTCGCTGCGCTCGGGACGACGGGGGGGCCGGGACGACATCATCGGAGAGCATGCGCCGCAAGCCATGAGCACGCCCTGCCCCGTCTGCCGCTGCGGGA
>JBKHXI010000155.1:0-2667 GCA_046566095.1 Gammaproteobacteria bacterium | reverse complement strand
ACCGCCCGCTGGATCACCAGGTTCACCAGCCGGATCACCGGCGCCTCCGAGGCCAGGTCGCGCAGGTGCTCGACGTCGTCCAGGTCGCCGCCCTCGCCCTCGGCGGTCTCCACGATCGCGCCCATGGCGCTGCGGCCGGAGCCGTACCAGCGCTCGACCAGGTCGTCGATCTCCGAGCGCAGCGCCACCTTCGGCCGCGGCTCGCGGCCGGTGGCCAGGCGCACCGCGTCCATCACGTAGGGGTCCTGCGGGTCGGCGGCCAGCACCTCGACGAAGCCCTCGCCCTCGGCCACCGCCACCACGTGGAACTGCTTCATGAACTTGGGCGACAGCGCCGCGTTCTCCGGCGGCAGTTCCGGCGCGTCCTTGGCGCTGGCCAGCGGCAGGTCCAGCACCGCGGCCACGGTCTCGGCATGGTCGCGCTCGGACACCAGCCCGAGCCGCCCCAGCAGGGTCAGCAGGCTGCCCCCGGTCTCCTCCTGCAGGCGCCGCGCGCGGGCCAGGTCGGCCTCCTTGAGCCGGCCCTTGTCCAGCAGCGCGGCGACGATGCGTTCGTCGACTGCGTCACCATCGGGCCGGGCCTCTCCACCTTCTTCGTTCAGGACCGCATTCATGCCGCCATCCTCCTTCATGGGCGGACTTTAGCAAGGGCCCCACCTGCGCACCCTCCGTCGGAGGGCGACCGCAGCGGCCATGCTGCCGATGCCGGGCCGCGCCCGGCGCGTGACGACCGGGTTGGCACGGAAACTGCGTACCCCGTTAGGGACCAACAAGGGCTCCATCGGCTTTCTTCCCCGGGAGCATGCATCCCGGTCGCGGAATCGCGCGACCTGTCGATCGTATCAGGAGGTGCAGTGGGCGGAGACGGTACCGGCGCGGTCCTCGACCGGCGGCACGAGCGCGAGCAGCGCCCGGCGCAGCTGCGCTGGATCGCCCAGGCGCGCGGCCTGGCGGCGGCGTTGGACGCGCTGCCCAATGCGTTGCTGCTGGCGACCGCGGGCGTTCGGGTGCGGATCTGGCATGCGAATGCGACCGCCCGCCGCGTGCTTGCCGCCGGCGGTCGGCTCTCGCTGGAGGGCGACCGCCTGATCGGGGCAACCCCGGAGGCCACCACACGGCTGGACGCCATGCTGCGCCGCGCCCTGCAGTACACCCCCGGCCATCGCCAGGAATGCAACCTGCCAGCCGACGGCGCGGGGCCACTCCTGACATTGTGGGTCGAGACGCTCGACTTCGGCGCCAGTCGCGACCTCCCCGTGAACCGCCTTGCGCTGGTCGAGGTGGCGCCGCTCCCACCGGCGGACCTCGTGCTTCCCAGGCTTTGCCACGATTTCGGCCTGACCCGGGGGGAGGCGGAGACCGCGCTGCGCCTGTATGCGACCGGATCGGTCGCCGGGGTCGCCGCGCAGGCCCGGAGATCGGTGCATACGGTCCGCACCCAGTTGAAGGCCGCCATGGCCAAAACCGGCACCCACAGCCAGGCCGGCCTGGTGGCGCTGGTGGGCAGCCGCCTGGCCGGACATCCGCTGCCGCCCGTGCGTTCTACCCCACCTGGGTGATGACGCCGGCCCGTGGGCCCCACTAGCGTTCGCGAACCGGCGCACTGCACCGGTCCTACAGGGGACTCCTCATGAAAGGTTCGCTCGCGGGCGCCCGCGCCGGCTTGGCCATCTTCACCTGCATGATGTTTGCGCTTCTTCCAGCGCAGGTGCAGGCGCAAACATGCACCGGCACCCCGCAGGTGTCGATCGACCCGGCCGCGCAGACGGTCCCGGAGTCCATCCCGGGCTTTCCGACCACGGTGCAGCTCAAGGGCGTCACCAACAAGACCGGGGCCATCTTTTCCTGGGTGCAGACCGCCGGCCCCGCCGTCACGTTGTCGCCCAGCGCGACTGTCATCAATCCGACCTTCACCGCGCCCTCGGTCGGGGCGACGATGCTGCGGTTCCAGCTGACCGTCCGCTGTTCCACCGGCAACCCCGGGGTCGCGACCACCGATATCAACGTCACCGACGTGGTGACCAACGCCCCGCCGACCGCCGTGGCCAGCGCCAGCCCCGGGTCCGCCCAGGAGGGCGAGGTGGTCACCCTCGATGGCAGCGCGTCCTACGACATCGATCCCGGGACCACGCTGACCTACAGCTGGGCGCAGACGGGCATCGGCCCGGGCAGCCCGGCGGTCACACTGAGCAATGTCGATCCGCAAGGCTCGATCGTCAGCTTCGTCGCACCCAACACTCCCGTGGCCACCGGGGCCGTGCTCACGTTCCGGCTCACCGTGTCCGACGGCACCCTGACCGGCACCGCCGACCAGTCGGTCAATATCCTCTGGACCAACGACCCGCCGGTCGCATCGCTGGCGTGCCCGGCCGGAGGCGTGTTCATCGTCGACGAGGGCGGCCAGGTCGAACTGGACGGCAGCGGCTCCTTCGACAGCGACGGCAGCATCGTCGCCTACAGCTGGAGCCAGGCGGCCGGCCTGCCGAACCTCGGCATCGGCGCGCTGGACACGCCATCGATCAGTTTCAACGCACCCAGCCTCGGCTACCAGCAGATGGGCAGCCTCACCCTCACCCTCACCGTGACCGACGACATCGGCGCGACCGACGCCGCGACCTGCAGCCTGTGGATCAACGACGTGACTGCGCCGCTCGTCTTCGTGCCGGC
>JBKHXI010000154.1:0-10242 GCA_046566095.1 Gammaproteobacteria bacterium | reverse complement strand
GCCTTCTGGCTGTGGCGCGCGGCGATGCGTACCGGCCGCGACGCGATGCCGTTCCTGCTGACCCTGAGCTTCTTCGCGCTGGGCTTCGCCGGGCTGGTACTGGGGCTGTGGCCGTACATCGTGCCGCCGTCGCTGACCCTGTGGGAGGCCGCCGCGCCGCCGTCCTCGCAGGGGTTCGTGCTGGTCGGGCTGGTGATCCTGCTGCCGGCGATCCTCGGCTACACCTGGTGGTCGTACTCGGTGTTCCGCGGCAAGGTCGCCGCCGACGCCGGCTATCACTGACGCCGGCCGCGCGCATCGGATCGTCCCGGCCCGATTCCCGCCGGCGCGCGTTTTCCCCCACAATCGTGCGCATCCGCGCACGCCGGCCGCCATGCAAGCCTTCGTCCACAAGAGCCTGAAGAAGGCCGCCACCTGCCTGTACCTGGCCGCGCGCGACGACTTCGCGCGCCTGCCGGACGCGCTGCGCGCACGGCTGGCGCTGCACGGCGTTCCCCGGCAGCTGGCCGCGCGCGACGCGCGGAGCGTCGATGGCTGAGCGGCGGCCCTGGCGCGCGATCGCGGCGGCGGCGCTGGCCGGCGCCGGCCTGTCGGCGCTGCTGGCGCCCGGTGGCGCGTGGGCGCTGGCCGGCGGCTGGCTGGCGCAGCCGGCCTTCGCGCTGGCGGCGGCCTGGTGGGGCGGGCGCCGGCCCGCGCCGGGCTGGGCCCGGGACCTGGGGGCGCTGGCGCTGGCCTGGCTGGCCGGGCTGGCGCTGGTCGCGCTGCTGGTGGCCTGGCCGCTGGCCGCCCTGCGCCAGGGCGGCAGCCTCGGCGCGGCGCTCGGCCTGAGCCTGGGTGCGGGGCTGGCCCTGGTCGGGCTGTGGCGCGGCTGGCCGCTGTGGCACGGGCTCGAACGCGAGGGCGGCCCGGTGTCGCGGCACTGGCAGGCGCTGTCCGCGCAGGATCCCTCCGCCTGGCGCGGCCTGGCCGCGGCCGTGCTGCTGGCCCTGCCGCTGGCGGCGACCCTGCTGGCGGCCTGGCCCGGGCTGCTGGCGCCGGCCGGACGCTGGGGGCTGGCGGCGGCGCTGGCCCTGCTCGGCCTGCCCCTGCACCGGGCGCTGCAGCGGCTGACCCCGGCCCCCGCGCTGCCGCTGCCGGTCTACGACCTGGACGCCGCAGCCGGGGACGCCGCCGACGCGGCCGGCCCCGACGCCGACGCCGTGGGCGCCTTGCCCGCGGAACTGGACGCCGCCCTGCACGCCGCCGCCCGCGCCGGCCGCGTCGACCGCGCGCTGTCCTTGCTGGACGCCGGCGCCGACGCCCACGCCCTGCCGCCGCCGCAGGCGCGCGATCAGCGCAGCCTGCCGGTGCTGGCCGCGGTGCTGCCGGACCTGCGCCTGCTGCGCGCGCTGATCGCGCACGGGGTCGACGTCAACGCCGCGCACGGCGGGCTCACCCCGCTGCTGGCGGCGACCCGCGACAGCTGGCACGGCCGGCCCGAGGCGGTGATGACCCTGCTGGCCAACGGCGCCGACCCGCGCGCCACCGACGCCGACGGCAACACCCCGCTGCACCACGCCGCGCGCAGTTCCGACCCGGGCGTGGCCGCGCTGCTGCGCGACGCCGGCGCCGAACTGGACGTGGCCAACCGCGACGGCGTGACCCCGCTCGGCATGGCCTGCGCCGCCGGCAACTGGCGGCTGGCGCGGTTCCTGCTCGAACGCGGCGCCAGCCCGCAGCTGGCCGGCGCGGCCCCCGCGCTGCTGGCCGCGGCCGGCACCGAGGAGGACGACGTCGCCGGGGTGCAGCTGCTGCTCAAGCACAAGGCCCGGGTCGACGCCCGCGACGCCGGCGACCGCACCGCCCTGCACGAGGCGGCGTTCGCCGGCCATGCCGAGATCGTGGCGGTGCTGCTGGCCGCCGGCGCCGACGTGCATGCCCGCGACGCGGACGGCCGGACCCCGTGGCTGGAGGCCGCGCGCGGCGGCCAGCTGGCGGCGCTGGAGCGGATGCTGCCGGCGCGGCCGCAGGTGGATGCGGTCGATGCCCAGGGCCGCGACGCGCTCGCGCTGGCCTGCATCGCCGACGCGCCCTCGCCGGCCCTGGTCCAGCGCCTGCTCGAATTCGGCCTGGACCCGGCGCGGCCGGGCGCCGACGGCCGTTCGGCCACCGACCTGGCCGCCGAGGCCGGCCGCTGGACCCTGGTCGGCGCGCTGGACCCGGACTACCCGCTGCCCAGTGCGGTGGCCGACGACCGCGGCCAGGCCCGCGCCGGCGCCGACCACGCCCCGTCCGCGCTGCTGCGCGAGGGCCTGCGCGCCGGCCGGTACGAGGACCTGGCCTCGCTGGCGCGGCTGCTGGCCCCCTCCGAACTCGGCGCGCTGCTGCTGGAGGAGGAGGGGCCCGCCGACCCGTCGCGCATCGCCTGGCTGCTCGACCAGGGCGCCGCGCCGGAGCTGCGCGACGGCAACGGCGACACCCCGATGTTCCGCCTGCTGGCGCGCGGGCCGCAGGCCGCGCCGGCGCTGCAGCTGCTACTGCAACGCGGCCTGTCGCCGGCCGGCGCCGGCGGCCTGGCGCGGTTCCTGGCCGCCTGCGTGGCCGGCGACCAGGCCGCGCGCGCCTTCGAGGGCATGGCCCTGGACCTGCTCGAGCGCGGCGCCGACCCGTTCGCGCCCTCGCCCGAGGGCGACCCGCCGCTGGCGCTGGCGGTGCGCCTGGGCTGGCTGCGGCTGCAGGAGCGGCTGGTGGCGCAGGGGGTGGCGCTGGACGCGCGCGACAGCCACGGCATGAGCCCGCTGCACCTGGCCGCCGCGCTCGGCCGCACCGCCGCGCTGCGCGCGCTGATCGCCGCCGGCGCCGACCCGGCGCAGCGCGCCGCCGACGGCCAGACCCCGCTCGGCGTGGCCCTGTCGGCCGGTCGCCGCGACCTGGCCGACTGGCTGGACTGGCGCGGCTGGACCCTGCCGCGGCGGCCGCTGCGGCCGTCGGACCTTCCGGCCGCGGCGATCGTCGGCGACGCCGACGCGGTGCGCCGGCTGCTGGAGCTGGGCATGCCGGTCGACGGCACCGACGAGCAGGGCTGCACCGCGCTGCTGCGCGCGGCCGGCGGCGGCCACCGCGCGGTGGTCGACCTGCTGCTGGCGCGCGGCGCCGACCCGCAGCGCGCGGCCAACACCGGCGCCACCGCGCTGTCGGCGGCGGTGAGCATGCGCCAGGTCGAGATCGTCGACCGGCTGCTGGCGGCCGGGGCCGCGCTCGAGCAGCGCCTGCCGGGCGAGGTCACGGTGCTGATGCTGGCGGCCGCGCTGGGCCTGCCGGACCTGGTCGCGCGGCTGCTGACCGCCGGCGCCGACGTCCACGCCTGCGACGCCCAGGGCCTGACCCCGCTGCACTGCGCGGCGCTGTACGGCTTCACCGCGCGCGAGCGCCCGCGGCTGGTGGCCCTGCTCGACACCCTGCTGCTGGCCGGCGCCGAGCCCGACCGGCCGGCCGCCGGCGGCGCGACCCCGCTGCTGCTGCTGCTGGGCGCGCGCGCCGAGCCCGGCACCGCCTGCGACGAGGACGTGCTGCTGGCCGGCATCGGCCGCCTGCTCGACGAGGAGGTGTCGCTGGAAGCGCGCGACCAGCGTGGCTTCGGGCCGCTGCACCTGGCGGCGTTGCACGGGCTGCTGCGGGTGGTGCAGGGGCTGTTGCGCGCCGGCGCCGACCCGGACCTGCGCGACGCGCTCAACCGCAGCCCGCGCGAGATCGCGGTGATGCGCGGCTTCGTCGACGTCGCCGCCGAGTTCGCCCCGGCCGCCCCCGAGGGCGGCCCCTCGATGGCGCGGTTCCTGCGCGAGCGCCACTGAGGCGACCGTAAGAAGCCGGAGATGCAGGCAGGATGCCTGCATTATCCAGGAAGATGGCCGAACATAACGAAACGACCTGGCGCGGGGCGCATTCCCGGCCGCTTCCGGCTATCCTCGGCGCGGAACCACCCCGCGGGATCCCCGCCTCCGGATCCCGCCCCAGCACACCCGTCACAGAAAGGACCCTGACCATGACCAAGCTCGACAAGCCGCTGCGCCGCGAAGTCCAGATCGGCGACCAGGCCTACACCCTGACCATCTCGCCCGAGGGGCTGAAGCTGGTGGAGAAGGGCCGTCGCAACGGGCTGGAGCGCTCCTGGAACGAACTGCTGGGCAGCGATACCGGGGTCAGCGCCGCGACCACCCCGACCCAGTCCTGGTCCTGATCCCTGGTCCTGATCGCCCGGCTCTGCACCGGCGCGGCCTGACCGGCGCGGCCTGACCGCTGCGGCCTGGTCGGCGAGGACTGACCGCCGCGGTTTGCGCCGCCGGCCGCGGCGTCGGCGGCGCCAGGCCCCGGCGCCCTGTCCGCCCATTCCGGCCTGTTCCCGCCGGCCGCGCGTTCGCCGGCCGCGCGCGTTCGCGCCGGGCCCACGGCCGTTGCGGCAGCATCGGCCGCCCGTCCGGAGCACAGGCCATGCCCTACCAGCGCCGCAGCGACCTGCCCGAATCGGTGCGCGAGCACCTGCCCGGGCATGCGCAGGACATCTACAAGGAAGCCTTCAACAACGCCTGGCAGCAGTACAAGGACGCGGACGACCGCCGCGACGACGCCTCCCGCGAGGAAACCGCGCACAAGGTCGCCTGGTCCGCGGTCAAGCAGCAATACGAGAAGGGCGAGGACGGCGACTGGCACCGCAAGTGAGCCTCGCCTCCGCCTGGAGCTGTCGGGTGGAATCGATCCCTGTCGTCCCGAGCGCAGCGAGGGACCTGCTTTCCACCGGGTTCGAAGGAAAGCGAAAAGCAGGTTCCTCGCTGCGCTTGGGACGACAGGCTGCGCTCGGGACGACAGGGTGATGTGTGCTCAGGCAGGTTGCAGGTTGGCGTAGGCCAGTACCAGCCACTTGCTGCCGGCCTCGTCGAAATTGACCTGGACCCGGGCGTGGGCGCCGCTGCCCTCCACGTCGGTGACCACGCCGGCGCCGAAGCTGGGGTGGCGCACGTTCTGGCCCAGCCGCAGGCCGGGCCCTTCGAGCGGCGCATGGCCGCGCCCGGCGCCGCCGCGCCGCGCCGGCCACGCCGCCGCCGCGGCCTTCGGCTTCGGCCGCACTTCGCGCAGCAGGTTCGCGGGGATCTCGCGCAGGAACCGCGACGGCACTCCGTAGTGGTCCTGCCCGTGCAGGCGCCGGCTCTCGGCGTAGCTGAGCACCAGCTGCTGGCGGGCGCGGGTGATGCCGACATAGGCCAGCCGCCGTTCCTCCTCCAGCCGCCCGGCCTCCTCCAGCGAACGCCCGCTCGGGAACAGGCCTTCCTCGAGCCCCGCCAGCAGCACCAGCGGGAACTCCAGGCCCTTGGCGCTGTGCAGGGTCATCAGCTGGACCCCGTCCTCGCCGGCCTGGGCCTGGCCCTCGCCGGCCTCCAGCGCGGCGTAGGCCAGGAACGCGACCAGTTCGGTCAGCGCCGCCGCCTCCTCGTCCTCCTCTGCGCGGCTGAAGCGCGAGGCGACCGAAACCAGTTCGTCGAGGTTCTCGGTGCGCGATTCGGAGTCGGCGCGGCCGCGGCTGTCGGCGGCGTAGTGGTCGCGCAGGCCCGAACGCGCCAGCACGTGGTCGATCTTCTCCGGCAGCGGCAGCTCCGCGGTTTCGGACGCCAGCGCGTCGATCAATGAAAGGAACCCGGCCAACGCGTTGCGCGCGCGCGCCGCGAGTCCGGTGCCCGCGGCCTCGCGCCGCGCCGCCTCCCACAGCGACACCGCGTCGCCGCGCGCGCGCTGGCGCACCGCGTCCAACGTCCGCCCGCCGATGCCGCGCACCGGGGTGTTGACCGCGCGCTCGAACGCGGCGTCATCAAAGCGGTTGGCCACCAGCCGCAGGTAGGCCAGGGTGTCCTTGACCTCGGCGCGCTCGAAGAAGCGCACGCCGCCGTAGACCCGGTACGGGACCTGTCCGGCCAGCAGCGCCTCCTCGAACGCGCGCGACTGGGCGTTGCTGCGGTACAGGATCGCGACCTCGCGGTGGCTGCCGCCGCCGGCCACCCACTGCGCGATCCGCTGCACCGCGTAGCGGGCCTCGTCGATCTCGTCGTAGGCCGCGTACAGGTCGATCGCCTCGCCCTCGCCGGCGTCGGTCCACAGCCGCTTGCCGAGCCGGTCCGGGTTGTGCGCGATCACCGCGTTGGCGGCATCGAGGATGGTGCTGCTGGAACGGTAGTTCTGCTCCAGCCGCAGGGTGGTGGCGGGGCCGCCGTCGGGGCCGCGGAAGTCGCGCAGGAAGGCCTGCACGTTCTCGACCTTGGCACCGCGCCAGCCGTAGATCGCCTGGTCGTCGTCGCCGACCACGAACACGTGGCCAGTGTCGCCGGCCAGCAGCCGGACGAAGCCGTACTGGATCGCGTTGGTGTCCTGGAACTCGTCGACCAGGATCTCACCGAAGCGGTGCCGGTAGTGCGCCAGCAGCGCGGCGTTGTCGCGCAGCAGCTCGTGCGCGCGCAGCAGCAGCTCGGCGAAGTCGACCAGGCCGGCGCGCTCGCAGCGCTCCTGGTAGGCGGCGTAGGCGCGGCGCATGGTGTCGCCGAACAAGTCGTCGCCGGCCTGCACGTGCTGCGCGCGCCGGCCCTCGTCCTTCTGCGCGTTGATCCACCAGGCGATCTGCCGCGGCGGGAAGCGCGCGTCGTCCAGTTCCAGCTGCTGGACCACGCGCTTGACCATGCGCAGCTGGTCGTCGCTGTCGAGGATCTGGAAGCCCTCCGGCAGCCCGGCTTCCTGCCAGTGCATCCGCAGCAGCCGGTGCGCCAGGCCGTGGAAGGTGCCGATCCAGGTTCCGCGGGTGTCGCCACGCAGCTGCGCGGCCGCGCGCGCGCGCATCTCGCCGGCGGCCTTGTTGGTGAAGGTGACCGCGAGGATCCCGTGCATCGGCACCCCGTGGACCTCGTGCAGCCAGGCGATGCGGTGGGTCAGAACCCGGGTCTTGCCGGAGCCGGCGCCGGCCAGCACCAGGTAGTGCCCCGGCGGCGCCGACACGGCCTCGCGCTGGGCCGGGTTGAGGCCGTCGAGCAAATGCGAAACATCCATCCGCCCAGTTTACGTGGCCGCTTACGTGGCCGCGCCGCCGCCGCCCCCGAGCAGGGCCAGGATGTCCTCGAACGGCGCCGGCCGCGCCAGCAGGTAGCCCTGGACCTCGTCGCAGCCGTGGTCGCGCAGCCACTGCAGCTGTTCGGCGGTTTCCACGCCCTCGGCCACCGTGGCCAGTTCCAGCGACTGCGCCAGCTGCACGATCGCGCCGCAGATCGAGGCCGCCTCGCGGTCGTGCGGCAGGTCGCGCACGAACGAGCGGTCGATCTTGAGCCGGTCCAGCGGCAGCCGCTTGAGGTAGGCCAAGCTGGAGTAGCCGGTGCCGAAGTCGTCGATCGCCAGGCATACGCCCAGGCCGGCGATCCGGCGCATGGTCTCGATCGCCGTTTCCGGCTGCTCCATCACCACGCTCTCGGTGATCTCCAGCTCCAGCGCGCCGGCCGGCAGCGCGAACTCCGCCATCGCGTCGGCCACGTCGCGTTCGAGCGCCGGCCCGAACTGCATCGCCGAGACGTTGACCGAGATCCGCAGGTGCCCGAAGCCATGCTCGGCCAGCAGGCGGTGGTGGCGCGCGGCCTCGCGCAGGGTGCGCCGGCCCAGTTCCATGATCAGACCGCTTTCCTCGCACACCCCGATGAACTCGCCCGGCAGCAGCAGGCCGCGTTCAGGGTGCTGCCAGCGCACCAGCGCCTCCAGCGCCGCCACCCGGCCGCCGGCGTCGTAGAGCGGCTGGAACGCGAGGCGGAACTCCCGGCGCTCGAGCGCCAGCCGCAGCTGGCCGAGCAGCTGCACACGCTGCGAAACCTGCGCGTCGAGGTCGCTGCGATAGCGTTCGGCGCGGTTGCGGCCGGCGCGCTTGGCCTGGTACATGGCCATGTCGGCGTGCTTGAGCAGGCTGTCGGCGTCGGCGCCGTCGTCGGGATAGCGCGCCCAGCCGACGCTGGGCGTGAGCACGTGGCTGGCGCCGCCCACGTCCATCGGCGCCGACACCGCGCGCATCAGCCGCGCGATCACCCGGCCCACGCCGTCCTCGTCGTCCTGCTCGGTGAGCACCACCACGAACTCGTCGCCGCCGAAGCGGCCGACCGTGTCGGTGTCGCGCACCTGCGCCTGCAGCCGGTTGGCCACGATCCGCAGCGCCTCGTCCCCGGCGGCGTGGTCGAGGTTGTCGTTGACCAGCTTGAAGTCGTCCAGGTCCAGGAACACCGCCGCGGCCTTGCGGCCGTAGCGGTCGGCGTTCAGGATCGCCTGCTGCAGGCGGTCGTGCAGCAGCTGGCGGTTGGGCAGGCCGGTGAGCGCGTCGTGGGTGGCGCGGTAGGCCAGCTCCTGCTGGTAGCGGTGCTCCTCGGACACGTCGGTCTGGATGCCGACGAAATGGGTCAGGCGGCCGTCGTCGTCGAGAACCGGGGCGACGTACAGCTCGTTCCAGAACATGCTGCCGTCGCGGCGGTAGTTGCGCAGAAGTACCCGCGCCTCGCGTCCGCGCTCGAGCGCGTGGCGCACGCCCTCGATGCCGTGCTGCTCGCGGTCGCCGCCCTGCAGGAACCGGCAGTTGCGGCCGAGCACCTCCTGTGCGCGGTAGCCGGTCATCTGCTCGAAGGCGCGGTTGACGTAGACCAGGGGCAGGTCCGGGGCGCGCGCGTCGGCGATGGTGACGCCGTTGCTGGCGGCCTCGACCGCGCGGCTGAGCAGGCGCAGGTCGGCCTCGCGGCGGCGCCGCTCGCTGACGTCGAGCATGCCGCCGACCATGCGGGTGGCACGGCCGTCCTGGTCGCGAGCGAAGTAGCCGCGGTCGACCACGACGGCGTAGCTGTCGTCGCCACGGCGGAAGCGATATTCGGCCTCCCACGACTCGGTCTGCGGATCGTCGAGCGCGCGTTCCAGGCCGGCCATCACCCGCGCCAGGTCGTCCGGGTGCACCAGCGCCTCCCAGCCGGCCAGGGTCGGCTCGACCAAGGCCGGGTCCAGCCCGAACGCCGCGTAGAAGCCCGGGCCCCACCACAGCCGGCCGGCGTCGATGTCCCAGTCGTAGATCGCGTCGCTGGTGGCGCGCGCCACCATCCGGAAGCGCTGTTCGTTGAGTTCGCGCTCGGTCACGTCCTGGGCGGCGACCAGGCGCGCCGGGCGCCCCTCGAACACGATGTCGCGGGTGAAGATCGCCATCCGGCGGGCGCTGCCGTCGCGTCGCAGGTGGGTCCAGACCTCGCCCTGGGCACGCTTGTGCGCAGGGTCGCGGGCGCGGCCGGCGACCGCCTGCCGGTCCGCCTCCGGGCGGATGTCGAGGATGGTCATCGCCAGCAGTTCGGCGCGGGCGTAGCCGTAGTGGCCGAGCATCGCCTGGTTGACGGCCAGGAAGCGCAGCGTATCCGGGTCGAACACCCACATCGGCACCGGATTGTGCTCGAACAGGAAGCGGTACTGGCGCTCGGCCTCGTGCAGGCGCTCCCGGGCATGCGCCAGTTCGGTGATGTCCTGCTGCACGCTGCGGACGACCGTGCGCCCGTCGGCGGCGGTCTCGCGCGTGCCGCGCACGCTGAGCACGCGCTCGCTGCCGTCCGGGCGCAGGATCCGGAATTCGGCCTGGCAGGGCTTGCCGCTCTCGGCCAGGGTGCGGGCGACCTCCTGGATGCGCGGGCGGTCGTCCGGGTGGATGCGCGCGAAGGCCGAATCGCGGTCGGGCGTGAACCGCTCCGGATCCAGGCCGTAGATGTCGTACATGGTCCGCGACCAGCGGATCGCGCCGCTGTCCAGGTCCCATTCCCAGTCGCCGATGCGTGCGATCTCCTGGGCCTGGCGCAGGCGCTCGCGGTCGGCGACCTGGGCGGTGATGTCCTGTATGATCCCGGTGAGCACGCCATCTGCGGCGGCCTGGATCCTGGTCTGAACCCAACGCACGGTGTCGTCGTCGCGGACGATTCGGTACTCGAACGGGGTTCCCATCAGGTTCTGCGGGGCGCGGTCGGCGAGCGCCATCCGCCGTCGCAGCGCCGGCGCGTCGTCCGGGTGGATCCGGCGCAGGATCTCGGCCAGCGGAACCGGATGCAGGTCTTCGGGAATGCCGAAGATCCGCGCGCACTGCGCGTCCCATTCGACCGTGCCGTCGTCGGTGCGCCGGCGCCAGCGGCCCAGCAGCGCCAGCCGCTGCGCCTGTTCGAGCTGCCGCAGCAGCCGCGCCTGGCGCCG
>JBKHXI010000153.1:0-4201 GCA_046566095.1 Gammaproteobacteria bacterium | reverse complement strand
CGCAGGTACTTGTTCCGCTTGACCGCGGTGTCGCCGAACATCTCGCGGATGTTGAGCACGCCCAGGCCGCGGACCTCGAGCATGTCCTGCAGCATCTCCGGGCAGGTGCCGTCGAGCACGTCCGGCGCGATCTGGGTGAATTCCGGCGCGTCGTCGGCGACCAGCCGGTGGCCGCGGGTGATCAGTTCCAGCGCCAGTTCGCTCTTGCCGGCGCCCGAATCGCCGGTGATCAGCACCCCGATCGAGTAGATCTCCATGAACACCCCGTGCAGCGTCACCCGCGGCGCCAGCCTGCGCGCCAGGTGGTACTGCAGGTGGTTGAGCAGTTCGTGGCCGCGCCTGGGCGAAGTCCACAGCGGGGTGTCGGACTCGTTGGCGGCCTCGACCAGGTCCGCCGGCGCGGCCTGGCCCTTGCTGATCACCAGCGCCAGCGGCCGGAACTGGATGATCTTCTCGATCGTCTCCCAGCGCTGGCGCGAATCGAGCGTGTCCAGCCAGGCCAGCTCCTCGCTGCCGAGGATCTGGACCTTGTTCGGGTAGATCTTGTTGAGGTAGCCGGCCAGCGAGGGCCGGCGGGCCACCGTCTGCACCGATTCGAGGATGCGGCCCTCGCCGCGCTCCCCGGCCGCCCAGCGCAGCTCCAGCAGTTCGCGCAGCTGGTCGAACAGCTCGCGGGCGCTGACCTGCGCGTTCACGCCGCGTCGTCGCCGGCGTGCGCGCCGAGCAGCTCCCGGCGCAGCGCGTCCACGCTGCGCGCGCCGCGCAGCGCCTGGCGGAACGCGGGGTCGGCGAAGCGCTGCGCCAGCTCCGACAGCAGCTGCAGGTGCTGCTGGGTGAAGTGGCGCGGCACCGCCATCGCGAACACCAGGTCGACCGGCTGGCCGTCGCTGGCGCCGAAGTCGACCGGCTCGCGCAGCCGCAGGAAGGCGCCGCGGGCCTCGTCGAAGGCCTCGGTGCGGCCGTGCGGGATGGCGATGCCGTGACCGATGGCGGTGCTGCCGAGCTTCTCGCGCGCGCGCAGGCTGGCGCCGATCTCGGCGGTGTGCGCCGGGGAGGCGTCGGCGAGCAGGCGGGCGGCGGCGTCGAGCACGGCGTTGCGGTCGCCGGGGTCGACCAGGAACACGATCCGGTCCGCGGCCAGCAGTTCGGCGAGCGCCATCGCGCAGGTCAGCCGAACTGGCCGGAGCGGGCGACGCTTTCGCCGCGGTGGTGGTCGACCAGCCGCTCCTTGTGCTTGAGCAGCAGGCGGTCGAGCTTGTCGGCCAGCAGGTCGATCGCCGCGTACATGTCCGGGCCCGCGGCGTCGGCGTGCAGGGTGCGCCCGGAGAGGTTGACGGTGGCCTCGGCGCGGTGGTCGGGCTTGTCCAGGCACAGCTGGGCGCGCACGTCGAAGGGGTGGTCGAAGTGGCGGGCCAGCCGCGCCAGGCGGGTTTCCACGTAATCCCTGAGTGCGGGCGTGACCTCGATCTGCTGGCCGTGGGTCTCGATGCGCATGGCAGCTCCGGATTCGCGGCGGGAGCGACAGCTTACCCGGGCCCGGCGGCCGCGGCGAACCCCCGGCGGGGGGCGGCGCGGGGCCTGCCCGGGCCCCGCGGGGGACTCAACCCATGCGGACCCGCTGGTGCGAGGAGGGCAGGCCCAGGGCCTCGCGGTACTTGGCCACGGTCCGGCGCGCGACCGGCACGCCGGTGGCCTTCAGGGTCTCGGCCAGGCGCGCGTCCGAGAGCGGGCGCCGCGGGTCCTCGTTCTCGATCAGGGTCCGGATCATCGCCTGGATCGCGGTGCTGGAGGCTTCGCCGCCGCCGCCGGTCTCGATGCCCGAGGCGAAGAAGGCGCGCAGCGGGATGGTGCCGCGCGGGGTGCGCGCGTACTTGCGGGCCACGGCCCGGCTGATGGTCGACTCGTGCAGGCCGACCTCGGCGGCGACCTCGCGCAGGGTCAGCGGCCGCAGCGCCTGCTCGCCGAACTCCAGGAAGGCCGACTGCTGGCGCAGCAGGCAGCGCATCACCTTGAGCAGGGTCTCGCCGCGCGCCTCCAGGCTCTTGAGCAGCCAGCGCGCCTCCTGCAGGCGGCCGCGCAGGTAGCTGGCGTCGGCCTCGCTGGCCGAGCCGATCATGCCCTCGTAACCGCGGTGGATCGTGATCGGCGGCCGGCTGCCGGACGCCAGCGCCACCCGCCAGAGGCCGTTCTGGCGCCAGACCACCACGTCGGGGATCACGTAGGTATCGGTGGGAAGTTCGCCGATCTGGGCGCCGGGCCGCGGGTCGAGGCCGCGCAGCAGGGCGACCGCGACCGCGGCCTGCTCCAGGCTGCAGCCCAGTTCGGCGGCCAGGCCCTCGACGCCGACCTTCGGCAGGCGCTGCAGCGGGCCGTCGGCGATCGCCAGCGCCAGCGCGCGCCCCGGGGTGTCCTCCGGCAGCGCGGCCAGCTGCAGGCGCAGGCATTCGCCCAGGTCGCGGGCGCCGACGCCGGCCGGGTCGAAGGACTGGACCTGGCGCAGCACCGCCTGGACCTCGTCCGCGTCCACCGCCAGGTCCGGCGCCAGGGTCTCGACGATCGCCTCCAGCGGCTCGCGCAGGTAGCCGTCGTCGTCGATGGCCTCGACCAGGGCGACCCCGATCCGGCGGTCGCGCGGCGGCAGCGGGCTCAGGTGCAGCTGCCAGAGCAGGTGGTCGTGCAGGTCCTCGCCCTGGGCCTGCAGTTCCGAGGATGCGTCCTCGCCGCCGTCGACCGGGCCCAGGCGCGGGTACCAGGGTTCGCCGTCGTCGGCGATCCAGTCCGGCCCGGCGGCCAGCTCCGCGTCGGGGCCCGGCTGCGCCTGTCCGTCCGCGCCCGCGGCCGCCGGTTCGGACTGGCCGTTGCCGGCCGCCGCAGGGTCGATCCGCGGCCCGAGCGTTCCGGGCTCGGCCCAGTCCAGCAGCGGATTGCTCTCGACCGCCTCGGCCAGTTCGGCGTCGAGCTCGGCGATCGACAGCTGCAGCAGCCGGATCGCCTGCCGCAGCTGCGGGGTCATCACCAGCTGTTGGCCGAGTGCGGCCTGCAGGCGGGGCTTCATGTCCGTCATTACGCGACCGGTGGCGGGTGGCGGCCGCCGGTGGCGCCGGGCGGGGCCGTCGCCACGGTCGCATGCGGCCGTGGCATGCGCGCTACAGGCGGAAGGCCTCGCCGAGGTACACCCGGCGCACGTCGGGATTGCCCAGCAGCGCGTCCGGAGCCCCCTGCGCGAGTACGCCGCCTTCGTTGAGGATATACGCGCGGTCGCAGATCCCCAAGGTCTCGCGGACGTTGTGGTCGGTGATCAGCACGCCGATGCCGCGATTCTTGAGGTGGCGCACGATCCGCTGGATCTCGCCGACCGAGATCGGGTCGACGCCGGCGAACGGCTCGTCGAGCAGCATCAGCCGCGGGTTGGCGGCCAGCGCGCGCGCGATCTCGACCCGGCGGCGCTCGCCGCCGGACAGGCTGGCGCCCTGCTGCTCGGCCACGTGCGCGACCTGCAGCTCGTCCATCAGCTTCTCCAGCTCGCGCTCGCGGCCGCCGCGGTCCAGGTCCGGGCGCAGCTCCAGCACCAGCCGCAGGTTGTCGGCGACGCTGAGCTTGCGGAACACCGACGGTTCCTGCGGCAGGTAGCCCACGCCCAGCCGGGCGCGGGTGTACATCGGCTCGGAGGTGATGTCGCGGCCGTCGAGCACGATCGAACCGGCGTCGGCCGGCACCAGGCCGACGATCATGTAGAAGCAGGTGGTCTTGCCGGCGCCGTTGGGGCCGAGCAGGCCGACCACTTCGCCGGCGTCCAGGGTCAGGCCGAAGTCGCGCACGACCTCGCGCGAGCGGTAGGCCTTGCGCAGGCCCTGAGCGACCAGCATCAGCCGCCTCCCTTGGCCGGTTCGGCGGTCTTTTTCTTGGGCTGCAGGCGCATGTTGACGCGGCCGCCGGTGCCGCCGCTCTCGACCTGGCCGGTCTTGGAGTTGTAGACGATGCGCTCGCTCTTGATGGTGTCGCCGTTCTTGTCCACGTAGGCGTTGCCGGTCAGGACGATGGTGTCCTTGGGTATGTCGTACTCGATCTTGTTGGCGCGGCCGTTGAACGGCGAGCCGTCGTCGAGCTCCTGCTTCAGGGTCGCCTGCGAGCCGGTCAGGGTGACGAAGCTGGGTTCGCCGCCGGCGCGCTTGATGTCGGCCTTCGCGGCATTGATGATCAG
>JBKHXI010000152.1:0-16224 GCA_046566095.1 Gammaproteobacteria bacterium | reverse complement strand
CAGCTGTTCGCAGGAGCGGGCCTTGCCCGCGATACCTCGGCGACCAGGTGCAGGCCAACGCCGCCGCATGGCACGAGGGCATGCGGCGGCTGGACCAGGCGCTCGCCGCAGGCGCGAACTTCGCCTTCGAGACCACCCTGGGCGGGCGCACCGTGCCGGCCAGGATCGAGGCCGCTTGCGCGACCCACGACGTGCTGATGTGGTTCTGCGGCCTCGAGTCCCCGGAACTGCACATCGCGCGCGTCCAGGCGCGCGTCGCCGCCGGCGGGCACGACATCCCCGAAGCCAGGATCCGCGAACGCTACCCGGCCGCGCTGCGCAACCTGATCGCGCTGATGCCCCGCCTGGCGCACCTGCAGGTCTACGACAACAGCGCCGAGGCCGCTCCCGGCGAGCCCATTCCCGATCCGCTGCTGGTGGCGGAGATGAAGTCCGGCACGTTGGTGTGGCCCACCGATGTCGAGTCGCTCGCGCGCACGCCCGGCTGGGCCAAGCCACTGCTGGAGGCGGCGCTGGCGATGGGTGGACACACCAGCGCGCTGTCATTCCGAACGCAGTGAGGAATCCGCTCTAAGCAGATCCTCCGCTTCGCTCAGGATGACAGGGGGGGTGAATGACAGGGCGGTGACCGGGGCGCTTTCGGGAGGAGCGCTGCGTGCCAACAGCAAGCGCTGAAGAAAAAGGGCCGCGATCGCTCGCGGCCCCGGGTTCGTGCCTGAAGTTCGTGGTGGAGCGGAGGAGGATCGAACTCCCGACCTTCGCATTGCGAACGCGACGCTCTCCCAGCTGAGCTACCGCCCCACGAAGGGCGGAAGTTTAGCCCTGGCCCGGGGCGGGCGCCAGCCCCGGCGCCAGCAGCGGGGCCAGCTGCGGCTCGAGCGCGGCGCGGCGCCAGCCCTGCAGGGCGTCGGGCCAGGCGTTGTCGCCCGCGGCGCGGCGGTCGAGCAGGGCCTGCAGCAGCCGGCGCGAGGCGAGCACGCCGTCGGGCAGGCCGAGTTCGGCGCTGCGCGCGGCGACCGCGTCCTGCAGCCGGCGCAGGATCGCCTTGTCGGCGTCGGCGTCGCGGGCCAGCGGCATCGCATCCTCGTCGGGCAGCGGCGTGGCCAGCGCTTGCCAGAGCGCGTCGGCCAGCGCGCGCGGCGCCTTCGGCGTGGCTTCCAGCTGCGCCCGCAGGGCGCCGCGGTCGGCCGGCGGCTTGCGGGCGAGCGCGGCCGCCAGCTCGTTGTCGAGGATCCAGCTGCGCGGGCGGTCGCTGGCGCGGGCCTGGGCGTCGCGCCAGCGCAGCAGCCGCAGCAGCCGGCGCTGGGCGTCGGCATCCAGGTACTGGGCGCTGCGCATCGACAGGTGCGGCCAGGGGTCGCCGGCGTCGTCGGCCGCGGCTTCCAGGATGCGGACGCTGTCCTCCGCCAGCCAGGCCAGGCGCCCGAGTTCGCGCAGCTTCGGCGCCAGCGCGTCGTGCAGCGCGAACAGGTGGCGCACGTCGTCGGCGGCGTACTCCAGCTGCGCCGGCGACAACGGCCGCCGCAGCCAGTCCGAGCGGGTCTCGCCCTTGCGCAGCACGATGCCGGCGAGCTGTTCCACCAGCCGCTGGTAGCCCATGCCGGCGCCGAACCCGGCCAGCGCGGCCGCGGCCTGGGTGTCGAACAGCGGCGCCGGCAGCGCGCCGCATCCGCGTCCCAGCGCGACCAGGTCCTCGCTGGGGCTGTGCATCACCTTCAGCACCGCCGGGTCGGCCAGCAGCGCCGCGAGCGCTTCCGGCATGCCGGGCGCCAGTGGGTCGGCCAGGACGATGGCGGCGCTGCCGTCGGCGTCGCGGAAGGCCAGCTGCACCAGCGCCAGCTTCGGCCAGTAGGTGCGCTCGCGGATGAACTCGGTGTCCAGCCCGACCCGGTCGGGGCGGGCGGCGGCGAGGCGGGCGCCGAGGGCGGCGGGGTCGGAGATCCAGTCGGGCACGGGGCGTCGCAGGGCGGGCGGCGGGCGAACATAGCAGATGCCGCGCCGGTCGCAGGCGGGCGATTGGCTATGATCGCCGGACCGGGCGGGTCGGTCCGCCCCGCAGGAGGCAGCTTGCACAGCCCCGGCTTGCACACTCGCGTCGCCATGCTGCTCCGGGCGCTGGCCTTCGCCTGCCTGCTCGGCGCCTGCGCGCGCGAGCAGCCGGCCGAGGGCGGCACCGACGGCGGCGAGGGCGTGGCGCCGCCGTCGACGCCGAGCGTGGTGGTCGGCGAGGACCGGCCGCTGCCCGGCTGGCGCCCGCCGGCGGTCGAGGTCGACGCGGCCTCGCGCGAGGCGCTGCTGGAGGAAGCCGCGGCCGCGCTGGCGGAAGGCCGGCTGTTTGGCGGCGAGCGCGACGCGATCCCGCTGTACCTCGCGTTGCGCAGGCAGGATCCCGACGACGCGCGCGCGGCGCAGGGCCTGGAGGCGGCCCTGGCCGCGCTGCTGGCGCAGGGCGCGGCCGCGCTCGAGGGCGACGACAGCGACCCGGAGCGGATGCGGCGCGCGCGCCGGATCGCGGCGGTGGCGCGCACGGTCGGGCCCGGGCGCGAGGACGTGCTGGCCTTCCTCGAGCAGGTCGACCGCAACGACGAGGTCGAGGCGCTCAACGAGGCCGGCGAACGCGAGCTGGCCGCCGGGCGGGTCGGCGAGGACGGTACCCAGGCCGGGGCGCTGGCGCATTTCCGCGCCGCGCTGGAACGCGACCCGGACAGCGTGCGCGCGGCGCGCGGCCTGGACGACGCCGAGGCGGCGCTGGTGGAGCGCGCGGTGGCGGCGGCGCGCGCGGCCGAGTTCGACGAGGCCGCGCGCTGGCTCGATGCCGCCGCCGCGGTCCGGGGCGGCGGGGCCGGCCCGGCGGTCGAGGCCGGGCGCGCGCGCGTGGCCGCCGAACGCGGCGCGCGGGTGCGGCGCCTGCGCGACCTGGGCATCGCCGCGGCCACCAGCCCCAACGGCCTGGCCCAGGCGCGCCGGCACCTGGACGAACTGCTGCAGATCGCCGAGCCCGGCGACCCGGCCGCGGCCGAACTGCGCGAGCGCATCGACCTGGCCACCCATTACGGCCTGTACCGTCCCGGCCAGTCCTTCACCGACGGCATGCGCAGCGGCGGGCGCGGCCCGGTGATGGTGGTGGTGCCGCACGGCGGTTTCACCATGGGCGCCGGCCCGCGCGAGCCCGACGCCAGCGACGCCGAGCGGCCGCAGCATTACGTGCGCTTCGACCGCGGTTTCGCGCTGGCGCGGACCGAGGTCACGGTCGGCCAGTTCCGGCGCTTCGCCGAGGCCACCGGCCACCGCAGCCGCGCCGAGCGCCGCGGCTATTCCACCGTCTACGACGAGCGCCGCGGCAGCCTGGTGCGGCGCAGCGGGGTGGACTGGCGCCACGACTACACCGGCGCGCCGGCGTCCGACGACCTGCCGGTGCTGCACGTCAGCGCGCGCGACGCCGAGGCCTACGCGCAATGGCTGGCGGAGCAGACCGGGCAGGCCTACCGGCTGCCGAGCGAGGCCGAATTCGAATACGCCCTGCGCGCCGGCAACCAGGGACGCTTCCCCTGGGGCGACGCCGACACGCCCCCGCCCAATGCCGGCAACTTCACCGGCGCCCGCGACCGCTCGCCCGGCGGCCGCGACTGGCGCAACGCCTTCCCCGATTACGGCGACGGCTACTGGGGTCCGGCGCCGGTGGCCAGCTTCGCGGCCAATGCATTCGGCCTTCACGACATGGCCGGCAATGTCAGCGAGTGGGTGGCGGACTGCTGGCACGACAGCTACCGGCGCGCGCCGGCCGACGGCGGGGCCTGGGTCAACCCGGGCTGCCGGACGCGGGTGCTGCGCGGCGGCTCCTGGGCGAGCTCGCCGGCGCAGACGCGTTCGGCCTGGCGGCTGTCGGCCGACGCCGACACCACCAACGCCCGCCTCGGGTTCCGGGTGGCGCGCGGGATCTGAGCCGCGCCGGCCTGCGCGCGGCGGGTCCACGGGCATCGTTTCCCGCCGGCAGGCCGCCGGCTTCCAGACCGCCAGCCGGAGCCATCGCATGAGACAGAATCCCACCGGTCGACGCCCCGCCGGCCGCCGCGGTTTCGGCGGCATCCGCTGGTGGGTGCTGCTGCTGTTCGCCGGCTATGCCGCCTACTACTGGTTCTCCAACCAGACGGTCGATCCCTACACCGGGGAGAAGGTGCTGATCGACAGGAACCTGTCGGCCGAGGACGAGGAAGCGCTCGGCCTGCAGGCCTACCGGGAGATCCTGGCGCAGGAGCGGCCGGTGGATCCGGACGCGCAGATCGCCCGCCAGATCCGCTCGATCGCCGCGCGCCTGGTCGACCGGATCGACGAGGTGGAAGCCGCGCTGGCGGCCGAGCAGGGCCTGCAGCCGCAGAACTTCGCGGCCGGCTTCGACTGGGACGTGGCGGTGCTCGACTCCGACCAGGTCAACGCCTTCGCCCTGCCGGGGGGCAAGATGGCGGTCTACACCGGGCTGGTGCCGGTCGCGCAGAACGAGGACGCGATGGCCGCGGTGATGGGCCACGAGATCGCGCACGCCCTGCAGCGCCACGGCGCCCAGCGCATGACCGAGCAGAAGCTGGCGCAGATCGGGCAGATGGCCGGCGCCGCCAGCGGCATGGACCCGCAGCAGATGCAGATGGTGATGGCCGTGTACGGCTACGGCCGCGCGCTGCCGTACGCGCGCAAGCACGAGACCGAGGCCGATTACGTCGGGTTGATGCTGATGGCCGCGGCCTGCTTCGACCCGCGCGAGGCGGTGCCGCTGTGGGAGCGCATGGCCCAGGCCAGCGGCGGCCAGTCGCAGCCGGAATTCGCCTCCACCCACCCCAACCCGGGCACCCGGATCCAGAACCTGCAGTCCTGGATGCCCAAGGCCCTGGAGTTCCGCCAGGGCTACTGCGAAAGCGCCGGCTGACCAGCCCGCCCCGTAGGAGCGCCCCTTGGGCGCGATTGGCATGACCCGCATCTGCATCGCGCCCAAGGGGCGCTCCTACGGATCGCCGGCATCTGCGGCTGTGCCGCCGGTCAGAAGCTCATGAACAGGCCGCCGTTGACCGGCAGGTTGGCGCCGGTGATGAAGGCGGCTTCGTCCGAGGCCAGGAACGCGACCGCATGGCCGATCTCCTCGGGCCGTCCGAGCCGGCCGACCGGCACCGACTCGACGATCCTTTCCCGCACCGCCGCCGGCATCGCCATCACCAGCGCGGTCTCGCAGTAGCCGGGCGAGACCGAGTTCACCGTCACCCCCTTGCGCGCCAGCTCGCGCGCCAGGGCCATGGTGAAGCCGTGCATGCCGGCCTTGGCGGCGGCGTAGTTGGTCTGCCCGAACTGGCCGGTCTGGCCGTTGACCGAGCTGATGTTGACGATCCGTCCGAACCCGCGCGCCGCCATCCCCGCCGCCGCCGGCCGGCTGAGGTTGTAGACCCCGCCCAGGTTCACCGCCAGCACCGCGTCCCAGGCATCGGGTTCGAGCTTGCGCAGGGTGGCGTCGCGGGTGATCCCGGCGGCGTTGACCAGGATGTCGAGCGAGCCGTGCTCGGCTTCGACCTGCGCCACCAGCGCCTCGCAGGCGCGGCGGTCGGTCACGTCGAGCGGGAGGAAGTGGGCGTCGAGCCCGTCCAGGCGCTGGCGGAACGCGTCGATGCGGCCGCCGTCGCCGTCCAGGTCGGCGGCGACCACGCGCCGTCCGGCGCGGGCGAGGGCGATGCCGATGGCGGTTCCGAGTCCGCCGATGCCGCCGGTGACGACGGCGATGCGCTGGCTCATGGAGCGATCCGTGTGGTGGTGGAATCCGGTGGCGGCGCGCACGCGGCCGCTGCGCCGGCGCGCCCGCCCGCGGCGCGGGGTGCCGGGAGCAGGCGCGCGAGGTCAGCTGGCGCGGCGCTTTTCGCCGTTCTTGCCGCGCGGCGGCGGCGTGGTCGGGCGGCCCACCGCGCCCACCAGGTTCTGCTGGAATTCCTTCCACAGTTCCAGGTTGCGCTCGGTCAGCTGGTTGAGCATCGCCCACGGCGTCTGTCCCAGCACGCCGCCCATCTGCTGGCGGAACTGCTGCTGCTGGTCCAGGAAGACCTGCATCGAGCGTTCCAGGTAGCTGCCCATGAAACCCTGCAGCGAGTCGCCGTAGAAGCGGATGATCTGGCTCAGCAGCTGGGTGGAGAGCATCGGCTCGCCGTCCTGCTCGTGCTCGGCGATGATCTGCAGCAGCACCTGCCGGGTCAGGTCCTCGCCGGTCTTGGCGTCGCGCACCTCGAACGGCTCGCCGTCGACGATCAGCTGGCGCACGTCCTCGACCGTGATGTAGCTCGAGATCCTGGTGTCGTACAGGCGGCGGTTCGGGTACTTCTTGATGACGCGGCTCATGGGGTGGCCCTGACCAACGGCACTTGCGAGCATGCCCTGCGCCGGGTGCGCGCGCAACTGCCGCCGGCGGCGGGGCATGAACCGCTCAGCTTGCGCCGGGCGGGCCGTTCGGCCCGCACTGCCCCGGCCGCGCCCGCGGCCGCCGCTCACCAGCCCATGTACTGCCCGCCGTTGGCCGACAGGTTGGCGCCGGTGATCCAGGCCGCCTCGTCGGGAATGAAGAACGCGACCGCGTAGGCGATCTCCTCGGGCCTGCCGAGCCGCCCGGTCGGGATCTGGGCCACGATCTTCTCGCGGATCTCCTCGGGCACCGCCATCACCATGTCGGTGCCGATGTAGCCGGGCGAGACGGTGTTGACGGTGATCCCGAACTTCGCGTTTTCCTGCGCCAGCGAGATGGTGAAGCCGTGCATGCCGGCCTTGGCGGCGGCGTAGTTGGCCTGGCCGTACTGGCCCTTCTGGCCGTTGATCGAGCTGATCTGCACGATCCGGCCCCAGCGCCGGGCGCGCATGCCCTCGATCACCGGCCGGGTGACGTTGAAGCAGGAATTGAGGTTGGTGCAGATCACCTCGTTCCACTGCTCCGGGGTCATCTTATGGAAGGTGGTGTCGCGGGTGATGCCGGCGTTGTTGACCAGGATGTCGACCGGTCCCAGGCGCTCCTCGACCTCGCGCACCATGGCCGCCGCGTCCGCCGGGTCGGACACGTCGCCCCTGGCCAGCACCACCTCGCAGCCGGCCTGGCGCATCCGTTCCTGCCAGGCGCGGGCCTTGTCCTCGTTGCGGTAGTTGGTGGCCACCTTGTGGCCCATGGACGAGAGGCGGTGGCAGATCGCGGTGCCGATGCCGCCGGTGCCGCCGGTGACCAGTGCGATGCGTTGGGTCATGTGTGGCTCCAGTGTGGCTCCAGGTGCGTGCGCCTGCACCGGCCGGCGCAGGGGAGGGCGTGGGGCGCGCGGACCAGCCCCGGTCCGGCGGCCGCGTGCGGCGCGGCCGGGCGCGGCCGGGATGCGCTTCCGGGTTCCGGGCTTCCCGAAGCCCGATTCTAGGGGGAACCGGTGACGGCTGCGTCGCGCCCCGGCGCGACCGCGCTGCGCGGAATCCGCGCCGGGTCGAAACCGTCCAGCGCGGCGCGCAGCAGCGCCGCCGGCGCGCCGGCCGCCGCCACCACCCGCGGCTCCTGCCCCAGCAGCCGCCAGGCCGCGCGCAGCGCCGGCAGCGGGTCGGCCGCGTCCACCGGCAGCGCGGCCAGCGACTTGGACAGCTTGCGCCCGTCATGGTCCAGCACCAGCGGCAGGTGCGCGTAGGCCGGCGTCGGCAGGCCCAGGGCGCGCTGCAGCAGGATCTGGCGCGGGGTGGAGTCCAGCAGGTCGGCGCCGCGCACCACCTCGGTGATCCGCTGCTCGGCGTCGTCGACCACCACCGCCAGCTGGTAGGCCCAGTAGCCGTCGGCGCGCCGCAGCACGAAGTCGCCGACTTCGCCGGCCACGTCCTGGCAGACCCGGCCGTGGATGGCGTCGTCGAACTGCAGGGCGCAGGGCGCGGCGACCCGGAACCGGATCGCCGGGTCGGTGCGCACGGCGCCGGCCAGGCAGCGGCGGTGGATGCCGCCGTCGGCGGAAAGGGCGCTGCGGCTGCAGTGGCAGGCGAAGGCCTGGCCGGATTCGAGCAGACGCTCGAGCGCGGCGCGGTAGCGCTCGCCGCGCCCGGACTGGCGCAGCACCGGGCCGTCGGGCTCCATGCCGAAGGCGCGCAGCGTGGCCAGCTGGCGGTCGCCGGCGCCGGGTACCTCGCGCGGCGGGTCGAGGTCCTCCACCCGCACCAGCCAGTGCCCGCCGGCCCGGCGCGCGAACAGCCAGCTGCCCAGCGCCGCGAGCAGCGAGCCCAGGTGCAGGTCGCCGGTCGGCGAGGGCGCGAAACGGCCGCGGTAGCCGGCGCCGGGGGTGGTAGGCTGGTGCATGCACTTGAATTTAACCGCGTCCTGCCACACTTTCCCCACGAAGCGCGCACCCGGCAACCAACGAGACCGACCATGTTCAAGCGGATCACCCTGTTCCTGATCACCAACCTCGCGGTGCTGGCCCTGGTCAGCATCGTCATGTCGATCCTGGGCGTGCGCGCCGACCAGTTCACGGGGCTGCTGATCTTCGCGGCGCTGTTCGGCTTCGGCGGCTCCTTCGTGTCGCTGCTGATGTCCAAGTGGGTGGCCAAGCGCTTCACCGGCGCGCAGGTCATCGACAACCCGCGCAGCGAGGTCGAGCAGTGGCTGGTCGCCACCGTGCGCCGCCAGGCCGAGGCCGCGGGCATCGGCATGCCCGAGGTCGCGGTCTACCAGGCGCCGGAAATGAACGCCTTCGCCACCGGCGCCAACCGCAACAACGCGCTGGTGGCGGTCTCCACCGGCCTGCTGGAATCGATGACCCGCGACGAGGCCGAGGCGGTGCTGGCGCACGAGGTCAGCCACGTCGCCAACGGCGACATGGTGACCATGGCCCTGCTGCAGGGCGTGCTCAATACCTTCGTGATCGTGCTGGCGCGGGTGGTGGGTCGGGTGATCGACGGCTACCTGTCCGGCGGCCGCGACGGCCCGGGCCTGGGCTACTACGCGATCGTGTTCGTGCTCGACCTGGTCTTCGGCCTGTTCGCCAGCATGATCGCCATGTGGTTCTCGCGGCACCGCGAGTTCCGGGCCGATTCCGGCGGCGCCGCCCTGGCCGGCAAGGACAAGATGATCGCCGCCCTGCAGCGCCTGAGCCGCACCTACGGCGAGAACACCCTGCCCAAGCAGGTGGCCGCGTTCGGCATCAGCGGCGCGGTCGGCCACGGCCTGAAGAAGCTGCTGATGAGCCACCCGCCGCTGGAGCAGCGGATCGAGGCGCTGCGCAATGCCCAGCCCGACATGCGCGACGTGCGCCAGGGCGTGATGGCGTAACCGCCACCTGCGCCCGGCACACCCCTGTCGTCCCGAGCGCGGCGAGGGACCTGCGTGTCGTCTTCCTCGGCAACAGCAGATCCCTCGCTACGCTCGGGATGACAAGGCACGGGTGGCGCTCACCCCGGGCCATCTCCCGCGCCCCGCCTACTCGAAGTCGTAGTTCATTTCCGGCCCCGCCGGGGACAGGAAGTGGCCCTGCACGTAGTCGACGCCGGCGCCGAACAGCAGGCTCATGCTGGCCGCGTCCTGCACGAACTCGGCGATGGTGTGCCTGCCGTCCTCGCGCGCCCTGGCCGCGATCTCGCGGATGCGCTCCTGGTTGTCGGGGTGGCTGGCCAGGTCCTGCATGAAGCCGCGGTCGACCTTGAGGAAGGCCGCGTCGAAGTGGCTCAGCAGCTGGAACGAGTTCAGGCCCGCCCCGAACTGCTCGAGCCCGACCCGGCAGCCCAGCGCGGCCACCGCCTGCTGGAACTGCTGGGCCGCGCGCAGGTGGGTGAAGACCTTGGCCTCGGGCAGCTCCAGGATCAGCAACTCGCCCGGCACGCCGGTCCGGTCCAGGCGTTCGCGCAGGTGCTCCACCAGGCTGTCGTCCTGCAGCGAGGCCTGGGTGACCTTCACCAGCATGGTGGTGCGATGGCCGGCCTTGAGCCGCTCGCCCACCACCTCGATCGCCCGGCCGGTGACCCAGCGGTCGATTTCCCACAGCAGCCCGTGCTCCTCGGCGATCTGCAGGAAGGCCAGCGGCGGCACCAGCTCGCCCTGGCCGGCGCGCATCCGCAGGTAGGCCTCGTACATCTCGCCGGGCTCGCCGTGCAGGCTCACGATCGGCTGGTAGTGCAGGACGAAGCGGTTGCCGTCGATGGCCTCGCGCACGCGCTCGACCCAGGCCTGGACCCGTTCCTCCTCGGCCCGGTCGACCGCGCCGGGGTCGAAGATCTCGGCGCGGTTGCCGCCGACCCCGATCGCCGACTGCACGCCCTGCGAGGCCTTGGCCAGCACCTGGGTGACGCTGGCGATCTTCTCGCCGATCTGCACCCCGCCGATGCTGACCGTGGCGTTGAGCGAGCGCTGCCCGACCTCCAGCACGTGGTCGGCGAAGGCCGCGCGCAGGCGCTCGGCCAGCCGCGCGGTCTGCACGTGGTCGCTGCCGTGCGCCAGCACCGCGAACTGGTGCTCGCCGAACCGCGCCGACAGGTCGCCCTCGGCCAGCACCCCCGCCAGCCGCGCCGCCAGCGCCGCCATCAGCGCGTCGGCGGCGTCCAGCCCGATCTCCTGCAGCAGCTGCGCGTAGTGGTCCGGCTCGATCAGCAGCAGTGCATGGCTGGCGCCGGATTCGGCGGCGCCGGCGACCGCGTCCTCCAGCCCGCGCAGGAAGGTCGGGCGGTTGAGCAGACCGGTGACCTGGTCGCGCTGGCGCAGCTCCTCGACCTCGCGCGCCAGCTCCGGGTCGAACTCGTCCTGGCGGCGGAACACCACCTGCAGGCAGTGTTCGCCCTCGTAGGTGGCCGGGGTGAAGTCCATCACCGCCGGGAACACGTTGCCCTCCTGGTCGCGAGCCTGCAGCTCGTGGCGCGGCGGCGGGGCGTCGCCCTTGGACAGGCGCTTGAGCAGCTGCTTGAAGTCGGCGACGTGGGCGGGGGCGACCAGGTCCAGCAGCGACATGCCCTCGATGTCCTCGAAGCTCTCGAAGCCGAACATCTCCAGGTAGGCGGCGTTGGCGCGGATGTGCATGCCTTCGTGGACGTAGGCGATCGGGTCGCGCGAGGAGTCGATCAGGGCGTCGCAGCGGCGTTCGGTCTCGCGGATGCGCGCTTCCAGCCGGCGCAGCGCGCGCCGCGCCTCCAGGTCGGTCCATTCGGCGCGGACCACGGCCTCGACGTGGTCGGCGCGGCCGCGCAGCGCCACGCCGCGCGCGCCGTGCTCCATCGCCTGCAGCAGCGCGGCGTTGTCGAGGGTGTCCAGCAGCACCACCACCGGCAGGTCCTTGCCGCTGGCGTCCACGCACTGCATCACCTGTTCCAGGGTGATCGCGCGCGCGTCGTGGGCGACCAGCAGCAGGTCCAGCGGCTGCCCGGACACCACCTCGGCGAGCTGCTCCGGGGATTCGGCGCGGTGCGGACGCACGGCGATGCCGCCGTTGCGCAGGCCGCTGACGATCGCCTCGGCCGCCTCGGCGCTGTCGTCCACCATCAGCAACCGCAGCACCATGTCCTTGCCGAACTGCATGCGTGGCCCTCCCGGACCGCTCGTGGGTGGAGCCCGGGCAGGCCCGGCCATGGGCCCGCCCCGGCATCGCCGGCCCGGCGCGGGCCGGACCGGTCCCCCCGCCGACCCGGCGCCTGCACGCCGGCGGCGCTGCGCCACGGGTCGGCGTGCGCGCAACCCCTGAATGGGGGCGGGGGTTCCTTATGGCATGAAGCCTGCTACGGCGTCCATGCACGGAAGGTGTATTCGGGACCGGCCACCGCGGCCGGTCCGGGGTCCGTGGCGGCGGTCACAGTGGCCGCTTGCCCGGGTCGCCCGCCACCTCGCGCACCAGCCGCGGCACCAGGTAGCCCGAGAGCCGTGCGGCCAGCCCCGCATGCAGCGCGCGCGCGCGCCGGTCGCCGACCTCGAAGTGGGCCGCGCCCTGCACCCGGTCGAGCTGGTGCAGGTAGTAGGGCAGCACGCCGGCGGCGTAGCCGCGCTCGGACAGGTGGGCGAGCGCGTCGACCGAGTCGTTGACCCCGCGCAGCAGCACGGCCTGGTTGAGCAGGCTCGCGCCGGCCGCGCGCAGGCGGGCCATGGCCGCGTCGACCGCCGGATCGAACTCGTTGCCGTGGTTGGCGTGGACCACGACCGCCACCGGCCAGGGCAGGTCCGCCAGCCATCCGCACAGCGCGGCGTCGACGCGTTCGGGCAGCACCACCGGCAGGCGGGTGTGGATGCGCAACCGGCGCAGATGGCCGATGCCGGCCAGCGCCCGGGTGAGCTCGGCCAGCTTCGGCGTGGCCAGCGACAGCGGGTCGCCGCCGGACAGGATCGCCTCGTCGATCGACGGATCGGCGGCGATCGTCGCCACCGCCGCGCTCCAGCCGTCCGCGGCGGCGGCCTGCTCGGCGTAGGGGAAATGGCGGCGGAAGCAGTAGCGGCAGTGCACCGCGCAGTTGCCGGTGGCCACCAGCAGGGCGCGGCCGCGGTACTTGCGGATCACGCCGCGGCCGGCGCCGGCCGCGGCGTCGCCCACCGCATCCAGCGCGAAGCCGGGCATCGGCCGCAGTTCCTCGTCCAGCGGCAGCACCTGGCGCAGCAGCGGGTCGTGCGGGTCGCCCGGCTTCATGCGGGCCACGAAGCCGCGCGGCACCCGCAGCGGGAACTGCGCGGCGACCGCGGGGTCGGGCAGCGGAACCCGGGCCTGCAGCCGCAGCAGGCGCAGCAGTTCGCGCGGGTCGCGCACCGCCTCGCGGAAGGCCTGCTGCCAGCCGCTCGGCTGCATCGGGAGGGGGGCAGCGGGTATCATGTCGGCCTGAAATCTCGCGCCGGCGCGGCCCCGTGGCCGCCGGCAAGCATGGCCCGACATTCTACCGGCCCGCCGCCGGCACGGTGGCGGGCCGGCGCATCCGCGACATCCGCTACGAACGACCAGGAGTTCCAGCATGGCCAGCTACGGCATGAACGACGTCAAGAACGGGATGAAGATCCTGGTCAACGGCGAGCCCTGCATCATCACCGACACCGAGTACGTCAAGCCCGGCAAGGGCCAGGCCTTCACCCGGGTCAAGTACCGCAACATCAAGACCGGCCGGGTGGTCGAGCTGACGATGAAGGCGACCGACAACCTCGAGGCCGCCGACGTCATCGACACCGACATGCAGTTCCTGTACGCCGACGGCGAGTACTGGCACTTCATGCAGCAGGAGACCTTCGAGCAGGTCCAGGCCGACAAGGCCGCGGTCGGCGAAGCCTGGCAGTGGCTCAAGGGCGAGGAGGCCTGCGTGGTCACCCTGTGGAACGGCAGCCCGATCGCGGTGCAGCCGCCCAACTTTGTCGAGCTGCGGATCGTGGAAACCGACCCGGGCGTGCGCGGCGACACCTCCGGCGGCGGCGGCAAGCCGGCCAAGCTGGAGACCGGCGCGGTGGTCCGGGTGCCGCTGTTCGTGGCAAAGGACGAGGTGATCAAGGTCGACACCCGCTCGGGCGAGTACGTCAGCCGGGTGAAGTGACGATCCGGCCGCAGGCCGGATCGTCATCCCGAGCCGCAGGTGAGGCTCTCGTGTCATCCCGAGCCGCAGGCGAGGGATCCGCTCTTATGTCACCCCAAGTCGCAGGCGAGGGATCCGCTTTTCGGTTGGCAGACCGATCCAGAGCAACATGAGCAGGTTCCTCACTGCGTTCGGAACGACAGGATTTTGCGAATGGCGATCGACACCCACCCCGAAGCCTGCGACCTGCTGATCGAAGCAGGTTTCGTGGTGCCCGTGGGCGTCGACGGCGTGCTCGAAGGCCATGCCGTGGCGATCCGCGACGGGGCGATCCTGGACGTGCTGCCCGGCGCCGAGGCACGCGCCCGCTACGCGCCGGCCGAAACGGTCTCGCGTCCCGATGCCGCGCTGATCCCGGGCCTGGTCAACGCCCACGTCCACAACCCGATGACCCTGCTGCGCGGGGTGGCCGACGACCTGCCGCTGATGACCTGGCTGCAGGAACATATCTGGCCGATCGAGGGCAAGCTGATCGGCCCGGAGTTCGTGGCCGACGGCATCGCCCTGGCGGTGGCCGAGATGCTGCGCGGCGGCACCACCTGCTGCGCCGAGAACTACTTCTTCCCCGACGTCCAGGCCGCGACCTATTCGCGCCTGGGCTTCCGCGCGCTGGTCGGGCTGCCGGTGATCGGCTTCCCGACCGCATGGGCGCGCACCCCGGACGAGTACTTCGACAAGGGCCTGGAGGTCCACGACAACTGGCGGCGCGACCGGCTGGTGTCGATCTGCTTCGTGCCGCATGCGCCCTACACCGTGGACGACGCGGCATTCGAGCGGATCCGCATGCTCGCCGACCAGCTCGACCTGGTGGTGCACTGCCACGTGCACGAGACCGCGCAGGAGAACCGCGAGGCGCTGGAGAAGCACGGCATGCGCCAGCTGGCGCGGCTCGACCGCCTCGGCCTGGTCAACGACCGCCTGCTCGCGGTGCACATGACCGACCTGACCGACGCCGAGATCGCGCTGTGCGCCGAGCGCGGGGTGTCGGTGGCGCACTGCCCGGAGTCGAACCTCAAGCTCGCCTCGGGTTTCTGCCCGGTCGCCAGGCTGGCCGCGGCCGGCGTCAACCTGGCGCTCGGCACCGACGGCGCCGCCAGCAACAACGACCTGGACATGTTCGGCGAGATGCGCACCGCGGCCCTGCTGGCCAAGGGCGTGTCGGGCGACGCCGCGGCGCTGGACGCGGCCAGCGCCCTGCGCATGGCCACGCTCGGCGGCGCCCGGGCGCTGGGGCTGGAGGCGCGGACCGGCTCGATCGAGCCGGGCAAGCGGGCCGACCTGGTGCTGGTCGACCTGTCGCCGCTGGAGACCCAGCCCCTGCACAACGTGGTCTCGCAGCTGGTCTACGCCACCGGCCGCCAGCAGGTGACCGACGTGTGGATCGACGGGCGCCGCAGGCTGCGCGACCGCAGCCTGGTCGACATCGACGAAGCCGCCCTGCGCGCCAACGCCCGCCGATGGCGCGACCGCATCGCCGCACTGCGCGGCTGAGCCTGTTTACCGAGGCGCAGGCTTCTCCGGCAAAACCACGACCTGGCCCCAGGGCGGCGCAAGCCACGGCGGTGCCGTGGCCGTTGCCGCGCGGGTGGGTCGCAGCTTACGCAGCTCCTACAGGACATGCTGATGGTCGCGGACCCCCGCGCACCTCCGGCAGGCTGTAGGAGTTGCGTAAGCTGCGACCCTCGCCGCCTCGTTACACTAGCGCGATGGCGCAGGCACCGGAAACCGACAACTTCAGCCAGGCCGAGCTCGACAAGTTCGGGGCATTGGCGCAGCGCTGGTGGGGCGAGCCGGCGCGCTTGCGAACCATCGGTTCGCGCGCCGGGGAGCGCCCGCGCAGGGATGCGCGGGCCGGGGTGCGGTGCCATGGACGGCTCGCTGCGCCGGGAACTGCCGCATGAACACCCCAGGCGCCGACAACTTCAGCCAGGCCGAGCTCGACAAGTTCGGCGCACTGGCGCAGCGCTGGTGGGATCCGGAAGGCCCGCAGAAGCCCCTGCACGCCCTGAACCCGGTCCGCCTGCGCTACGTCGCCGACCGGGTCGAACTTGCCGGCGCCCGGGTGCTGGACGTGGGCTGCGGCGGCGGCCTGCTGAGCGAGGCGCTGGCCGCCGCGGGTGCGCGGGTGACCGCGATCGACCTGGCGCCGGAGCTGGTCAAGGTCGCGCGCCTGCATGCGCTCGAATCCGGGGTGCCGGCCGGCGGCGCAATCGACTACCGGCTGCAGTCGGCCGAATCGCTCGCCGACGAGCAGCCGGGTGCGTTCGATGCGGTCACCTGCATGGAGATGCTCGAGCACGTGCCCGACCCGGGCGCGATCCTCTTCGCCTGCGCGCGCCTGCTCCGGCCCGGCGGCCGGCTGGTCCTGTCCACCCTCAACCGCACGCCGGCGGCCTTCGCGCTGGCGATCGTCGGCGCCGAGTACGTCGCGCGGCTGCTGCCCAGGGGCACGCACCGCTACCGCGACTTCATCCGTCCCTCGGAACTGGCCGGCTGGCTGCGCGCGGCCGGGCTGGAGCTGGAGGACGTGCGCGGGCTGCTGTACGAGCCCTGGCGCAACGGCGCGCGGCTCACGTCCCGGACCGACATCAACTACCTGGCCTGCGCGATGAAGCCCCCGGGCTGACCTGCTGTCGTCCCGAGCGCAGCGAGGGACCTGCTTTTCCGGGCGCGATGCCGAAAGCA
>JBKHXI010000151.1:0-7976 GCA_046566095.1 Gammaproteobacteria bacterium | reverse complement strand
CCGCATCCGCAACGACACGCCCCCGGCCGCGCCGGGTACCATGGCCGGGTGATTCCCGCCCCTCGCGCCATCACCCTCGACCTGGACGACACCCTGTGGCCGATCGCCCCGGCGATCCGCGCCGCCGAGGCCGCACTGGGCCGGTGGCTGGCCGCGCATGCCCCCGAGGTCGCCCGGCGCTGGCCGCTGGAGGCGATGCGCGCGCTGCGCGAGCGCATCGCCGCCGAGCGCGCCGACCTCGCCCACGACTACAGCGCGCAGCGGCGGCTGAGCCTGGAACACATGCTCGCCGACTGCGGCGCCGACCCGGCGCTGGCGGCGCCGGCCTTCGACGCGTTCTTCGCCGCGCGCAACCGCGTCGACTTCTACCCGGACGCGGTCGACGCCTTGGCCCGGCTGGCGGCGCGGGTGCCGGTCGCGGCGCTGACCAACGGCAACGCGGACCTGGCGGCGATCGGCCTGGCGCGGCATTTCCGCTTCGGCCTGTGCGCCCGCGAGCACGGCCGGCCCAAGCCTTCGCCCTGCATCTACCTGGCCGCCTGCGAGCGGCTCGGCCTGGCGCCGCGGGAGGTGCTGCACGTGGGCGACGACGTCGAGCTGGACGTGGTCGGCGCCGCCCGTGCCGGCCTTGCCACCTGCTGGATCAACCGCGTGCCCGAGACCGGCCGCGCCCGCGACTGGCCGCACGACGACGTGCGGCCCGACCTCCAATTCCCCACCCTGGCCGCGCTCGCCGACTGGCTCGACGCCGCGCACGCAGGCCACCGCCCCGACCGGAGCGCCGCATGACCCTGCCCGACCACCTGCCCGGCGGCGCATCCGCCGCCTTCGCCGATGCCGACGCCGACGCCCTGCCGCTACACCTGCTGCGGCGCGACACCCTCGCCGGGTGGCGCGGTCAGCAGCCGGCCGCGGTCGGCGCATGGATGGACGCGCACGCCTTCGACGCCGGCCCCGGCACCGTGCTGCCGCTGCCCGGTGCCGATGGCGCGCTGGCCGGCGCCCTGGTCGGCATCGGCGACCCGCTCGACCCCTTCGGCTACGCGCACGCCCCGCTGGCCCTGCCGCCCGGCCGCTGGCGGGCCGAAGGCGCCCTCGACGATGCGCAGCGCCACGCCCTGCAGCTGGGCTGGGGCTTGGGCGCCTACCGCTTCGACCGCTACAAGCCGGCGCCGCGCGCGCCGGCGCAGCTGGCCGGCGCCCACGCGCCGGCGGTGTTCGACGAACTGGCCGCCTGCCTGCGGGTGCGCGAGCTGGTCAACACCCCGACCGAACACATGGGCCCCGACGAACTGGAAGCGGTGGTGCGGGAGATCGGCGAGCGCCACCGCGCCCAGGTCGAGTCGATCGCCGGCGACGCGCTGCTGCAGCAGAACTTCCCGGCGATCCATGCCGTCGGCCGCGCCTCGCACCGCGCGCCGCGGCTGCTGGTACTGCGCTGGGGCGACGCATCGGCGCCGCACCTGACCCTGGTCGGCAAGGGCGTGTGCTTCGACACCGGCGGACTGGACCTCAAGTCCGCCGAGGGCATGCGCTGGATGAAGAAGGACATGGGCGGCGCCGCGCATGCGATCGCGCTGGCCGAACTGGCGATGGCGCGCGCGCTGCCGGTGCGGCTGACCCTGCTGGTGCCGGCGGTGGAGAACGCCGTCGGCCCGGACGCGTTCCGCCCCGGCGAGGTGCTGGCCACCCGCAGCGGCGCGACGGTGGAGGTCGACAACACCGACGCCGAAGGCCGGCTGGTGCTGTGCGACGCGCTGGCCTACGCCGGCGAACAGCGCCCGGACCTGCTGCTGGACTTCGCCACCCTGACCGGCGCGGCGCGGATCGCGCTCGGCCCGGAGCTGCCGGCGCTGTACGCCAACGACGACGCGCTGGCGGGCGAGTGGCTGCAGGCCGGCGAGCAGGTGCGCGACCCGCTGTGGCGGATGCCGCTGTGGCGCCCCTACCTGCGCTACCTGACCAGCGGCATCGCCGACATCGCCAACTCCGGCCCGACCAAGATGGCCGGCAGCGTCACCGCCGCGCTGTTCCTGGAGCGCTTCGTGCCGGCCAGCCAGAAATGGGCGCACGTCGACGTCTATTCCTGGAACGACGCCGACCGCTCCGGCCGCCCGGCCGGCGGCGAGGCCCAGGGCCTGCGCGCGGCCTTCGCGATGCTGCGCGCGCGCTTCGGCGCCTGACGCCTTCCGGGCGCGCGCGCTGATCGCCGGCGCCGGGGAGTGTTCGGTCCGGCCACGGGGACGACTTTCGGCAGGTGGCGGCCTGCGCGCGCAGGCCGCACACTCGCAGCCTGCACCGCGTGGGGACGCGGAGGCCGCCCGGACCATGACCGCCAACGCCGACCTGCTCAAGGAACTGCGGATCGACCGCAGCCCGCCGCCGCCCGCGCCGCGCCGCGGGCTGTGGATCGGGCTGGCGGCGGCCGCCGGCGTGCTGCTGCTGGCCGCCGGCGCCTGGGCGCTGCTGGGCGGCGACGACGCGCCGCAGGTGCGCACCGCGCAGGCGCGGGCGATCGGCGGCGGCGGCAGCGCCTCGGTGCTCGACGCCACCGGCTACGTGGTCGCCCGGCGCATGGCCACGGTCTCGGCCAAGATCACCGGGCGGGTGCGCGAGGTGCGGATCGAGGAAGGCCAGCGGGTCGCCGCCGGCGAGATCATGGCCACGCTGGATCCGGTCGATGCCAGCGCGCAGCGCTCGCTGGCCGCGGCCCAGGCCGCCGCCGCCCGCAGCCAGGTCGCCGGCGTGCAGGCGCAGCTGCGCGAGGCCGAGGCAGGCGTCGCCCGTCTGGCGGCGCTGGTCGGCGACCGGCTGGTCTCGCGCGCGCAGTACGACCAGGCCGTGGCCGAGCGCGACCGGCTGCGCGCGCAGCTGGCGACCGCGCGCCGCAACGCCGAGGTCGGCGCCGACCAGCTGGCGATCGCCGAGCTCGGCGTCGACAACACCGTGGTGCGCGCGCCGTTCGCCGGGGTGGTGATCGCCAAGGCGGCGCAGCCGGGCGAGATCGTCTCGCCGCTGTCGGCCGGCGGCGGCTTCACCCGCACCGGCATCGGCACCATCGTCGACATGGACTCGCTGGAGATCGAGGTCGACGTCGGCGAGTCCTACATCGGCCGGGTCCAGCCGAAGATGCCGGTGCAGGCCACGCTCAACGCCTATCCGGACTGGAAGGTCCCGGGCGAGGTGATCGCGATCGTCCCGACCGCCGACCGCAGCAAGGCCACGGTCAAGGTGCGCATCGCCCTGCTCGAGCGCGACGCGCGGATCGTGCCGGACATGGGCGTTCGCGTCAGCTTCCTCGAACAGGCGCCACCACCCGGTGCGGACACGCCGCCCCCGGGGGTGCTGGTGCCGGCGGCGGCGATCGTCGGCCGCGACGGCGCCCAGGTCGCGTTCGTGGTGGGTGCGCGCGACGGCGCCACGGGCACGGTGGAGCGCCGCGTGGTGCAGCCCGGGCGCCGGCTGGGCGACGACCGCGAGGTGACCGCCGGCCTGCGCGGCGGCGAGACGGTGGTGCTCGACCCGCCCCAGGACCTGGCCGACGGCGACCGCGTGCGCATCGCCACCGAAGGGGACGACGCATGACCGCCAGCGAAACCAACCCGGGCGCCGCATCCGGCGCCGTCACCGGCACCAGCGAGGACGACGCGATGGCCCTGGTCTCGATCCGCAACCTCACCAAGACCTACCAGCGCGGCCCCGAGAAGATCGAGGTGCTGCACGGGGTGGACCTGGACATCCCCGAGGGCGACTTCGTCGCGCTGATGGGGCCGTCCGGGTCCGGCAAGACCACCCTGCTCAACCTGATCGGCGGCCTGGACACCCCCAGCGGCGGCAGCATCGAGGTCGCCGGGCAGCGGATCGACACCATGCGCGGCGGCCAGCTGTCGCACTGGCGCAGCCAGAACGTCGGCTTCGTGTTCCAGTTCTACAACCTGATGCCGACCCTGAGCGCGCAGAAGAACGTCGAGCTGCCGCTGCTGCTGACGAAGCTGCCGGCGGCGCAGCGCCGGCGCAACGCCGGGATCGCGCTGCAGCTGGTCGGCCTGGCCGACCGCGCCCGGCACCGCCCCAACGAGCTGTCCGGCGGCCAGCAGCAGCGGGTGGCGATCGCCCGCGCGATCGTCTCCGACCCGAAGCTGCTGATCTGCGACGAGCCGACCGGCGACCTCGACCGGCAGTCGGCCGAGGAGATCCTGGGCCTGCTGCAGGCCCTCAACCGCGAGCACGGCAAGACCATCGTCATGGTCACCCACGACCCGCGCGCCGCCGACCACGCCCGCCACGTCCTGCACCTGGACAAGGGCACGCTGGTCGAACAGGCCGCGCAGGCGGCATGAGCGCGGTGCGCACGCGCGCGGCGGGCATGCGCGGCAGGCCGATACCCTCGCGGGCACGCAACCGGGAGCACGGGCGATGAAGTACCTGCACCTGATCTGGGCGGCGCTGGTCCGCAGCAGGACCCGGACCGCGCTGACGATGCTGTCGGTGGTCGCCGCGTTCCTGCTGTTCGGGATGCTCGATTCGGTGCGCGTCGCGTTCAATTCCGGCGGCAGCGTCGCCGGCGCCGACCGGCTGGTGGTGTCCTCGCGGCTGTCGCTGACCCAGACCCTGCCCTACCGCCTGCTGGCGCAGATCGAGGCGGTCGACGGCGTGCGCGACGTGGCCTACGCCAACTGGTTCGGCGGCATCTACCAGGATCCGAAGAACTTCTTCCCGAACTTCGCCGTCGGCCCCGGCTATTTCGACCTGTACCCCGAGTACCGGATCCCGCCCGAGCAGCTGCGCGCGTTCGAGGCCGACCGCACCGGCGCCGTCGTCGGCCGCGCCCTGGCGCAGCGCCACGGCTGGAAGCTCGGCGACACCATCCCGCTGCAGGCGACCATCTTCCCGCGTGGCGGCAGCAACGCCTGGGACTTCACCCTGCGCGGCATCTTCACCGTGGCCGACGACAAGCGCCGCGGCGAGGAGAACCAGCTGATGTTCCACTGGGCCTACTTCGACGAGGCCAACGACTACCTCAAGGGCCAGATCGGCTGGTTCATGGTCAAGCTCGATGATCCGGACGACGCGTCGCGGGTGGCGCTGGCGATCGATGCGCTCAGCCAGAACTCGGCGCACGAGACCAAGGCCCAGACCGAACAGGCGTTCAACCAGTCGTTCGCCAGGCAGTTCGCGGACATCGGCCTGATCGTCAGCGCGATCATGGGCGCGGTGTTCTTCACCCTGCTGCTGCTGACCGGCAACACCATGGCCCAGGCGGTGCGCGAGCGGATCCCGGAACTGGCGGTACTCAAGACCATCGGTTTCACCGACCGCAGCGTGCTGCTGCTGGTGCTGGCCGAATCGGTGCTGCTGGTGGTGCTGGCCGGGGCGATCGGGCTGGGCCTGGCGGCGCTGCTGGTGCCGGTGGTGAGCCAGGCCAGCGGCGGCCTGATCCAGCTGCCGAGCGTGCTGCCGCAGACCTGGCTGGCCGGTTTCGGCCTGATGCTGGCGATCGGCACGGTCGTCGGCCTGCTGCCCGCGCTGCGGGCCAGGCGCCTGAACATCGTCGACGCCCTGGCCGGGCGCTAGGAGCCGCGGATGAAGCGCATGCGCAATTGGCTGGCGAACCTGGGCATCGTGCTCGCGCTCGCGGCGGGACTGGCCGGATGGATCCAGTCGACCTGGCCGGTCGTGCTCGCGCTGGTGGTGGTGCTCGGAGCGTGGCTGGGGCTGGCCCGCCGCGGGCGGCAGGCCCTGGCGGTGGCCGCGGTCGGCGTCGCCAGCCTGCCGCAGCGCTGGGCCGCTTCCAGCGTGATCGTGGTCGGCATCGCCGGGGTGGTCGCGGTGCTGGTGGCGATGCTGGCGATGGGCGAGGGTTTCTCCGCCACGCTCCAGCAGACCGGCAGCGACGACCGGGCGATCGTGCTGCGCGGCGGCTCGCAGGCCGAGACCAACTCGGTGATCGGCCGCGACCAGGTGCCGCTGGTCTCGGCCCTGGACGGCATCGCCCGCGGCGAGGACGACCGGCCGCTGGTCTCGCCGGAGCTCTCGCAGGTGGTCAACCTGCCCACCCGCGCGGACGGTACCGACGCCAACGTGCAGCTGCGCGGCGTGGGCCCGCAGGCCTGGTCGCTGCGCCCCCACGTCCGGCTGGTCGAAGGCCGCCGCTTCCAGCCCGGGCTGCGCGAACTGATCGCCGGCCAGGGCGCGCGCCTGCAGTTCCGCGGACTGGACGTCGGCGCGAAGCTGATGCTCGGCAACCAGGAATGGACCGTGGTCGGGATCTTCGCCAGCGGCGACGCCCACGATTCGGAACTGTGGGCCGACGCCGAGGTGGTCGGTTCGACCTACAGCCGCAGCGCGTTCCAGTCGGTCACCGTGCAACTGGTCGACGGCGGCTTCGAGCGGCTCAAGGCCGCGCTCGCCGCCGACCCGCGGCTCAAGCTCGACGTGCTCACCACCCGCGACTACTACGCCAGGCAGTCGGAAGGTTTGACCAAGCTGATCACGGTGCTGGGCACAGTGATCGGCGCGATCATGGCGATCGGCGCGGTGTTCGGCGCGCTCAACACCATGTTCGCGGCGGTCGCCGCCCGCGCCCGCGAGATCGCCACCCTGCGCGCGCTCGGATTCCGCGGCCTGCCGGTGGTGGTGGCGGTGATGCTCGAGACGATGCTGCTGGCGCTGGCCGGCGGCGTGCTGGGCGCCGGTCTGGCCTGGCTGGTGTTCAACGGCTACACGGTGTCCACACTGGGCAGCAATTTCAGCCAGGTCGTGTTCTCGTTCCAGGTCTCGCCGGAACTGCTGTGGACCGGGCTGAAGTGGGCGCTGGGCATCGGCCTGGTCGGCGGCCTGTTTCCCGCCCTGCGCGCCGCGCGGTTGCCGGTCACCGAGGCCCTGCGCGCGGCGTGATCCCCACACGGTTCGAGCCGGCAATACGGACTTCGACGCGCGCGACCGCGCGGATCACGCGCGCCGCTCCGCGCCGATTCGGCTGCCCGTCCGACCCCAACCAACCTAGGCCGCCGGCTCGGCCGGCGCCTTCGGCGGCCGGGTGCGGGCCAGGGTGATCGTGGCCACGCCGGCGAGGATCACCGCCATCGCGCCGAGGTCGTGCAGGCCGAAGGTCTCGCCGGCGAGCAGGGCGCCGAACAGCACCGCGATCGGCGGGTTGACGTAGGCGTAGCTGGTCGCCAGCGCCGGGCGCACGTGGTGCAGCAGCCAGATGTAGGCGGTGAAGCCGAAGATCGACCCGGCCACCACCAGCCAGGCCAGCGCCAGCGTGGCATCGAGCGTCGGTACCGCGGCCATGCGTTCGCCGTGCAGCAGCGCGGCCAGCAGCATCCAGCCGCTGCCGGCGAGCATCTGCCCGGCGGCGGACATGAAGGGCCCGGGCAGGTCCTGGTCGCGGCTCCAGATCGAGCCCCAGGCCCAGGCGATCGGCGCGATCACCAGGCAGGCAAGGCCCAGCGGCGACGCGGACAGTTCGCTGCCGACGTTGAGCCAGGCCACCCCCGCGAAGCCGACCGCCAGCCCCGCCCATTCGCGCCGCGTGGGCATGCGCCCGCGCATCCATGCGAACAGCGCCGCGAACAGCGGCATCGAGGCCACCGCGATCGCCGCCATACCGGAGCCCACTTCGGTCTCGGCCAGGTTCACCAGGCCGTTAGACAGCAGCACCATGAAGATCGACAGCCACGCCAGGGTGCGCCACTGGCGCGGCGTGGGTGGGGCGACGCCGCGCCAACGCAGCACCGCGTACATCAACCCGCCCGCGACCGACATCCTGATCGCGCCGAGCAGGAACGGCGGGTAGCTCTCCAGCGCGAAACGGATCGCAAGATAGGTCGAGCCCCACAGCACATAGACCGCCGCGAGCGCGGCGGCGACCGCCAGCGCGCGCACCGGCAGCGCCGGGGCCGGCGGCAGGAGGGGCGGAACGGGGCTGCTCATGGGCGCGGTCCGGACGGGTCGCGCAACGCCCGTGCGCC
>JBKHXI010000150.1:0-6601 GCA_046566095.1 Gammaproteobacteria bacterium | reverse complement strand
AGACCTGGCGCGGGGTGGAGCTGGTGACCGTCTCGCGGACCGGCTCGGCGCCGATCACCACCGCGTACAGCGGCTCGGGCTCGGTCACCGGCGTCACGTTCACCACCTGGGCGTACTGCAGGCCGGGTTCACGCGGCCCGAACAGGCCGCTGCGGGACTGGCCCTCGGCCAGATAGGCCGGCTCGGTCCGGTTGTTCTGGAATGCGGCGACGGCGACGCCGCCGACCAGCAGCGACGCCAGCGCGATCGCGATCGTGTTGTTCTTCATGTGGCGCCTCCCGGGCAATCGCTCGACTTGGTTGTCCGGCATGATTGCATCACGGCCTGGCTGAACCGATCCCAAGCTTTTCTTAACGGTCACCCCGCGAAATCGCGGCTTGCGGGCCGGCGCCGGTCCGCCGTGTGAACACGCCTGGGCGCGACGGCGCCGTGGTAGCGTGCAGCCAGGACCGCGGAGGACCCCCATGCCCAGCCCCCTGCTCGCACCCGTGATCGCATTCGCCCGCCGCCTGCGCTATCCGACCCTGTTCAAGATCACCGCGGCCCTGTTCGCCCTGACCCTGCTGGTGCCCGACCCGCTGCCCCTCGTCGACGAACTGCTGCTGGGCCTGGGCACCCTGCTGCTGGCGACCTGGAAGGATCGCGGCAAGGCCGGCACCGGGCGCGACCCCCTGGACGGCGAGGCGCGGCGGGTCGACCGGCGCTGAGCGCCGGCGCCGGGATCCCGTCGCAGCCGTGGAGCTGCTCGACAGCCACTGCCACCTCGACGTGGCCGAGTTCGATCCCGACCGCGAGGCCGTTCTCGGCCGCGCCCGCGCCGCGGGCGTCACCAGGATCGTGGTGCCGGCGATCGACGCCGCCGCCTGGCCGAAGCTGCGCCGGGTCTGCGCCGTCGACGACGGCCTGCATCCCGCCTACGGCCTGCATCCCCTGCTTGTGTCCGACCATCGGCCGGCCCACCTGCACGAACTGCGCGACTGGATCGAACGCGAGCGTCCGGTGGCGGTCGGCGAATGCGGCCTGGACTTCTACGTGGAGGGTCTCGACCGGGACACGCAGCAGCATTATTTCCAGGGGCAGCTGGAACTGGCGCGCGAATTCGACCTGCCGCTGATCGTGCACGCACGTCGCGCGGTGGAACAGGCGATCCACGCGATCCGCGCGGTCGGCGGGCTGCGCGGCGTGGTGCACAGCTATGCCGGCAGCCTGGAACAGGCCCGGCAGCTGCACGAACTGGGTTTCCTGATCGGCCTGGGCGGCCCGGTGACCTATGCCCGGGCGAGGCGGCTGCGGCAGGTCGCCGCACAGGTGCCGCTGGAGCAATTGCTGCTGGAAACCGACGCGCCCGACCAGCCGGACTGCGAATCGCGCGGCAGCCGCAACGAACCGGCGCGGCTGCCGCGGATCCTGGAGGAGATCGCCAAGCTGCGCGGCATGGCCCCGGAGGCCCTGGCCGAGGCGACCACCGCCAACGCGCGGCGCCTGTTCGCCCTGCCCTGACCAGACCGCAGCGAGGCACGCAGATGTCGTAGGAGCGGGCCTTGCCCGCGATACGGCGCGGACACCGAAGCGATCGCGCCCAAGGGGCGCTCCTACGGATGGCCGATTCGTCCCGCTCTTCCGTAGGAGCGGGCCTTGCCCGCGATGGCAGGCACCGCTCCGCCAGGATCCGCAGCGATCGCGCCCAGGGCGCGCGCCTACGGGGCGGGACGCAGCAGCAGCTCGAGCGCCTTGCCGGCCATGGCGAAGGCGAATGCGCCGGTGACGTGGGTGGCCGCGCCAAGTCCCGCGCCGCAGTCGAGCTTGAGCGCCGCGTCCGGGTCCAGCTTCGGGCGCAGGCCGCAGACGCTGCCGTCGGCCTGCGGATAGCGCACGTTCTGCAGCGAGTAGACCGCCGGCACCCCGAAATAGCGCTGCCGATTGCGCGGGAAGCCGAACTCGGCCCGCAGCTTCTTGCGCACCAGCGCCAGCAGCGCGTCGTGCTCGGTGCGCGACAGGTCGCGGACCCGGACCTGGGTCGGGTCGGTGCGGCCGCCGGCCGACCCGGCCACCACCAGCGGCAACTTGCGCCGCCGGCACCAGGCGACCAGCGCCACCTTGCTGCGGAAGCTGTCGCAGGCGTCCAGCACCAGGTCCTGGCCGGGGCCCAGCAGGTCCTCGAGATTGGCCGGGGTCAGGAACTGCGGCACCGCCTCGACCCGGATCCCCGGGTTGATGGCGCGGCAGCGCTCGGCCAGGGCCTCGGCCTTGTTGCGGCCGTAGCCGCCGTCGAGGGCGTGCAGCTGGCGGCTGGTGTTGGACAGGCAGACGTCGTCGGCGTCGACCAGGGTGAGCCGGCCCACCGCCGAACGCGCCAGCGCCTCCACCAGCCACGAGCCCACCCCGCCGAGGCCGACCACGGTGGCGTGGCGGCCGGCCAGCCGCCCGGCCGCGCCGCTGCCGTAGAGCCGGTCGACCCCGGCGAAGCGCTGCTGGAGGAGCGAAACCATCGTGGCATTGTAGTGACGGCGCGGCGGCGCCGCGGCGGCCGGGCATGCTAAGTTCCCCGGGTCCGAACCGAGGCGCGCACCATGGCTGGCGACACGATCAAATCCGGCGGCCCGGCCGCCCGCTACCTGTTCCTGTTCCTGCTCGGCCTGGTGGTCGGCGTGGTGGCCACGATCATGGTGCTGCGCGCGATCGACGCGCGGCGCGACAAGTTCCACGGGTCGCTGATGCACGTGCAGCAGTGGCACCTGGGGCAGCTGCGCGGCGACCTGGAATCGAACCGCTGCACGCCGAACGACGCCCTGCCGCACCTGCAGGCGCTGCGGCTGATGGCCAACGACCTGGAGGCGGCCTTCCCGGACCTGGCCGACGACCAGCGCTTCGCCGGGCATGCCCGCGACATGCGCGCGCGGCTCGACGCGGCGATCGCGGCCCCGCCCGTGGGCTGCGAGGCGGCCGGCAGCACCCTGGCCGCCATCGGCGAAGGCTGCAAGGCCTGCCACCAGGACTTCCGCTGAGCCGCCGGACCCCGCGATCCGCCTGCGCGTCCGCGGCGCCTGAACCGCGGATGAGGCCGGCGCCGCCCGCGCCCCGCCCCGCAGCGCGATTGATGGCCGGTTCACGCCCGCCCGCCTAGCGTGGAGCCGCGTACGTGGAGCGTGCCCGGAGCCGCTTCCCCGCACCGTTCCCCCATCGCGAAGGAGACAGGCATGAACATCCGACTGATCGGCGTTGCCCTGGCCGCCACGGTCGCGGCCGCCGGCTGCGCCAGCACCGCGCCCGGCTACGGCTACGGCAGCGCCCCGCCCGCGTCGCGCAGCGCCTGCTACGACTGCGGCACCGTGACCCGCATCGAGATGACCCAGCGCACCAGCGGCGTGCCGAACGCCACCGGCGCGGTGCTGGGCGGCATCGTCGGCGCGGCCGCCGCCCGCGAGCTGGCCGACGACGAGAGCAAGGGCCGGCAGAACACCGCCACCGTGGCCGGCGCGGTCGCCGGCGCGGTCGCCGGCAACGCCATCCAGAACCGCGTGCAGGCCTCCGGCGCCTACACCATCCACGTGCGCATGAACGACGGGCGCATGGTGGTGGTCAACCAGAACGACCTGGGCGGGATCCGCGAAGGCTCCTACGTGCGGGTCTACAACGGCCGCGCCTGGGCGCGCTGAGCCGGCGCCCGCAAAGCCCGCGCCGGCACCGGCGCGGGTCTCCCGCGAAGGCCGCCTCCCGGGGCGGCCTTCGCATTCCTGCGACCGCTGCAGCTCACTCGGGCAGGGCCAGGTGCCGGGCTTCCAGCGCCTCGCCGGCGGCCCGCGGGCGGGCGCGCACACGCGCATCGCCCGGCGGCACGGCCTGCCCGGACAGATGCGCATCGACCCGGTCGAGCGCCGCATACACGTACGGCAGCAGCGGCACGTAGGCGCCGGCGTATCCCGGCAGGCCCAGGAAAGCGTCGAAGTGCTGGGCGTTCTCCACCTGCCAGTAGCCGATCGCGCGGCCGGCCGCGCGCGCCGCGGCGACGTAGGGAGCGCTGGTGTGGACTTCCGGCACCAGCCCGTCGTCCAGCCCGTGCACGACCAGCACCGGCAGCCCGGCGCGCGGCGGCGCGGCGCGGGTGGCGGCGATCGCCGCCCGGACCTGCCCGGAGGCCTCGTCCCCGCCTTCCCACAGCGCGCGCAGGCAACGCAGGCCGGGCCAGGCCGGGTCCGGCCCCTCCCCGGCCAGTCCGTCGAGCAGGGCGACGCCGGCTCCGGGCGGGATGCCGCTGGCGTCCGACCACCAGGCCGCGCGCTCCGCCTCCGTGGCCGGCCGCGCCGCGCCGTCGGCAGCCAGCGCCGCGTAGCCGTAGCCGCACAGGGGCCGCTCCGGACCACGGCGGCCGTAGGCCTGGGCATAGGCCGCGGCGACCGCGCGCCACAGGTCGAAGCCGACGCTGGCCGCGCCGGCGCGCAGCGCCGCCTCGCTCCACCCCGATGCGCGCAGCCGCGCCAGCGCGGAGGCCTGCTGCGCCGGCAGGTCCGCGCCCTCGACCAGGCCGGCGCCGCGCAGCGCCGCGCAGCGCGCCGCCGCGTACGGCATCGCCGGCAGGCCCAGCGCCGGCAGGGCGCAGGGCATCAGCAGGGCGGCCTCGGTCGCCACGTCGTACAGCGGCCGCGCGCCGGCGGCGTGCACGTTCGGTTCGCCGGCCACCACCGCGTCCAGCCAGTCGCCGTCCTCGGCCGCGCGCAGCACCGCGCCGCCGCCGTTGGAGATGCCGACCGCGAGGATCCGGGTGTTGCCCGGCGCGAACGGCGCCCGGTCGGGAAAGGCCCGCGACAGCGCCTGCAGCCCGAACATCGCGGCCTGTTCGACGTGCCGTCCCCAGTCGGCCTCCGGATGGTCGCGCGAATGCGCGTGCTTGAACGCCACCCCGCCCGCCGCGCCGGTCGCGTCCGGGCGGAACGCCGGGCCGGCGCCGCCGACCGTGCCGTCGGCGCCGACCGCAAGGCCCGCGTCGAGGTCGTAGTAGTCGCTGCCGGCGCCCTTGTCGGTATAGGCCACCGCGCAGCCGCGCGGCAGGCCCCAGGCGCCGGCCACCGCGATCGCGCCGTAGACGCCGCGGGAGCCCGAGGACGCCGCCACCACCAGGCAGCGTCGCGCGTGGTCGAAGGCGTCGGGCACCTGCGCCAGCACCCGGTGCGGATGCCGCGCCCCCGGGACCGTGGCGTAGGCATGGAACTCGCGTCCCGGAACCGGCGCGACCGAACCGTACAGGGCGCCGTAGCCGCCGCCGGGCGCAAGGTCGGCGATGCCGCGCCAGTTGCTCCACAGCGCACGCCGGCGCAGTTCCGCCGGCGTGGGCCGGGCCGGGTCGGCGAACGCCAGCGGCGCCGGCGCGCGCAGGCCGTCCAGGCCCAGGCCGGCGGTCAGCAGGTCGTCGGCGCCGCGGTGGTCGCTGCTGCGCTGGGAGTCGAATGCGGGCATCGCGGGCATGTCGGAAGGCCCCTGCACGGTGGCGCAGGCGGCCAGGCCCGCGGTCAGCAGCACGGGCAGCAGGCGCAGGGCGGCGATCATGGGACCGACCTTAACGCGCAAGCCCGCGCCGGGCATCGTACCTTGGTACCAGCCACGCCCCGCGGCCGCCCTGCTAGGGTGGCCGTATGGATTCCTTCCCCAAGGACGCCTGTCATCCCGAGCAAAGCGAGGGATCTGCTTCGGGAAGCAGGTTCCTCACTTCGTTGGGAACGACAGGGGCAGCAGCCTCGCGGGAAGGTGCAGGCTGCCACGCTATCGTGACGCCCTTCGCAACTGTTCCCACGGACCGCAGATGGACGATCGATTCCTCACCGGGCGCAGCGCGCTCGTCACCGGCAGCACCTCGGGCATCGGCCTTGCCATCGCCGGCGCGCTGGCCGCGGCCGGCGCCCGGGTGGCGATCAACGGCCTGGGCGACGCCGCCCAGGTGCGCGACGCGGTCGCCCGGGTCGATGCCGCCGGCGCCGGCGGCACCCGCCACTTCCCCGCCGACCTGCGCGACCCCGCCGCCATCGGCGCGATGATGCGCGCGCTCGCCGACGAAGGCGGCCCCGACATCCTGGTCAACAACGCCGGCATCCAGCACACCGCCGCGCTGGCCGAGATGCCCGCCGAGCGCTGGGACGCGATCATCGCCGTCAACCTCTCGGCCGCGTTCCACGCCATGCGCGCCGCGCTGCCGGGGATGGCCGCGCGCGGCTACGGGCGGGTGGTCAACATCGCCTCGGTGCACGGGCTGGTGGCCTCGGTGCACAAGGCGCCGTACGTGGCCGGCAAGTTCGGCCTGGTCGGGCTGAGCAAGGTCGCCGCGCTCGAATACGCCGCGGCCGGCGACCGCGCCAGCGGCGGCGTGACCGTCAACTGCATCTGCCCGGGCTGGGTCGAGACGCCGCTGATCGAACCGCAGGTCGCCGCCCGCCAGGCCGGCGGCAGCCGCCAGGACGGCGTGCGCGCGCTGCTCGCCGAGAAGCAGCCGAGCCTGCGGATGTCGCTGCCGGAGGACATCGCCGCGCTGGCCGTGTTCCTGTGCCGGCGCGAGGCCCACAACCTGACCGGCGCGGCGCTGCCGGTGGACGGCGGCTGGACTGCGCAGTAGCCG
>JBKHXI010000149.1:0-14587 GCA_046566095.1 Gammaproteobacteria bacterium | reverse complement strand
CCGGGCGCGACCTCCTAGCTGCGCCCGTAGACGTCCTCGTACCGCACGATGTCGTCCTCGCCCAGGTAGTCGCCGGACTGCACCTCGATCAGCTCGAGGGTCTGGCTGCCCGGATTCTCCAGCCGGTGCCTGGCGCCGATCGGGATGTAGGTCGACTGGTTGGCGTGCAGTTCGAAGACCTCGTCGTCGCGGGTCACCCGGGCGCTGCCGCGGACCACGATCCAGTGCTCGGCGCGGCGGGTGTGCGACTGCAGCGACAGCCGGCCGCCGGGCTTGACCTTGATCCGCTTGACCTGGAAGCCGTCGCCGACGTCGACCGAATCGTAGCTGCCCCAGGGCCGGTGCACCTCGCGGTGCAGCACCGCCTGGCTGCGGTAGTCCGACTTCAGCCGCGCGACCACCTCCTTGACCTGCTGCACCCGGTCCTTGCGCGCGACCAGCACCGCATCGTCGGTCTCGACCACGACCACGTCGTCGATGCCGACCAGCGCCACCAGCCGCGTGGCATAGGCATAGTTGTCGTGGCTGTCGACCGCGATCACGTCGCCATGGTGGGCATTGCCGTCGGCGTCGCGTTCGGCCACATCCCACAGCGCCGACCACGAACCCACGTCGCTCCAGCCGATGTCCACCGGCAGCACCATCGCAGCGTCGGTGCGCTCCATCACCGCGTAGTCGATCGAATCGGGCGGGCACGCGGCGAAGGCCTCGCCTTCGAGCCGGATGAAATCGCCGTCGCGGGCGGCGCCGGCGAACGCGGCGCGCACCGCAGCCAGGATGTCCGGCCGGTGCCGCGCCAGTTCCTCCAGGTAGCGCGAGGCGCGCAGCAGGAACATGCCGCTGTTCCAGTAGTAGCCGCCCTCGTCCAGCCAGGCCTGCGCGGTGGCCGCGTCCGGCTTCTCGACGAAGCGCGCCACCGGCCGCAGCCCCTCGCCGGTCGCGGCCTGGATGTAGCCGAAACCGGTTTCCGGCGCGTCCGGCACGATGCCGAACGTCACCAGGGCGCCGCCTTCGGCGGCCGGCAGCGCCGCGCGCACCGCCGCCTGGAAGCCGGCGACATCGCGCACCACGTGGTCGGAAGGCAGCACCAGCAGTACCGGGTCGCCGCCGCCGGCCAGCGCCTGCAGCGCCGCGGCGGCGATGGCCGGCGCGGTGTTGCGCCCGGCCGGTTCGAGCACGATCGCCGGGGTCGGCGCGCCGGCCTGGCGCAGCTGTTCGGCCACCAGGAACCGGTGTTCCTCGTTGGCGACCACGATCGGCGCGGCACCGGCGAGATTCGCCACCCGCCGCCAGGTCGCCTGCAGCATCGTGTCGGCGCCGACCAGGGGCAGGAACTGCTTCGGGTAGGCCTCGCGCGAGAGCGGCCACAGCCGGGTCCCGGAGCCGCCGGAGAGCAGCACGGGCTGCAGCATGGATTTCTGCGGCATGGAGCGCCCCTGAGCCATCGAATGTCCTCGCATCCGTTCGACCGGCGAGTTTACCCTGTGCGCTGCCGGCGCCCGCCGGCCGGAGCCCGCATGACCGAACCGAGCACTTCCTCCCGCCCCGCCGAGCGCGAACGCGCCGGGGCGCGCCTGCGCTGGGCGCGCGCCACCGCCGGCGATCCCGCGCTCGCGCTCGAGCGCGCCAGCGCCGACGCCGGCTTCCGCAGCTACTGGCGCGCGCGCCGCGGCGACGGCGGCAGCCTGGTGCTGATGGACTCGCCGCCGGCGCTGGAGGACGTGCGCCCCTGGCTGCGGATCCGCGACCTGCTGGATGCCGGCGGGGTGCGCGTGCCGCGGGTCCTGGCGCGCGACGTCCAAGCCGGCTTCCTGCTGCTCGAGGACCTCGGCGCGGCGACCTGCCTGCAGGCGCTGGCCGCCGGCGATGCCCGGCCCGACGCGGTGTTCGAGGCCGCCGTCGGCCAGCTGCTGCGGCTGCAGGCGATCGCCCCGCCCGACGACCTGCCGGATTACGACGCGGCCCTGCTCACCCGCGAACTGCGGCTGTTCGACGAATGGTTCCTGGGCCGCCACCTCGGCCTGGCGCTGGACTGCGCGGCGCTGGAAACGCTCGAAGGCGTCTACCGGCGGCTGGTCGACGCCGCCTTGGCCCAGCCGCGGGTGCTGGTGCACCGCGACTTCATGCCGCGCAACCTGATGCCGGTCGACGACGGCCCGGCGGTGCTCGACTTCCAGGATGCGGTGCGCGGCCCGCTCGCCTACGATCCGCTGTGCCTGTTCAAGGACGCCTTCCTCAGCTGGCCGCAGGCCGACGTCGAACGCTGGCTGCGCGACTACCACGCCCGCGCCCGCGCCGCCGGGCTGCCCGTGCCCGATTGGCAACGCTTCGAGCGCGACCTCGACTGGATCGGCGTGCAGCGCCACCTCAAGGTCATCGGCATCTTCGCCCGCCTGCGCCACCGCGACGGCAAGCCCGGCTACCTGGCCGACGTGCCGCGTTTCCTCGGCTACCTGGACGAAGTGCTGCCGAAGTATCCGGAGCTGACCGCGCTCGGCGCGCTGATCGACGCCCGGGTCCGGCCGGCGATGGCGCAGGCCCAGCCGGCATGAGGGCGGCGGCATGAGGGCCCTGGTCTTCGCCGCCGGCCTCGGCGAGCGCATGCGGCCGCTGACCGGGCGCACGCCCAAGCCGCTGCTGGAGGCCGGCGGCCGGCCGCTGATCGCCTGGCACCTGGAGAAGCTCGCCGCGCTCGGCGTGCGCGAGGTCGTGGTCAACACTTCCTGGCTGGCCGACCGCTTCCCCGCCGCGCTCGGCGACGGCGCGCACTGGGGCCTGCGCCTGCACTATTCGTACGAAGGCGCCACGCCCCTGGAAACCGGCGGCGGCATGCTGCAGGCGCTGCCGCTGCTGCGCGATGCCGCCGATCCGCAGGCGCCGTTCCTGGCGGTCAACGGCGACATCTGGACCGACTACGACCTGGCGGCGCTGCCGGCCGCGCCGCGCGGCATCGCCCACCTGGTGCTGGTCGACAACCCGCCGCACCACCCGCGTGGCGACTTCGCCCTGCACGCCGACGGCGCGCTGGCCGACGACGACGCCGCACCGCGCCTGACCTTCTCCGGCATCGGCCTGTACCGGCCGGCGATCCTGGACGGCTGGCGCGAAGTGATCGGCGACACCCCGGGCGCACGCCAGGTCCCGCCGCGCTTCCCGCTGGCCCCGCTGCTGTACGCCGCGGCCGGCCGCGGCGCGGCGACCGGCGAACGCCATCGCGGGCGCTGGACCGACGTCGGCACCCCCGAGCGCCTGGCGGCGCTGGACGCCCAGCTGCGCCGCGCGGACTAGGGGCGCGCGCCCCCGTCCTCCAGCACCTCGCGCAGGAACGGCAGGGTGACGCGGCGCTGGGCCGCCAGCGATGCGCGGTCGAGCCGGTCCAGCGCCGCGGTCAAACCGGCCAGGTCGCGCCCGCGGTGGCGCAGCAGCCAGTCCAGCGCGCCGGACTCCAGCACCAGGCCGCGCCGGCGCGCGCGGTCCCGGAGCACCTCGCGGCGGCCCTCGTCGTCGAGCGGTGCCAGCACGATCCGGGTGCACTGCGCCAGCCGCGAGCGCAGGTCCGGCAGCGCCAGCGGCAGCGCGTCCGGCGCTGCGGCGGCGGTGTACAGGACCGCCACGCCCGCGGCCCGGGCGCGGTTGTGGAACTCGAACAGCGCAAGCTCGTCGTCGCGGCGCCCGGCCAGCGCCTCGACCCCGTCCAGCGCCAGCAGCTGCTGCGCTTCCCGGGCCTGCAGCGCCTCGCGCACCCGCCCGGCGGCCGCGGCCAGCGGCAGATAGGCGGCGCTGCGGCCGGCCGCCTGCGCCTCGGCGCAGACGGCCAGCGCCAGATGGGTCTTGCCGGTGCCGGACACACCGGCCAGGTACGGCCAGTCCCCGGCCTCGCCCCGCGCCAGCGCGCGCAGCAGGCCGATCGCGCCGGCCGGCGCGCGCAGGTAGGCTTCCAGGCGCTGGTCGGGCGGGCAGCGGAAGGCCAGCGGCAGCTGCGCCGCCCCGGACCGCCGCGCCGCCGGTCCGTCCGCGCCGGGCGCCATTCCGCTCACCGCTGCGCTGCCGGCGCGTCCTTCGCGGCCGCGCCCGCCGTCCGGTCCGGTTCGGCGTCGAGGTAGGCGTCCAGCATGACCTCGGGGCGCGCCCCCGCGTACAGCCGGCTGCGGGTGTAGCGTTCGTGCGCGTAGCGCAGCATCACGTTCGCCAGCGCCGCCACCGGCAGCGCCAGCAGCATGCCGAGGAAGCCGAACAGCTGGCCGCCGGCCAGCACCGCGAAGATCACCGCCATCGGATGCAGGCCGATGCGGTCGCCGACCAGCTTCGGCGTGAGCCAGTAGCTCTCGATCAGCTGGCCGACGCCCCAGACCGCGACCACGCCCGCCAGGTGCTGCCAGTCGCCGTACTGCACCAGCGCGCCGATCCCGCCCAGCACCAGCACCGCGGCCGGGCCGACGTAGGGGATGAAGGTCAGCAGTCCGGCGACGATGCCGATCAGAATGCCCAGGTCCAGGCCGACCAGGCGCAGGCCGATCGCGTAGAACACGCCCATGCACAGCATCACCAGGAACTGGCCGCGCAGGAAGCCGCCGAGCATCGCGTCCGATTCGCGCGCCAGGCGCCCGACCACCTCGACCTTGTCGCGCGGGACCAGGGCGGCGACCCGCTCCACGAACACGTCCCAGTCGCGCAGGAAGAAGTAGGTCAGGATCGGCAGCAGCACCAGGTTGACCACCCAGATCATCACCATCACGCCCGAGCGCGAGAGGTAACCGAGCAGGGTGGTGGCGGCGCCGCCGGCCTCCTCCCAGTGCCGCTGCAGCAGTTCGAACAGCCGCGCCGGATCCAGCCAGTCGCCCACGTCCAGGCCGGTCCGCGACTCGAACCAGGGCACCACCGTGCCCGTGAACCAGTCCCGGTAGCGCGGCAGCGATTCGATCAGGGTCACCACCTGGCGCTCGACCATCGGCACCAGCAGCACCAGCCCGACCAGCAGCACCAGCAGCATGGCGCTGAACACCAGCAGCACCGCGGTCGAGCGCGAGCGGCCGCGCGCCTGCAGGCGGTCGACCAGCGGATCCCCGAGCCAGCCGAGCAGCGCCGCCAGCACGAACGGGGTCAGCACCGGCGCCAGCAGCCAGGCCACCCACAGCAGGGCCAGCACGACCGCGATCCACTGCAGGCGGCGCAGGAACTTGGCGATGTCGTCCAGGGCCCGGGCGTCCATGGCGTGCGGCCGGCCGCGCCCGCTCAGCGCAGCCGGTAGCGGGCCGGGCCTTCGCCCTCGGCCTCGACCGGTTCGATCACCCCGCCGCGCGCGGCCATCCGGCGCAGCCCCGAAAGCCCGGTGCTCAGGCTCAGCTCCAGCTCCAGCTGATCCGGCGCGGCCCGCAGCGGCGTGATCCCGCGCACCACCGCCAGTCCCTGCAGGTAGGCCGACAGCCGCAGATAGTCCTCGCTGCCGCGGATGCCGGTGAAGACCACCCGGTAGTCGCCCGCCGGGCCGGTGTCGGGCGGCGCCTTGGCGTAGCGGCGCGAAAGCGCGTCCGCAGCGCCGTCGGCGCCGGAGGCCAGCGCCTGGCGCGCGTCGCGCTGCTCGGCCGACCACTGCGACAGCACCCGGCCGCCGTCGACGAAGATCCAGTCCGACTTCCAGCCGCCGTCGTGGCGGTACAGCTTGCCGACCAGCTGCATGTCCGGCTTGTAGCGCGCCGAGGCGCGCGCGATCGCAGCGGTGTCGCCGCGCCAGATCGCCCCGACCACCGCCTGCTCGGCGGCATTGCCCTGCGGCAGGCCCAGCCGGTAGCCGCGGGCCACGGCACGGTCGATGATCGGTCGGGCGACGTTGTTCTGGCGCGCGCCGACCAGGCGCGGGCCGCTGCCGTCGTCGATCGCCAGCCACAGCACCGGCTTGGGCCGCGGTTCCGGCCACACCGGCACGCCCAGGGCGCCGGCCATCTGGTTCACCGCCTCCGGGTCGAAGCGCACCACCAGGGTGGTGGTGTAGCGCGGCGCGCCGCCGGCGGACACGCCCTCGTCCTGGCGGTAGTCGTAGCTGCGCACGTAATCGGCGGCGTTGCGCAGTTCCTCGGCCACGCCCGGCTTGCCGGCGGCGCCGCGGTCGCCGGAGATCTTGGCCAGCACCTGGGCCAGCGCGCGCGCGAAACCGGCCCGGCGCTCGGCGTCGGTCTGGCTGTTGACCGCGACCTCGGCCTCGTACATCCCGCTGGCGGACGCCCGCGCGCCCTCGACCCGCTGCGCCCAGGCCTGGCCGCCGGCCAGGCTCAGCCCGGCGATGGCCAGGACCAGGACGAACCGCGCGGCCCGCAGGGCCCGCGACGATGCCGGGGCGCGGTCCCGGCCTGCGGCGGCGCGTGCCGCGGCAACGGCGGCACGACGGGGGTGGCGAAATGGGATCGGGGGCATCCTTCCGTCCTGGGCAGCGACCTGCCCGCATGGTGCCGCAGCGGGCGCGGCGCGTCCATGCCGGGGCGATCGCGCGTGCGTCGCCCTGTCGTGCGCGGGAGGATCCGGCTTCGGGGCCTCGCCCTCGCTTTCCGCGACCGCGTCGGCGGAACGTATCGGTTGCCGCGCAACAGCCGCTAAAATGCAGGGCCGACCGTTCGGGCGCCACGCGCCGGGAACCGCCTTGTCCGACCCCACCCCCCTCACCTACCGCGACGCCGGCGTCGACATCGACGCGGGCAACCGGGTCGTCGAACGCATCAAGCCGCTGGTCAGGCGCAGCTTCCGGCCCGAGGTGATGGGCGGCCTGGGCGGCTTCGGCGCGCTGTTCGACCTGTCCGGCAAATACCGCGAGCCGGTGCTGGTCTCGGGCACCGACGGGGTCGGCACCAAGCTCAAGCTCGCCCAGCAGCTCGGCCGCCACGACACCATCGGCATCGACCTGGTGGCGATGTGCGTCAACGACGTGCTGGTGCAGGGCGCCGAGCCGCTGTTCTTCCTGGACTACTTCGCCACCGGCAGGCTCGACGTCGACACCACCGTGGCGGTGGTCGGCGGCATCGCCCGCGGCTGCGAACTGGCCGGCTGCGCCCTGATCGGCGGCGAGACCGCCGAGATGCCGGACATGTACCCCCCCGGCGAGTACGACCTGGCCGGCTTCTGCGTGGCCGGCGTGGAGAAGTCCGAGCTGCGCGACGGCTCGCGGGTGCGCGCGGGCGACGTGCTGGTCGGGGTCGCCTCCTCCGGTCCGCATTCCAACGGCTACTCGCTGATCCGCCGCATCTACGACCGCGCCGGGCGGCCGGCCGACCTGGACCTCGGCGGCACCCGCCTGGTCGACGCGCTGATGGCCCCGACCGCGCTCTACGTCGGGCCGGTGCTGGCCTTGCTGCGCGGCGCCCACGGCGGCGCGGTGCATGCCATGGCCCACATCACCGGCGGCGGCCTCACCGAGAACATCGTCCGGGTGGTCCCGGAAGGCCTGGGCGTGGACATCGACGCGCAGTCCTGGCCGCAGCCGTCGGTGTTCGACTGGCTGCAGCGCGAGGGCGCGGTGCCGCGCGCGGAGATGTGGCGCACCTTCAACTGCGGGATCGGCTACGTGCTGGTGGTCGCCGCCGACTCGGTGGCGGCGGTCGGCGCCGAACTCGACCGCCTGGGCCTGGCCCACTGGAGCATCGGCACGGTCGCGGCCGCCGGCGACGGCGGTCGGGTCGCGATCGGGTGATGGCGCCCGGCCGATGCTGATCGGATTCCAGCTGTCGGACCTGAGCCGGCGCTCGCGCTGGCTGCTGGCGATCGCGGCGGCCCTGCTGCTGCTGGCGCTGGGCCTGCAATGGCTGCAGCCCGAGCCGCCGCTGCGGGCGATGCGGATGTTCCTGCTGGCGATCGTGGCGCTCGGGGCCTACTGGCTGTCGTTCCTGGCCGATACCGGCCCGCGCCTGGGCCGGCTGCAGGCGGCGGTGGCGGCCGCCTTCGGGGTACTGGCCTGGCTGCTGGTGCTGGCGATGCTGTTCGCCTGGCCGCAACTCGTCCTCGGCCTGTGAGCGCGGCCGGCGCGCAGCGCGACCGCCCGGGCGCGGCGCCGCGGCTGGCGGTGCTGGCCTCCGGCCGCGGCAGCAACCTGCAGGCGATCCTGGACGCGATCGCCGCCGGCCGGCTGCGGGCCGAGGTCGCGGGGGTGTTCTCCGACCGCCCCGGCTGCGGTGCGCTGCAGCGCGTGGCCGCGGACCGTCGTTGGGCGGCGATGCCGGCCCGATTCCCGGATCGCGCCGCCTTCGATGAAGCGCTGGGCGATGCCGTGGCCGCCTGCCGGCCCGACTGGGTGGTCTGCGCCGGCTACCTGCGGATCCTCGGCGACGCCTTCCTCGCCCGCTTCCGCGGCCGCATCCTGAACATCCATCCTTCGCTGCTGCCCCGCCACCGCGGCCTGCGCACCCACGCCCGGGCGCTGGCCGCCGGCGACCGCGCGCACGGCGCCAGCGTGCACTTCGTCACCCCGGAACTGGACGCCGGCGCCGTCATCGCCCAGGCCCGGCTCGCGGTTGCGCCCGGCGAGAGCGCCGAAGGCCTCGCCGCACGGGTGCTGGAACTCGAGCACCCGCTGCTGGTCGCGACCCTGCGCCTGGCGCTTTCCGGCCGTCTGGCTGAACGCGGCGCGAGCGTCCTGCTCGACGGTCACCCGCTGTTTAGGCCGCTGCTCCTAGAGTCCGACGGCAGCCTGCATGCCGAACCGGGCAGCGGCGTCGCGGCGCCCTAGGCCATCGCGACGCGCGCAACCCGGGTGCCACGCACCCCCACGGACCCCCCCATGCCCGAACTCCGGACCACCGCCCTGCAAACCCTAGCGTTCGCCGCCGTCCTGCTCGCGGCCGCCGCGATGCCCGAGGCCGCCTCGGCGCGGCAGGCGGACCCGCCGGCCGCTGCGCGCGCCGACCACGCCGCGGTCGACCCGCCCCTGTCGCCGTTCACCGCCGCCTACAGCGTGCACCGCGCGGGCAGGCAGATGGGCGAGGCGACGCTGCGGCTGGTCCGCGGCACGGGCGTGCAGTGGCGGATGGACCTGGGCATCCGCGTCAACCGCGGCCTGCTCGGCCTGGCGGGACTGGATGCGCAGCAGAGCACCGTGTTCGTCGACGGCGCGGCCGGCTTCCAGCCCTTGAGCCAGGGCACGGTACGGCAGGCCCTGTTCCTCGACAAGCGCAGCAACGGCCGTTTCGACTGGAACGCGGGCACGGCGCAGTGGAGCGGCGACATCGGCCAGCACCGGCGCCAGCCGGTGACATTGCGCGCCGGCGACATGAGCGGACTGCTGGTCAACCTGGCCGTGGTCAGGGATGCCCGCCCGGGCGTGCAGCTGACCTATCGCGTGGTCGACAACGGCCGCGCCCGCGAGCACCGCTACGCGGTGTCCGCGCAGAAGGAAGGCCTCACCGTCAACGGCATCGACTACCTGGCGATGCGCGTGCAGCGCACCGACCAGGACGACGAACAGACCGTCTTCTGGATCGCCGACGGCGTTCCCACCCCGATCCGGATCCTCAAGCGCGAGGACGGCAAGGACGTCTACGACCTGCAGCTGGTCCAGTACCAAGGAGCCTGAATGAACAACGCGATCCCCACCTCCCGCCACCGCTTCGCCCGCCTGCCGCAGCTGGGCATGGTCTTCGCCGCAGCCGCGCTGGCCTGCGCCAGCGTCGCCGCCGCGGCGGTGGAACCGTTCACCGCGCGCTACCAGGTGTTCTACCAGGGCAGCCCGCAGGGCGAGGGCACCATGCGCCTGGCCCGCGACGGCGGCAACCGCTGGACCTACAGCCTGGACATCAAGGGCACCTCGGGCATGGCCGCGCTGGCCGGCGCCGACGTCGCCCAGCGCACCACCTTCGAGGTGGTCGACGGCCGGTGGCGGCCGCTGACGAGCCGCGATTCGTCGAAGATGCTGTTCAAGAAGTCCGACCAGACCGCGACCTACGACTGGGCGCGCGGCGAGGCGCGCTGGAGCGGCGACGTCAAGCCCGACCGCGCCGGCCCGGTGCGGCTGCGGCCCGGGGACCTGGACGGCATGCTGGTCAACCTGGCGCTGCCGCGCGACCTGGCCGCGGGCAGGCCGCTGCGCTACCGCATGGTCGACAACGGCAAGGCCCGGTCGCTGGACTACCGCGTGGCCGGCACCGAGACGGTGACGGTCGACGGGCGCGCGCACGAGGCGACCAAGGTCATCGGACAGGACGGCGACCGCCAGATCATCGCCTGGGTGGTCGAGGGCCTGCCGGTGCCGGCGCGGATCCTGCAGCGCGAGAAGGGCCGGGACGCGCTCGACCTGCGGATCCAGTCGCTGCGCTAGTCACGTCCGGGCGAGCCGCACTCCCGACCGGCAGGGCCTACTCCGCAGGCCACCCCTTGTCATTCCGAACGCAGTGAGGAATCTGGTTTTGAAAGCAGGTCCCTCGCTGCGCTCGGGACGACAGCTTCCCGTCGGGGGGCCTCAGCCGACGCGGCGGATGTTGGCGCCCAGCGCGGAGAGCTTCCGCTCGATGTGCTCGTAGCCGCGGTCGAGGTGGTAGATGCGGTCGATGGTGGTCTCGCCCTCGGCCACCAGGCCGGCCAGCACCAGCGAGGCCGAGGCGCGCAGGTCGGTCGCCATCACCGGCGCGCCGCCCAGCCGCTCCACGCCGCGCACCACCGCGGTCGGCCCGTCGATGCGGATGTCGGCGCCCAGCCGCTGCAGCTCCTGCACGTGCATGAAGCGGTTCTCGAAGATGGTCTCGTTGAACACCCCCACGCCCCCGGCGATGCAGCCCATCGCCATGAACTGCGCCTGCATGTCGGTGGGGAAGCCGGGGTGCGGGGCGGTGGTGACGTCGATCGCCTTCGGCCGGCGCCCGCCCATGTCCAGGGTGATGTGGTCGTCGCCGCACTCCAGATCGGCGCCCGCCTCGCGCAGCTTGTCGAGCACCGCGTCGAGCGTGTCCGGGCGCGCGTGCGTGGCCGTGACCCGGCCGCCGGTCATCGCCGCCGCGACCAGGAAGGTGCCGGTCTCGATCCGGTCCGGCAGCACCGCGTGGCGGCCGCCGTGCAGCCGTTCGACGCCCTCGACCACGATCCGGCCGGTGCCGGCGCCGCTGACGTTCGCGCCCAGGGTGTTGAGGCAGTCGGCCAGGTCGACGATCTCCGGCTCCATCGCCGCGTTCTCCAGCACGGTCCGCCCTTCGGCCAGCACCGCGGCCATCAGCACGTTCTCGGTGGCGCCGACGCTGACCATGTCGAACACGTGTCGCGCCCCGCGCAGGCGCTCGGCGCGGGCGACGATGTAGCCGTTCTCGACCGCGATTTCCGCACCCAGCGCGCGCAGGCCCTTGAGATGAAGGTCGACCGGGCGCGAGCCGATCGCGCAGCCGCCGGGCAGCGACACCTCGGCCGCGCCGAACTTCGCCAGCAGCGGCCCCAGCACCAGCACCGACGCGCGCATGGTCCGCACCAGCTCGTAGGGCGCGACGTGGCTGCGCACGCTGCGCGGGTCGATCGACAGGTCGAAGGCGTCGTCCATGGTGACGCCCGCGCCCAGCTCGGCCAGCACCCGCAGCGTGGTCTTGACGTCGAACAGGTTGGGGACGTTGCCGATCTCCACCGGCGCATCGGCCAGCAGCGTCGCGCACAGGATCGGCAGCACCGCGTTCTTGGCGCCGGAGATCCGCACCTCGCCCTCCAGCCGCGTCCCGCCCTCGACCACGATCTTCTGCATTTCGTGCTTCCCGTTGCGGTTGGAGCGTTCGTCAGCGCGGCTTGGCGGCGGCCCCGGCCTGTTCGATCGCCTTCTCCAGCTCTTCGGCGCGTGCCGCCTGCCACGGATCGTCCCGGTTCAGCCTGCCCAGCACCTCGCGCACGGCTTGCACCTCGATCCTCTTCTCCATCATGCCATCACGGTCCAACCGCATGATCCAGCCCCATCCGTCATCGGGATATTCGCGCACGAGCAGATCGATGTACGGCCCGGCCTTCGTTGCGCGATCTGTGTCATCCTCGTCGCCGTGATAAAGCCACATGCTGGCGACTTCGCGTAGCGAGGCCTGTCGGTGCCGCGGGTCTTCCATGGCGACACGATATGCTCGTTCCGCCTCTTCCAGGCGCCCGACATTGTTGAATCCGGCAGCGACCAGGTAATGACCGAAGGCGTTCCCGGGTTCCAGTTCCAACGCATGCAACGCGTATTTCAGGCTCCATTGCGGCTCCGGCCTGACCAGTAGCCACGCGATCTGCCGGGCGCCCCAGGCATCGGTTTCCTGGAACCTCGATTGCTGCAACAGAAACGCCAGCCCCTTGATGCGGTCCGGCTTTCCATCGCTCAGATTCAGGGCCACGTTGGCCGCATCCCTTAGCGCCTCCTCGCTGCTGCCCTTTGCAATCGCGATTTCGAGTATGTCCAGCGTTTCCCGGGTCAACTGACTGTCGGCGATGAGCCTGTCTCCACGATCCGCGAACGGGGCGCCGACATGCATTGCCAGATGCGGCCGGCCTGGTACATGGCGTGAAAGGCGATTGGCGTAGGCCAGCATCCGTTCATAACTGCCGCCCCAACGAGGTTGCAGCGCACGCATGCGGACATTGGCAAGTTCCACGCAGGCCGGATCGAGCTTCTCGGCCATCTCGAAGGCCCGCTCCTCCAGCTCGGGTCGCGAGTCCAGCATGCCCAGCTCGACCATGCCGGTATAGGCCGCGATCAGCCGCGGATTGATCGAAACGGCCTTCTCGAAATAGGGAATCGCCGCTTCGACCAGGGCGCTCATGCGCCGCAGGTTTTCCCCGGGCGTTTCGGATGCATACTTCGACCCCCGCGCCTTCCATGCCGCACCCTTGAAGTAGGCGCCCCGGGCCAGGTTCGCATAGGCGCTGTCCGGCGCCTGCCGGATCCATGCCGCGGTGAGCCTGTCGATCTGCGCATCGCCCCCGCTGAGCAGGTAATTGAAGGTGTCGTGGATCTCCTCGCTGGCATCGGACCCGGAATAGTGTCTTGCCAGACTCGCATCGAACATTTCCTCCAGTCTTGCCAGCTCGCCACGCTCCACCAGATCGCCCAGCTCCTCGAGCGTAGGACGCTGAACGCCGAAATGGTGACGGCAGTGCGCGGCAGCATGACCTTCCGGCCACCGATTGTCAGGCAGGTCTGGGAAGGCCAGGCAGCGCTGCAGCGGATCGGCGATGCGTTCGGCGACCCGCGCGCGGAGCAGGTATTCCCTCCATGGCTGCGGAACATCCTCGTATCGTTCCAGGGGCGGCTCTTCCGGAATCGCCGGCGCCTTCTCGGCGCGCGCCGTCGACGACGCGAAGGCAAAGCCCACCGCCACAGCCGATACGACCGCGAAATTCAACAGACGCATGCTTGCCCCCCTCGTCCTTTCCCGATGGAATCAACCCCCGGCCTCGTCCGGGGTCAGGGTCTTCAGCGACAGGGCGTGGATCTCCCCGCCCATGCGCTCGCCCAGGGTGGCGTAGACCATGCGGTGGCGGGCCAGCGGCAGCTTGCCGGCGAAGGCCGCGCAGACCACGGTGGCCTCGAAATGCACCCCGTCGTCGCCGCGGACCTCGGCGCGGGCGCCGGGCAGGCCCTGTTCGATGAGGCGCTGGATGGTTTCCGGGGTCATGGCGGGGCGGAGCCGTCTGCCGGCGGCGAAAGCCGCTTAAAATGGCCGGTCAGTCTACCGGAAAGGCCGCGACCGATGAGCCCCGACGCCGCACCCGCGGCCGCCCGCGACGCCGGCCTTGCCGCCAGCGGGCGGCGCGTGCTGGAGATCGAGACGCGCGCGCTGGTCGCGCTCGCGCAGCGCCTGGACGGCGAGTTCTCCGCCGCCTGCCGCCTGCTGCTGGCCTGCAGCGGCCGGGTGGTGTGCACCGGCATGGGCAAGTCCGGCCACGTCGCGCGCAAGATCGCCGCCACCCTGGCCTCGACCGGCACCCCGGCCTTCTACGTGCACCCCGGCGAGGCGGCGCACGGCGACCTGGGCATGGTCACCGACGCCGACGTGGTGCTGGCCCTGTCGTACTCGGGCGAAAGCGACGAGATCCTGCTGCTGCTGCCGGTGCTCAAGCGCCAGGGCAACCGCCTGGTCGCCATGACCGGCCGGCCGCAGTCCTCGCTGGCGCGCGAGGCCGACGTGCACCTGGACGTGGGCGTGCCGGCCGAGGCCTGCCCGCTCGACCTCGCCCCGACCGCCAGCACCACCGCGGCGCTGGCGATGGGCGACGCGCTGGCGGTCGCGCTGCTGGAGGCGCGCGGCTTCACCGCCGACGACTTCGCCCGCTCGCACCCGGCCGGCGCGCTCGGCCGCCGCCTGCTGCTGCACATCACCGACGTGATGCACGCCGGCGACGAGGTACCGCGGGTGCCGGCCGACGCCAGCCTGAGCGAGGCGCTGGTGGAGATGAGCCGCAAGCGCCTGGGCATGACCACCGTGGTCGACGGCGACGGCCGCCTGCTCGGCCTGTACACCGACGGCGACCTGCGGCGCACGCTCGACGACGCCGCGGTCGACCTGCGCGCGACCCGCATCGGCGAGGTCATGACCCGCAACCCGCGCACCATCGGCGCCGGGGCGCTCGCGGTCGAGGCCGCGCAGCTGATGGAAACGCACAAGATCAACGCGCT
>JBKHXI010000148.1:0-9000 GCA_046566095.1 Gammaproteobacteria bacterium | reverse complement strand
AAGGCGAAGTTCGCGCCTGCGGCGAGCGCCTGGTCCAGCCGCCGCATGCCCTCGTGCCATGCGGCGGCGTTGGCCTGCACCTGGTCGCCGAGGTATCGCGGGCAAGGCCCGCTCCTGCGAACAGCTGCATTTCCGTAGGAGCGCCCCTTGGGCGCGATGAGGACATCCCGCAGTTCGCGGGCGAAGCTGTCCGGGTCGAACCAGGCCAGCCCGGCGCGTTCGAGCAGATGGCCGCCGACCGAACTCTTGCCCGCGCCATTGACCCCGGCCAGGACGAAGAGGACCGGGCGTGGCTTCAATGGCTCTTCCCGGCCCTGACCTTGCCACGCAGCTTCGCGGGCCCGCGCATCACCGCGCGCAGGCGGCCGCCGGCATCTGCCGCCTGCAGCGCGGCCAGGCGCTGGTCGAAGCGGTCGCGCAGGGTGTCCAGCGCCGCCTCGGTGCGCGCGCCGGCCTCGTGCAGGGCGCGCAGGATCGCGCCGTAGTCCTCGACCGAGAGGATCACCGCCTCGGGCTGGTTGTGGTTGGTCACCAGCACCCTGCCCTCGCGGCCGACGGTGCGCATCACGCCGCGCCAGCCGAGCTTCTTGACGTCGGATGCGGGCGTGCGGGGCAGGTCTTCGACGGGGTCGAGCTTGAGGGCGAGGGACATGGTCTTTGGCCTGCTCAGTGGATTGAGGGAAATATACCCATTTTTCTCTTTTTGGGCAATTTCTGCCGATGATCCCGCCTCGTGCCGCGCGCTCGACCCGTCGCGCGGGCGTCCATTGCGTTCCGCTCGTGCTGCACGGCCGATATGCTCCGGGCATGCCCGCGCCGAATCCGCCGCCCGTGCCGCCTGCCGCAGCGCCCGCCGCCACGCGCCGCCCGGTCCGCTTGCGGTGGCAGGCGGCGCTGCGGGTCCTGCTCCTGGGCGCGCTCGCGGGCACGATGGTCGGCACGATCGCCGGCTCGATCGCCGGCGCTTCCCCGCCTGTCCTCGCCGCCGGCAGCGACGGCACCGCCGCTCCGGCATCCGCCGTCCCCGGCCTCGCGCAGCGGCATCTGGACCCGGGATTCTGGATCGCGCGCCACCCGGACCCGCATGCCCTGCGCTGGACCGCCGACCGGGTCGCCGCCCACAACGCGCGGCTGCTGGCGCTGGATCCGTCCATGCACGACCTGGCGCGGCTGCCCGCGGCCCTGCCCGGTGCCGAGGTGGCGCGGCGGATCCGCGCGCTGTCGCGGCGGCCGGCGGCCCCGCGCTTCGACGGCGACGGCGCCCAGATCGACGCGGCCGCCCTCGATGCGCTGGCGCAGGCACTGGCGCTCGACGCCATCGCGGACAGCGTGCCGCTGCGCTGGGCGCTGGTGGTGGAGCGCGCGCCGCTGCGCACCTTCCCCACCCGCCTGCGCGCGCATTCGGCGCCGGGCGACGCGGACATCGACCGCTTCCAGGAAAGCGCGGAATTCCCCGGCACGCCGCTGGCGGTGCTGCACGACAGCGCCGATGGCGCCTGGAGCTTCGTGCTGTCGCCGCGCTACGGCGCCTGGGTCGAACGCCGGTTCCTCGCCGAAGGCCCGCGTGCGACCGTGCTGGGCTACGCCGCCCGCGAACCGTTCCGGGTGGTCGCCGGCGCCAAGCCGCGCACGGTGTTCAACCCGGACGAGCCGCGCGTGTCCGAGCTGCAACTGGACATGGGCGTGCGCCTGCCGGTGGCCGCGCCGGGCGCCGACGGCCGCATCCACGGCCAGCACGCCCAGGCCGGCCATGCGGTGCAACTGCCGCTGCGCCAGGCCGACGGCGGCCTGGCCTTCGCCCCGGCGCTGCTGCCGCGCCAGGCCGGCGTGGCCGACGGCTACCTGCCGCATACCGCCGCCAACGTGATCGCCCAGGCCTTCGCCTTCCTCGGCGAACGCTACGGCTGGGGCCACGACTACAACGGCCGCGACTGCAGCGGCTTCGTCTCCGAGGTCTACGCCAGCATGGGCATCGCCCTGCCGCGCAACACCTCCGACCAGTCGCGCAGTCCGGCGCTGGACCACGACGCCTTCGATGCTTCGACCACGCCCGCCGATCGCGAGGCCGCGCTCGCCAGGCTGCAGGTCGGCGACCTGGTGTTCGTGCCCGGCCATGTGATGCTGGTGATCGGACAGCTGGACGGCGCGCCTTGGGTGATCCACGACATCCACGGCGGCGGCGTGCTGGAAGCGGACGGATCGGTGCGGCGGCTGGGCTTGAACGCGGTGTCGGTCACCCCGCTGCTGCCGCTGGCATTCGACGACGGAACGCGCTACACCGAGCGCATGACCGCGATCGTGCGCCTGCGCTGATGCTCCCGTCCCCGGCCCGTTCCGCGCCCGGCGGCGCGCCATCGACCCGGCCGCGGCCGGCGGCGCCGGCGCTGGCGGCACTGGCGCTGGCTGCGCTGGCGGTGCTGCTGGCGGCCTGCAGCACGCGGCCGGCGGGCGACCCGGCCGCGGCCGCGGCCTGGGCCGGCGCACGCCAGCTGGTGCTGGTCACGGTGGCCGACGCCGACGCGGTGCACGGCCGCCTGCAGCGCTACCGGCGCGAGCGCGGCGCCTGGCGCAGCGTGGGGCCGGCCGTGCCGGTGGTGGTCGGCCGCAGCGGCATCGCCTGGGGCCGCGGCCTGCATCCGCCGCAGCCGGGGCCGGCCAAGCGCGAGGGCGACGGCCGCGCGCCGGCCGGCGTGTTCCGCATCGGCCACGCTTTCGGCTACGCGCCCGCGCATCCCACCGCGCTGCCCTACCGGGGCATGGACGCGCACGACTGGTGCATCGACGTGCCCGGCTCGCCGCTGTACAACCGCATCGTCGACGCGCGCGCGGTCGGCGCGGAGGCGATCGCCGGCTCCACCGAGCCGATGCGCCGCGACCTGCACAAGGACGGCGACCAGCGCTACCGCCTGGGTTTCGTGATCGAGCACAACGCCGACGCCGCCGACCGCGCCGGCAGCTGCATCTTCGCCCACGAATGGGCCTCGCCGGACACGCCGACCGCCGGCTGCACGGCGATGGCGCCGGCCGACATGGAGGCACTGCTGGCCTGGCTGGAACCGTCCGCGGATCCGGTGTTCGTGCTGCTCGCCGCCGCCGACCACGCGCGCCTGCATGCGCGCTGGGGCCTGCCCGCGCCGGCCGGCCCCTGACCCGACCCTCCGCAACCACAGGAAGCGCGCATGTCCGCCACGCCGACCCCACCGGGCCCGCCCTCCGGCCAACCCACCCTCGTGCGCGCGGTCGGGCGCTGGCAGATCGTCGGCCTGTCGATCAACGACGTGGTCGGCAGCGGCATCTACCTGCTGCCGGCCGCGACCGTGCTGCTGCTCGGCGGCGCCAGCCTGTGGGCGATCCTGCTGGCCGGGCTGGCGGTGGCGCTGCTGGTGCTGTGCTACGCGCAGGCCTCCAGCCACTTCGACGGCCCGGGCGGTTCCTACCTGTACGCGCGCGAGGCATTCGGCCCCTTCGTCGGCTTCCTCACTGGCTGGATGACGATCCTCACCCGGGTCACGGTGGCCGCGGCGCTGAGCAACGGCCTGGCGCTGGCGGTCTCGCACTTCTGGCCGTGGGCGGGCAGCGGCGCGGGCCGGATGGCGGTGGTGGTGGCCTCGCTCGGCCTGCTGACCTGGCTCAACCTGGTCGGCGTGCGCACCGCCGCGCGCGCCGGCGTGACGCTGACCATCGCCAAGCTGCTGCCGCTGCTGTTCTTCGTCGCGGTCGGCGCCTGGTACGTGGACTGGTCGCGGCTGGAACTGGCCGGCCTGCCGCTGGAGGCGCCCGGGCGCCTGGGCGAGGCCGCGCTGCTGCTGCTGTTCGCCTACGCGGGATTCGAGAACACGCCCGCGGCCGCCGGCGAATACCGCAACCCGCGCCGCGACGTGCCGTTCGCCCTGCTGGCGATGATCGCGATCGTGACCGCGCTGTACGTGGCGGTGCAGGCAGTGGCGCAGGGCACCCTGCCGGGCATCGCGCAGTCGCCGGCGCCGCTGGCCGAGGCCGCGGCCGCGTTCGCGGGCCCGGGCGCGGCGCTGCTGCTCACCGTAGGCGCGGCGATCTCGATCCTCGGCACCAACTTCAACACCATGCTGTTCGGCCCGCGCTACATGTACGCGCTGGCGGTGGACGGCACCCTGCCGCGGCCGCTGGCCAGAGTCCACCCGCGCTGGCGCACGCCGCACGTGGCGATCTGGGTGCAGGCGGCGCTGGCGCTGGCGCTGGCGGTGAGCGGCTCGTTCGTGCAGCTGGCGCTGCTGTCGGTGATCGCGCGGCTGTTCGCCTACGTGGCCACCGCCTGCGCGGCGATCGCGCTGCAGCGCCGGCACCCGGACCGCCCCGGCGCGCTGCGGCTGCCGGGCGGGCCGGCGATCCCGGTGCTGGCGATCGCGGTCGCGCTGGGGCTGCTGGCCAGCGCCAGCTGGAAGAACCTGGCGATGGGCGCGGTGGCGCTGGCGGTGGGCGCGCTGGTGTACCGGTTCCGGCGGCCGCCGCTGCCGCCGGCGATCGAGCCGCGCTGAGCGCGCCGCGCGGGCGCCGATTGGCCCCGGCCCCGCCGCCCATGCGAAAATCGCCGGGTTGCCTCCGCCGGGCCCGGCCCGGCGGACGCGCGTTCCGGAGCACGGCCCCGTAGCTCAGCTGGATAGAGCGTTCCCCTCCTAAGGGAAAGGTCACACGTTCGAATCGTGTCGGGGTCGCCATCCCGCGCCACGGGCCCGCACCCGGCCGCCCGGCGCCGGCGCGTGCGCCGCATCGTCCCCTTTCCCGCAGGAGCCTTCCATGATCCATCCCGTCCTCACCGCCCTGGGCCTGTCCGCGCGCGAGTCCGGCACCTACCTCGGCAGCGGCGAATGGTCGCAGGCCACCGGCGGCGGCGAGCTGGTGCCGACCAACCCGACCGACGGCGAGGCGCTGGCGACGGTGCTGGCGACCACCCGCGAGGACTACGAGACCCTCGTCCGCCGCGCCCAGGAGGCCTTCAAGGTCTGGCGCAGCACCCCGGCGCCGCGCCGCGGCGAGGCGATCCGGCTGTGCGCCGACGCCCTGCGCCGCCACAAGGACGCGCTCGGCTCGCTGGTGGCGCTGGAGATGGGCAAGTCGAAACCTGAAGGCGACGGCGAGGTCCAGGAGATGATCGACATCGGCGAGTTCGCCGTCGGCCTGTCGCGCCAGCTCTACGGCCTGACCATGCATTCCGAGCGCCCCGGCCACCGCATGTACGAGCAGTGGCACCCGCTGGGCGTCGTCGGGATTATCTCGGCGTTCAACTTCCCGGTCGCGGTGTGGGCCTGGAACGCGTTCGTGGCCGGCGTCTGCGGCGACATCTGCATCTGGAAGCCCTCGCCGAAGACCCCGCTGTCGGCGATCGCCTCGATGAAGATCTGCAACCAGGCGCTGAAGGAAGGCGGGTTCCCCGACATCTTCTTCCTGTTCAACGACGCCGGCACCGAGCTGGCGCAGGCGTTCGTCGACGACCGGCGCGTGGCCATGATCAGCTTCACCGGCAGCACCAAGGTCGGCCGCCAGGTCGGCGAGCGCGTGCAGCGCCGCTTCGGCAAGGTGCTGCTGGAGCTGGGCGGCAACAACGCGATGATCGTGGACCGCACCGCCGACCTGAAGCTTGCGATCCCGGCGATCGTGTTCGGCGCGGTCGGCACCGCCGGCCAGCGCTGCACCACCACCCGCCGGGTGTTCGTCCACGCCGAGATCCACGACGACGTGCTGGCGAAGCTGGTGGCGGCCTACAAGCAGGTCGAGGGCAAGATCGGCGACCCCACCGACCCGAAGAACCTGATGGGCCCGCTCAACAGCCCGGATGCGGTCGACGCGTACCTGGCGACGATCGAAAAGGCCAGGGCGGCAGGCGGCAAGGTCGAGACCGGCGGCGCCCGCCTGGAGCGCAAGGGCAACTTCGTGCTGCCGACGATCATCACCGGCCTGTCCAACGACGCCGAGGTGGTCCAGACCGAGACCTTCGCCCCGATCCTGTACGTGATGAAGTACACCGACCTCGACGAGGCGATCTTCCAGCAGAACGCGGTGCCGCAGGGCCTGTCCTCGGCCTGCTTCACCACCGACCTGCGGGTGGCCGAGCGCTTCCTGTCGGCCGCCGGCAGCGACTGCGGCATCGCCAACGTCAACATCGGCACCTCGGGCGCGGAGATCGGCGGCGCCTTCGGCGGCGAGAAGGAGACCGGCGGCGGCCGCGAATCCGGCTCGGACGCCTGGAAGGCCTACATGCGCCGGCAGACCAACACCATCAACTACTCCGACGACCTGCCGCTGGCGCAGGGCATCAAGTTCGACCTGTGACCGCGCGCACCGCGGCCGCGTCCGGTCGCGGCCGCCGATCGCGTAGATTGCTGCGACACTCCCGAACACGACACGCCGCATGAACAGCGCCTACCGCCGCACCAGCACCCCCGCGATCCTCAGCCTGGTGTTCGGCGTGCTCAGCTGGGTGGCGCTGCCGCTGGTGGGCGCGATCGTGGCGGTGGTGACCGGGCACGTCGCGCGCGGCGAGATCCGGCGCGCGAACGGCGAACTGGAAGGCGACGGCATGGCGCTGGCCGGGCTGGTGCTGGGCTGGGCCAACCTGGCCCTGCTGGTGCTGGCGCTGCTGCTGTTCCTGTTCGTGTTCGGCGGCATCGCCTGGCTGGCCTGGCTGGCGAACTGAGCGCATGTACCTGCTCGCGCGGCCGCTCCTGTTCGGCCTGGACCCCGAGCGCGCCCACGCGGTGGCGCTGGCCGGCCTGGACGCGGCCTGGCGGCTGGGCGCCGCGTCGCTACTGGCGGACACGCCACGCGCGCTGCCGACCACCGTATTGGGCCTGCAGTTCCGCAATCCGGTCGGCCTCGCCGCCGGGCTGGACAAGGACGGCGCCCACGTCGACGCGCTGCTCGCGCTGGGCTTCGGCTTCGTCGAGGTCGGCACGGTCACGCCGCGGCCGCAGCCGGGCAACCCGAAGCCGCGCATGTTCCGCCTGCCCCGGCAGCGCGCGATCATCAACCGCCTCGGCTTCAACAACGCCGGCGTGGACGCGCTGGTGGCCAACATCGAACGCGCGCAGCGCCGCGCAGGGTTGCTGGGCATCAACATCGGCCGCAACCGCGACACGCCGAACGAGGCGGCGGCGGACGACTACCTGCACTGCCTGGAGCGGGTGTACCCGCTGGCCGACTACGTGACGGTCAACATCTCCTCGCCCAACACCGCCGGGCTGCGCGAGCTGCAGGAGGAGCAGGCGCTGCGGCGGCTGGTCGGCGGCCTGCGCGAGGCCCAGGAGCGGCTGGGAGCCCGGCACGGCAAGCGCGTGCCGATGCTGGTCAAGGTCTCGCCCGACCTGTCCGACCACGACATCGACGCCGCCAGCCGGGTGCTGGCCGACCTGCAGGTGGACGGCGTGATCGCCACCAACACCACGGTCTCGCGCTATGCGGTCCAGGGCGAGCGCCACGCCGACGAGGCCGGCGGGCTGTCCGGCGCGCCGCTGGCCGGCAAGGCGACCGCGGTGCTGCGCCGCCTGCGCACCCGGCTGCCGGACGCGATCCCGCTGGTCGGCGTCGGCGGCATCCTGTCCGGGGCCGACGCCGCCGCCAAGATGTCGGCCGGCGCCAGCCTGGTGCAGCTCTACACCGGGCTGGTGTACCGCGGCCCGGCACTGGTCGGCGAATGCGTGCAGGCGATGCGGCGGCGCAAGGAAGCGCCCAGCCGCGGCCACCTGCCGCCGGAATGAGCGCGGCGCCCGGCCCTCGCGCGCGCCGGCCGGCACGCGCCTGTGCCCTGCCGCCGCCGCGCCGGTAGGCCGGCGCGCGCATCGCAGGCATCATGCAGCCATGGATTCCCGGTACCGCCTGATCGAGGACGCGCCGCTGGGCGCGCGCAACAGCTTCCGCGTGCCCGCGCGGGCGCCGCTGCTCGCCGAGGTGGACGACGCGGCGGCGTTGCCGGCGCTGCTGGAGCATCCGCGGCTGCGCGAGCGGCCGCTGCTGGTGCTCGGCGGCGGCAGCAACCTGCTGTTCGCCGGAGACCCGGAGGGCGCGGTGCTGGCGCTGGCCGGGCGCGAGGTCGGCATCGCCGAACCGGGCGCCGGCGACGGGCCGGTCGTGGTCCGCGCCGATGCCGGCGTCCCCTGGCATGCGCTGGTGCAATGGACGCTCGCCCGCGGACTGGCGGGCCTGGAGAACCTGGCCCTGATCCCGGGCACGGTCGGCGCGGCGCCGATCCAGAACATCGGCGCCTACGGGGTCGAGGTCTGCGAGACGATCCACGCGGTCGAGGCCTTCGAGCGCGGCAGCGGGCGGATCCGCCGGCTCGGCCGCGCCGAATGCGCCTTCGCCTACCGCGACAGCCTGTTCAAGCGCGAACCCGGCCGCTTCGTCGTGACCGCGGTGGAGTTCGCGCTCTCCCGCCGCGCCGCGCCGCGCCTGGACTACGCCGGCATCGCCCAGGAACTGGCGGCGATGGGCGTGGACGGCACGCCGCGCGCCGCCGAGGTCGCCGAGGCGGTGATCCGCATCCGCCGCCGCAAGCTTCCGGACCCGGCCGTGGTCGGCAATGCCGGCAGCTTCTTCAAGAACCCGATCGTGCCGGCCGCCGCGGCCGATGCGCTCAAGGCGCGGGAACCGGCGTTGCCGGTGTTCCCGGTGGCGCCGTTCCCGGCCGATGCCGCCGCCCACGGCGCAACCGCTGCCGGCGGCCTGCGCAAGCTGTCGGCGGCCTGGCTGATCGACGCCTGCGGCTGGAAGGGTCATCGCCGCGGCGATGCCGGGGTATCGGACGCGCACGCGCTGGTGCTGGTCAACCACGGCGGCGCGACCGGGGCGCAGTTGCTGGAACTGGCGCGCGACATCGCCGACTCGGTGCGGGGCCGCTTCGACGTCCTGCTCGAACCCGAGCCCCGCATCGTCGGCGCCACGTGGTGACCCTCCACCGCTGTCGTCCCGAGCGCAGCGAGGGACCTGCTTTTCGCATGCGTGGCGTCGACACCAGGGAAACAGGTCCCT
>JBKHXI010000147.1:0-3359 GCA_046566095.1 Gammaproteobacteria bacterium | reverse complement strand
GCCTGGAAGTGGTCGACAACCGCTTCGAACTGGTCATGATGGCCGCCAAGCGCGCGCGCCAGCTGGCCAACGGCGTGGAGCCGAAGATCGACAACAGCGAGCTCGACGACAAGCCCACGGTGCTGGCGCTGCGCGAGATCGCCGCCCGCAAGATCGACGCCGAGTACATCGAGGCGGTGGAGAAGGCCGAGCGCGAACGCAAGGAGCGCGAGGCGCTGGAGTGGGCCGCCGCCGAGGTGGTGGCCGACGACGACAAGGGCGACGACCTCTAGCCGCCGGCGCCGGGCCGTCCGGCCGCTTCCGGAACAGCGCGCGACCCCGCTCCGGCGGGGTCGTTGCATGATGGGCCGTGCCGCCGTGCCGCCGTGCCGCCGGGACCGGGCGCGCCGGGACGCCGCAGCCGCGCCGCATTCCCAAATCCGCCGCTTCGCCGTAGGCTGCGGGCATGGCCCGCAAGCCCGCACCCGTGCTGGAACAGGCGCGCACGACCGCCCCCGGGGCGGACGTGGCGGCCACGCCGCTGCCCGACTACCTGGCCGAGTTCGAGCGCGCCACCGGCTACCTGCCCGAGGAACAGCAGCGGCTGCTGCGCCGCGCCTGGGCGGTGGGCGCGGCCGCCCACGCCGGGCAGTCGCGCAAGTCCGGCGAGCCCTACATCACCCATCCGGTGGCGGTGGCGGGGGTGCTGGCCGAGATGCGGCTGGACGTGGAGACCCTGATCGCGGCGATCCTGCACGACACCATCGAGGACACCCCGCTCACCCACGAGGCGATCGCCGCTGAGTTCGGCGAGACCGTGGCCGACCTGGTCGACGGCGTCACCAAGCTCGACCGGCTGCATTTCCGCGACCGCCAGGAGGCGGCCGCCGAGAGCTTCCGCAAGATGCTGCTGGCGATGTCGCGCGACCTGCGGGTGATCCTGATCAAGCTCGCCGACCGCCTGCACAACATGCGCACCATCGGCGCCCAGAATCCGGAGGCGCGCGAGCGGATCGCGCGCGAGACCCTGGAGATCTACGCGCCGATCGCCCAGCGTCTGGGCATGAACATGATCAAGGCCGAGCTGCAGGACCTCGGCTTCCGCGCCCTGCACCCGTGGCGGCACGCGGTGCTGGAGAAGCGGATCCGCGCCCAGCCGGTGGTGCGCCGCGAGGCGTTGGCCAGGATCGAGGCCGGCCTCGCCCAGCGCCTGGCCAAGGAGGGGCTGCGCCACCGCGTGGTCGGGCGGGTGAAGTCTCCGTGGAGCATCTATTCGAAGATGCGCGCGGAGGGCAAGAGCTTCGACCAGGTGATGGACGTGTTCGGGTTCCGGGTGGTGGTCGACACCGTGGCCGACTGCTACCACGCGCTGGGCATCGTGCACTCGGTGTTCAAGCCGCTGGACGGGCGTTTCCGCGACTTCATCGCTATCCCCAAGGCCAACGGCTACCAGTCGCTGCACACGGTGCTGTTCGGGCCCTACGGCGCGCCGATCGAGGTGCAGCTGCGCACCGAGGAGATGGACCTGATCGCAGAGCGCGGGGTGGCGGCGCACTGGTCGTACAAGCACGGCGGCGAGTCGCCCAACAGCGCCCAGGCGCGCGCACACGCCTGGATCGCCAACCTGGTCGAGTCGCAGCGCGCGACCGGTTCCTCGCTGGAATTCCTGGAGAACGTCAAGGTCGACCTGTTCCCCGACGAGGTCTATCTGTTCACCCCGCGCGGCGAGATCCTGGCGCTGCCGCGCAACGCCACCGCCATCGACTTCGCCTACGCGGTGCACACCGACATCGGCAACCACGCGGTGGCCGCGCGGGTGGACCGGAGGCTGGTGCCGCTGCGGACCAAGCTGGCCAGCGGCCAGCGGGTGGAGATCATCACCGCGAAGTCGGCCTCGCCCAAGCCGCAGTGGCTGGAGTTCGTGGTCACCGGCAAGGCCCGCACCGCGATCCGGCACCAGCTCAAGAACCTCGAGCACGAGGACGCGGTGCAGCTCGGGCACCGCATGCTCGACCGCGCGCTGGAGACGCTCGACACCTCGCTCGACCGGCTGCCGGCCGAGCGCCTGGAGGGCTACCTGGCCGAACACCGCTACCCGCGCCTGGAGGCGCTGCTGGCCGACATCGCGCTCGGCAACCGGATGCCGGCGCAGGTCGCGCAGGTGCTGGCGCGGCTCGAGCCCGACACCCCGGACCTGGTCGACGCGATCCAGGCGCTGCCCGCCGGCGACCGGATCCTGATCACCGGCAGCGAGCGCGGCGTGATCAGCTTCGCCAACTGCTGCATGCCGATCCCCGGCGACGAGATCATGGGCTACCACACCGCCGGGCGCGGCATCGTGGTGCACCGGCTGGACTGTCCCAACGTCGCCGACTACCGCAAGTCCCCCGAGCGCTGGCTGGCGATCGGCTGGGACCGCGAGGTGTCCGGCGACTTCCACGCGGCGCTGCGGATCGAGGTCGAGAACCGGCCCGGCGTGCTGGCGCAGGTGGCCGCTTCGGTCGCCCAGGCCGAGTCGAACATCGACGGGGTCGAATACCTGGAGCGCGACGCCAACATCGCGGTGATGCGCTTCGGCATCGAGGTCAGCGACCGCAAGCACTTGGCCGACGTGATCCGCCGCGTGCGCCGCCTCGGCGTGGTGCACGGCGTGCAGCGGCTCTGATCGCCGACGGCATCCGATCTGCTTCCTGTCGTCCCGAGCGCAGGGAGGGACCTGCTTTTCCGGTCCGGCCCGCGCGCGACAAACAGGTCCCTCGCTGCGCTCGGGACGACAGCGATCGAGGCGCGCGCGTCCCGCGCAAGCCCTCTCTTCTCCAGTCGTCGCGCGCCTGGTTACTTCGTCCCGCTTCCGCACCCGCTCGTCCGATCCCCTAGAATCCAGATCGATCCGTCGAGGTAGCCCGCCATGTCCCGCAACCCGATCCACACCGACCGCGCGCCCGCCGCCATCGGCCCCTATTCGCAGGCCGTGCGCGCCGGCGGCACCGTGTTCCTGTCCGGGCAGATCCCGCTGGACCCGGCGACCGGCGAGCTGGTGGAAGGCGACATCGCCGCGCAGGCCAGGCGCGCCTTCGACAACCTGCGCGCGGTCTGCGAGGCCGCCGGCGGTTCGCTGGCGCAGGTGCAGCGGCTGGGCCTGTACCTGGTCGACCTGGGCGAGTTCGCGCAGGTCAACGCGGTGATGGCCGAGTACTTCCAGGCGCCGTATCCCGCGCGCTCCACCATCGGCGTATCGGCCCTGCCCAAGGGTGCGCGCTTCGAGGTGGACGCGATCCTGGCGCTCGACTGAAGGCCGTGCCGGGCGCGGCCGGCAGGCGCGGCAAGAACGGTTCCCCGGCGGGGCCGGCGCTGTCGCCGGCGGGCGATGCGCCGCTGTC
>JBKHXI010000146.1:0-24230 GCA_046566095.1 Gammaproteobacteria bacterium | reverse complement strand
ATCCATCGCCCCGGAGCATGCCCATGTCGTACGAGCAGGTCGAGAAACTCATCCGTGATCACAAGGTCGAGTGGGTCGACCTGCGCTTCGCCGACCTGCGCGGGGTCCAGCACCACGTCACCTATCCGCGCTCGATCGCCGACGAGTCGCTGTTCGAGGACGGACGGATGTTCGATGGCAGCTCGATCTCCGGCTGGAAGGGCATCAACGAATCGGACATGGTGCTGCTGCCGGACGCGGACACCGCCTTCATCGACCCGTTCACCGCCGACCCGACCCTGGTGCTGACCTGCGACGTGCTCGACCCGGCCACGATGCAGGCCTACGAGCGCGACCCGCGCGGCGTGGCCCGTCGCGCCGAGGCCTACCTCAAGTCCAGCGGCATCGCCGAGCAGGCGTTCTTCGGCCCGGAGCCGGAGTTCTTCGTGTTCGATTCGGTGCGCTACGCCAACGAGATGGGCCACACCTTCTTCCACATCGACTCGGAGGAGGCGCACTGGAACTCGGGCACCGAATACGCCGGCGGCAACAGCGGCTACCGGCCGGGGATCAAGGGCGGCTACTTCCCGGTCGCGCCGCTGGACTCGCTGCACGACATCCGCGCGGAGATGTGCAGGACGCTGGAGCAGGTCGGGATCGAGGTCGAGGTCCACCACCACGAGGTGGCCAATGCCGGCCAGTGCGAGATCGGCACCAGGTTCAACTCGCTGCTGCGCAAGGCCGACGAGCTGCTGATGATGAAGTACATCGTCAAGAACGTGGCCTTCCGCCACGGCAAGACCGCCACTTTCATGCCCAAGCCGCTGGTCGGCGACAACGGCAGCGGCATGCACGTGCACCAGTCGCTGGCCAAGGGCGGGCAGAACCTGTTCTCCGGCGACGGCTACGGCGGCCTGAGCCAGACCGCGCTGTGGTACATCGGCGGCGTGTTCAAGCACGCCCGCGCGATCAACGCCTTCACCAACTCCACCACCAACAGCTACAAACGCCTGGTGCCCGGCTTCGAGGCGCCGGTGATGCTGGCCTACTCGGCGCGCAACCGCTCGGCGTCGTGCCGCATTCCCTACGTGTCCAACCCCAAGGCTCGCCGCATCGAGTTCCGCTTCCCCGACCCGATGCAGTCGGGCTACCTCACATTCACCGCGCTGATGATGGCCGGCCTGGACGGCATCCGGAACCAGATCGACCCGGGCGAGGCGATGGACAAGGACCTGTACGACCTGCCGCCGGAAGAGGCCAAGGGCATCCCGACGGTCTGCCATTCGCTCGACCAGGCGCTCGAGGCGCTGGACGCCGACCGCGAGTTCCTCAAGGCCGGCGGGGTGATGGGCGACGACTTCATCGACGCCTACATCGCCCTGAAGATGCAGGAAGTCACCAAGTTCCGCGCGGCCACCCATCCGCTGGAATACCAGCTGTACTACACGCTCTGAGCAGCCTGCGCCGCCGTCGCGCCCCGGCGGCGCCGTGGTCGGGGCGGAAGCCCCTCCTACAGGGCAATCGCTCTTGTAGGAGGGGCTTCAGCCCCGACCGGGCAATTCCTGCACCCTATGCAGGAGCTGCGCATGCTGCAAGCGCTTCACGAGGACGCCATCGTCCAGGCGCCCGCCATTCACCACACCTTTGCCCGCCGCCGCTTGCAATCGCCCGGACGCGCGGCTGCAATGCCGGCATGCGGACCCGGCTGCTCCTGCAATCCCCGCTGCTCCTGCTGGCCCTGCTGGCCGGCTGCACGCATGCCCCGCTGGCGGTCGAGCCCTCGCCTGGCCGCAGCCCGCTGGCGCAGTGGCTGCCTTCGCCGAACTTCGACGCGCGGCGGCCGGTGCTCGTGGTGCTGCATGCCACCGAGCAGGATTCGGTCGAACGCAGCCTGCGCACCCTGCGCACCCGCAACCGCGGCGGCCGGGTCAGCGCCCACTACCTGGTGGCGCGCGACGGCCGGATCTTCCAGCTGGTCGACGACCTCGACCGCGCCTGGCACGCCGGCGCCGGGCGCTGGGGCGCGATCGGCAACCTCAACGCCGCCTCGATCGGCATCGAGCTGGACAACGACGGCCGCAGCGCCTTCCCCGACGCCCAGGTCGAGGCGCTGCTGCGCCTGCTGGCCGACGTCACCGCGCGCCACCGCATCGATCCGCGCGCGCTGATCGCCCACGGCGACATGGCGCCGAGCCGCAAGCGCGACCCGAACCACCTGTTCCCGTGGAAGCGCCTGGCCGAGGCCGGCTTCGGGATCTGGCCGCAGCCGCCGCTGGCCGAACCGCCGCCCGGCTTCGACCCGGTGCTGGCGCTGCGCCTGCTGGGCTATCCCGTCGACGACCTGCCGGCGGCGGTGCGCGCCTTCCACCGCCGCTTCCGCGGCATCGACGAGGGCGACGACCCCGCCGCCGCGCTGGATGCCGAGGACGCGCGCATCCTTTACGCGCTCACCACGAAGCCGTAATCAAAAACCTGCGGCCCTGCGCCGGCATGCCGCCGACATTCCGGCTCCGCGTGGCTCCCGAAAAACGCCCGGCGACGGGATGCGCACAGTCCATCGTCTGCGCCCTCCCCGCCCCGCGTCAGCCAGCGTCCCTCGCGAAGCGGTAGTGCGCGACCATCCACTCGCGGCCGCCGGCGTAACCGAACAGCTCCGCGCAGGCCATCCAGAACATCCGCCAGCGCTGGTGCCACAACGCGGCCGCGGCGTCGCCGTAGGCCTCGCCCAGGATCGCCAGCACCGCGTCGCGGCGCGCGTCCTGGTTGGCCAGCCAGTGCTCGGCGGTGCGCTGGTAGTGGCGGCCGTCGACCAGCCAGCGCCGCGCCAGCCGCAGGTCGCGCTGCCGGAACGCCAGCATGTCGGCCGAGGGCATGATCCCGCCGGTGAAGAAATGCCGGCCCATCCAGTTGTCCCCGCCCGCGGTCTCGAACGGGTAGAGCAGGGTGCGGTGGCAGAACACGTGCACGAACAGCGCCCCGCCGGGCCGCAGCCAGCCGGCGACGTTGGCCAGCAGGCGCTCGTGGTTGCGCACGTGCTCGAACATCTCCACCGAGACCACCCGGTCGTAGGCCGCCGGCGCGAGCGCCAGCCGGTTCACGTCCTCGGTCAGCACCCGCACGTTGCCCAGCCCGCGCGCGCGGCAGGCCGCCTCGATGTGGCGGCGCTGCAGGCGCGAGTTGGACACCGCGGTGATCCGCGCCGCCGGGTAGCGCTCGGCCATCCACAGGGTCAGCGAGCCCCAGCCGCAGCCGAGCTCGAGGATGTCCTGGCCGTCGGCCAGGTCCGCGCGCTCGCAGCTCAGCGCCAGCATCGCCTCCTCGGCCTGGGCCAGGCTCTCGTCGCCGCGCGGGTAGTAGCAGGACGAATACTTCAGGCGCGGGCCCAGGCATTCGACGAAGAACGCCGGCGGCAGTTCGTAGTGCTGGCGGTTGGCCGCCTCGGTCTCGATCGCCAGCGGGCCGTCGCGCAGCTGCGCCATGCGCACGGCGAAGCGTTCGGCCTGCGCTTCCGGGCCGCCGGCGCTTTCCTCGGCCAGGCGCCGCGCGCACAGCCGGCGGATGCCCAGCCGCAGCAGCGCGTCCGGCAGCAGGCCGCGCTCGGCCAGGCCGAGCAGGCCGGGGCCGGGGGCGTCGACGGGAAGTTCGGCGGCGGTGGCGTTCATGGTGCGTCCTCGTGGGCGGGGTCGGCGGCGTGATCGGCGGCGTGGTCGCGGGGGAACCACGGGAAGAACATCGGCGTGCGCCGCTGGTAGTCGCGGTAGGCCGCGCCGCGCGTGCGCAGCGCCTGCTGCTCGGTCCACGGCACCCCGCTGAGCCAGCGCAGGAACACGAACATCAGCAGCGGCCCGGTCCAGGCCAGCCAGGCGACGGGCGAGCCGACCGCAAGGAAGGCGTAGGCGAACCAGTGCAGCCATTCGAAGAAGTAGTTGGGATGGCGCGAGTAGCGCCACAGGCCGCGGTCGCAGACCCGGCCGCGGTTGCCGGGGTCGGCCCGGAACCGCGCCAGCTGGCGGTCGGCCAGCGCCTCGCCCGCCACGCTGCCCAGCCACACCGCCACGCCCAGCACGGTCCAGGCGGTGGCCTGCGCCACCGGGTTGCGCGCCACCGCCAGCAGCGGCAGCGAGAACAGCACCACCAGCAGCGCCTGGAACTGGAAGAAGGCGAAGAACCGGCCCTGATGCCCGTTCCAGGCCGCACGCAGCCGGCGGTAGCGCCCGTCCTCGTCCTCGCTGCGCACCCGCGTCCACAGGTGCCAGGCCAGGCGCAGGCCCCAGGCGCCGCCGAGCAGCGCCAGCAGCAGGCGCGGCAGCGTCGCGCCGTCGCCGACCAGGGCGTAGAACACGGCCGCCGCGGCCAGGCCCGCGGCCCAGATCGCGTCGACGATGCCGGCGTTGGCCCGGCGCCGCTGCCACCACCAGCCGCCCGCCATCGCCAGCGCGACGGCCGCGCCCAGCCACAGCGGCGGCGACCAGGGCGTCATCGCGGCACGTCGCCGACCGGCGGGCTGCTGCGCGTCGCGGCCTGCGCGCCGATCGCAGGCAGCAGCCCGCGCCGCGCCAGCAGCGACAGGCCGGCCAGCGCCAGCGCCCAGCCCGGCGCCAGCCAGGCCAGCGCGGCCGGTCCCAGTGCCACCGCATCGAAGCCCCGCGCCGCGCCGAGGTAGGCCAGCGGCCCGCCGATCGCGCCGAGCAGCGCCGCCAGCCACGGCCGCAGCGCCAGCGCCCGCAGCGAATGGGTGAGGGTGAGCGCGAACGCCAGCCACAGCCCCAGGATCCACGCCGGCGCCGGCCAGCCGGGCGCGTGCGCGGCATAGGTCACCACGCCGTGCGCGGCCAGGCTGGCGTCGAGCAGCAGGCCGCAACCCAGGGCCGCCGCGGCCAGCCGCAGGTCGGTGGCGCGCCGCGGCGAGGCCGCCAGCTGCGCCGCCGCGAACAGCAGCCCGGCCGCCGCGCCCGGCCAGGCCAGGCCGCGGCCGGCGCCGATCACCGCGCAGAACCAGACCAGCTGGTAGCCGGCGAGGTTGGCCCAGAAGCTCATGCCGGCGGCGCCTCGTCCGGCAGCGCCGGATCCGCAGCCGGGCGCCAGCCCGGCCGCGCCAGCAGCAGGTGCGACACCCCGATCGAGCGCTCGCGGAAACCACCCTCGCAATAGGCCAGGTAGAACAGCCACAGCCGGATGAAACGCTCGTCGAACCCCTGCGCGCGCACCTGCGGCAGCCGCGCCACGAAGCGCTCGCGCCAGGCCTCGAGGGTGCGCGCGTAGGACAGGCCGAAATCCTCCTGCCGCAGCAGCGCCAGGTCGCTGCTGCGGGTCTTGGCCGCCAGCATCGCCTCGATCGAGGGAATGAAGCTGCCCGGGAACACGTGGCGCTTGATGAAGTCCACCTGCGCCAGCGCCTGCCGGTAGCGGTGGTCCTCGATGGTGATGGCCTGCAGCAGGCCCAGGCCGTGCGGCTCCAGCAGCGCGCCGATCTTGCCGAAGTAGGCGTCCAGGTACTGCGCCCCGATCGCCTCGACCATCTCGATCGAGACCAGCTTGTCGTAGCGGCCGTCCAGGTCGCGGTAGTCGCGCAGCAGCAGGGTCACGCGCTCGCCCAGGCCGGCCGCCTGCACCCGGCGCGCGGCCTCGTCGTGCTGCTCGCGCGAGATGGTGGTGGTGGTGACGTGGCAGCCGTGGCGGCGCGCGGCGTGCAGCGCGAAGCCGCCCCAGCCGGTGCCGATCTCCACCACCCGGTCGCCGGGCCGCAGCGCCAGCAGCCGGCAGATGCGTTCGAGCTTGCGGGTCGAGGCCGCTTCCAGGGTGTCGTCGGCGCCCGCCCACAGCGCCGAGGAATACATCAGGTCCGGCGACAGGAACAGGGCGAAGAAATCGTTGCCCAGGTCGTAGTGCGCGGCGATGTTGCGGCGGCTGCCGGTACGGGTGTTGCGGTTGCGCGCGTGCCAGGCGCGCAGCAGCCAGCCGGCGATGCGCGCCGCGCCGCCCTCCATGCCGTCGAGCAGGTCGCGGTTGCGCAGCAGCAGCCGCACCAGGTCCACCAGCGCGGCGCCGGCGTCGGCGGGGCCGTCGCCGCAGTCCCAGGCGCGGTCCATCCAGGCCTCGGCCGCGCCGACGCTGCCGCCGGCGGCCAGTGCCCGGTAGAAGGACGGATCGCGCACCCGGATGCGCAGGTCCAGGTCGACCGGCGTGCCGCCCGGCGCGCCCAGCCGCACCGTCCCGAGCGCGTCCTCGATGCGCAGCCGGCCGTGGCGCAGCCCGGCCAGGCGTTCGAGCAGGCGCGCCCGCAGCCTGCGGTCGAGCGGGCCGTAGCCTTCGCGGGCGCCGGTACCGGCGTGGGGGAGGGTGTCGTCCATGGCGTCGCTCATGCGCGGCCTCGCAGTGTCCGGGGATGGTCGTGGATCGGCACGCCCTTGGCCCAAAGCCGCAGCGCCTGCCAGTGGATCGCGCCGAGGACCTGCAGGCCCATCAGCGGGTAGCGCCACAGCACCCGCGCCAGCGCCGCGCCGTCGAGCGGGCGGCGGCGCAGCGCCAGGGTCGCGTCGAATTCGCGGTGCGCGCCGTCGAGCACGTCCATGTGCACGTACAGGTCCTCCCCCGGCGGCGTGAACCGCCAGGCGTAGCGGCGCGCCATGGCCATGAACGGCGAGACGTGGAAGGCCTTGTCGAAGCGCCATTCCAGCGCGCGTCCGCGGCGCCGCGCCGCCGCCACCGGCAGCACGTAGGCGTGGCGCTCGCGCCAGGGCGTGTTGGTGATCTCCGCGACCACCGCCGCCAGCGCGCCGTCGGCCTCGTGGCAGTAGTAGAAGGTCACCGGGTTGAAGGCGTGGCCGCCGTAGCGCAGGTGCGCCAGCATCCGCACCGGCCCGGCCGGGCGCGCACCGGTGCAGGCCGCCACCCGCTCGCGCGCGACCTCGGCCAGCGGCCGCGCATGCGGCGCCAGGAAGTCGGCGCGGCGGAACCAGGCCAGGTTCGGCCGCCGCGCCGACCACAGCCAGCGTCGCGCGAACACCCGGTCCAGTTCGTCCAGGTCCAGGTACAGCTGCGCCATCCTGTAGCCGAAGGCGTGCGCGCGCGGCGCGTGCCGGCGGTGCCGGACCATGCCCTCGTAGACCGCGCTGTGCAGCGCCGCGCTCATGCGGACGTCGCCTGCGCCGCGGCGGCGGCCGGTTCCGCCGCGCCCGCGTCGCGCGCGGCCAGCAGCGCATCGGCCGCGGCATAGCCGCTGCGGATGCCGTCCTCGTGGAAGCCCCAGCCCCAGTAGGCGCCGGCGAACCAGGTGCGGCGCCGCCCCTGGATCTCGCCCTGGCGCGCGCGCGCGGCGACCGAGGCCGGCGTGTAGACCGGGTGGTGGTAGGTCATGCGCCGCAGCATCCGGCCCGGATCGATCGCCGCGCTGCGGTTGAGGCTGACCACCAGCGGCTCGGGCGCGTCCAGGCCCTGCAGCAGGTTCATGCAGTAGCTGACCGTGCAGGGCGCGTCCGGGTCGCGCGGCACGTAGGCGTTCCAGGCCGCCCAGGCGCGGCGGTTGCGCGGCAGCAGCGCGGCGTCGGTGTGCAGCACCGCGTCGTTGGCCTGGTACTCGAGCGCGCCGAGCACCGCCTGCTCGCGTTCGTCGCCGTCGACCAGCAGCGCCAGCGCCTGGTCGCTGTGGCAGGCCAGCACGACCTGGTCGTAGGGCTCGTTGCCGGCATCGGTGAACAACGCCACGCCCCCGGCGTCGCGGCGCACCCCGCGCACCGCGCAGCCGCTGCGCGCCTGGACCGTCCAGCGCGCGCGCAGCGCGTCGACGTAGCGCCGCGAGCCGCCGGCCACCACCCGCCATTGCGGCCGGCCCTCGACCTGCAGCATCTGGTGGTTGGCCATGAACCGCACCAGGTAGCGCACCGGGAACTCGAGGATCCGCCGCGGCGGCGCCGACCACAGCGCCGAGGCCATCGGCACCAGGTGGTCGTCGCGGAACGCGGCGCCGTAGCGGTTGTCCGCGAGCCAGTCGCCGAGGGTCGGACCGGCGTGTTCGTCGGCGCCGTCCAGCAGCGCCGGCGCCTCGCGGTAGAAGCGGCGCAGGTCGCGCAGCATCGACCAGAAGCGCGGCGAGAGCAGGTTGCGGCGCTGGCAGAACAGCCGGTCCAGGTCGCTGGCGTTGTATTCCAGGCCGCCGGCCTCGCGCTGCACCGAAAAGCCCATGGTGGTCGGCTGCGAGGCCACGCCGAGCTCGTCGAACAGCGCCGACAGCAGCGGGTAGTGGGCGCGGTTGAAGACTATGAAACCGCTGTCGACCGCGTACTCGGCGCCGTCGATGCGGATCGCGTGGGTGTGGACGTGGCCGCCCAGCCGCTCCTCGGCCTCGTACAGCACCACCTCCACGCCGGGCCGGCGCGACAGCCGCCAGGCGCAGGACAGCCCGGCGATGCCGGATCCGACCACCGCGACCCTCATCGCCGCGGCCTCGCCCGCGCCGCCACCCAGGCCGGCACCGGCTTGAGGTCGCGCACCAGCCCGACCGCGGCCATCAGCCGCAGCAGGTACCAGGTCGGGTCGAGCTCCCACCAGCGGAAGCCCTGGCGCGCGCTGCCCGGGTAGAAATGGTGGTTGTTATGCCAGCCCTCGCCGAAGGTGATCAGCGCCAGCCAGGGGTTGTTGCGGCTGTCGTCGCCGGTGTCGAAACGCTGCGAGCCGTAGCGGTGCGCCAGCGAGTTGATGGTGACCGTGCAGTGGAACAGCACCACCGTCGACACGAAGAAGCCCCACACCAGCAGCTGCGGGCCGTCGGTGCCGAGCCCCGGCGCGGCCGTCTCCAGCCAGGCGCCGAGCAGGTACAGCGCCACCGCCAGCGCCACCGGCACCGCCAGGTCGTAGCGGTCCAGCCAGCGCAGCTCCGGGTATTTCGCCAGGTCCGGGATCCGCGCCCAGTCGGTGCGGAAGCCGCGCGGGGTCAGGAACCAGCCGACGTGGCTGCGCCAGAAGCCGTGCACCCGCGGCGAGTGCGGATCGCGCGCGGTGTCGGTGTGGCGGTGGTGGGTGCGGTGGTGCGCGGCCCACCACAGCGGCCCGCGCTGCACGCTGGCCGCGCCCAGCAGCGCGAAGGCGAACTGCACCGGGCGCGAGGTGCGGAACGCGCGGTGCGAGAAGTAGCGGTGGTAGAAGCCGGTGAGGGCGAACATCCGCGCCGCGTACAGCGCCGCCGCCACCGCCAGCGCGAAGCCGGACACGCCGACCCACAGCACCCCGAGGCAGGCCGCGTGCATCGCCAGGAAGGGCAGCGCCCGCAGCCAGTCGATGCGGTCCAGCGCCGGGTCGTCGTCGGCGACCGGCGCGTGCGCGGTGTCGAACCAGTAGCCGATCCGGCGCAGCCAGCCGCCGTGGGCGGGCCGCGCGGGGCGGACGGGGCGGGCGGGGCGGGCGGGGCGGCGTTCGCTGCGCTCGCGGGACGCGGCTTCGGGTGTGTTGGCGGCATGCGGGTGCATGCCGTTGCCTACGTGCGCGCCGGCCGCCTGGATGCAACGAGACGGCAGCGACCGACGGCGGCCGGCTCAGATCGCGTCGATCCGCCCGGCCGCCACGATCGGCCCGGTCGGCGCCGGGTGCGGGATACCGGCTTCCGGCTCCAGCGTCACCGCCAGCGTCGCGCCGACCGCCAGCGCGGCGCGCAGCGCCGCCGGCACGTCCACGGTATGCGCGCGCTGGTGCGAGACCAGGCCGAGCGAACGCGGCGCCTCGCCCTCCGGGATCAGCCACAGCTCGCCGGCGAGCGGGCCGGGGTCGACCGCGCCCGGCACCGGCACCATGGTGACGGCGCCGGCGGCGGCATCGACCGCGGCCAGCCAGCCGGGCGCGCCGTCGTCGCCGGCCAGCACCACCACCGGCTTGGGCCGCTCGGCCGGCGCCGGCTGCGGTTCCGGCGCCACCACCAGCGGCGGGCGCTCGGGCGCCGGCTGCTCCGGCGCCCACGGCCGTACCAGCGCGACCACCGCCAGCGCCGCGGCCATCGCCAGCGCGGCCGCGGTCGTGCCCTTCCAGAAGCGCAGCCTGCGCTCGGCCTCCACCGGCATCGCCGCGCGCCAGCCGAGCCGCGCCCGCAGCCGCGGCCACAGCTGCGGGGGCGGGGCGACCGGCGCGATCTGCGCGTACCAGGCGGCGAAGCGCGCCTCCCAGGCCGACACGCGCGCGGCGAAGTCCGGATCGGCCTCGACCCGCGCCTGCAGCTGCCGGCGCTGCGCCGCGCCGTGCAGGCCCAGCACGTGCTCGGCGGCGAGCAGGTCGTCGTCGGGCGGGTCGCGCTCGAGCGCGCGGTCGTGCTCGCTCATGCCGCCTGCTCCAGGCAGGCCCGCAGCTGCAGCAGACCGCGCCGGATCCAGCTCTTGACCGTGCCCAGCGGCGAGCCGATGCGCGCGGCCAGCTCCTCGTAGGTGGCGCCCTCGAAGAACGCGGTGCGGATCAGATCGCGGCGGCGCGCTTCCAGTTCCTGCATGCAATCGTCCAGCCGGCGGCGCTCGCGGGCGCTGCCGGCGGCATCGGCCGGATCCGGGCCCGGATCGGCGAGGGTCTCGGCGATCTCCGCCGGCGCCTGCCGCACCGCCGGCGAGGCGCGCAGGTGGTCGATCGAGCGGTTGCGCGCGACCGCCGCCAGCCAGGTGCTGGCGCGAGCGCGCGCGGCGTCGAACTGGGCGGCCTTGCTCCATACCGAGGCATAGACCTCCTGCAGCACGTCCTCGGCCTCGGCGCGGCTGGGCAGCAGCCGCAGGCAGATGCCGAACAGGCGCGGGGAGCTGGCGCGATACAGGGCCTCGAACGCCGCCTGGTCGCCCTCGGCCACCTGACGCAGCAACGTGTCGAGGGCGTCGCCTTCCACCGGATCCGCGGCGGCGTGGCTGTCGGTCATCGAACGGCTTCCCTGGAAGGCGGTGGGTGCGCACGGCCCCGGACGGGCTCGGCGCTGCGACCGTTTATGCCATGCCGCGGCGGTGCCGGACAAGACGCGGGCCGGAGCGGGCCGCCGGGAATGGCGGTCCGGGACCTGTGGCCGCTCCGCTTTCAACCCGGGCATCGGGACACCAGTGGCTGCGCCTGCGCGCGCGCCAGGGCGTCGGCGCCGGCGGCGCGCGGGGGCTCGGGGAAGTCGATCCGCACCGGAATGCCGCGGCCGCCGGCGTCGCGGATGCTGCCCGGCCCGGAGAAGCGCAACAGGCGCCGGTCGGCCAGGGCGTAATGCAGATCGATCTGCGGGGCCACCAGCGCCAGCCAGCCGTCCGGCGCCAGCCGCAGGCGCAGCGCCGGCTGTCCGTTCAGCGTGGTCCTGCGCACGCCCGCGGCCTTGAGCTGGAACCAGTCCGCGCGCGCCGGCACCAGGAACGGCGCGCGCACCGGGGTTCCCGCCGCCAGCGCCTGCCAGTGGCGCCGGACCCAGGCGTCGAAGCCCGCGTCGACCACGCCGCCGGGGGCATCGGCCACGCGCCGGCTGCGTTCGTCGCGGCCGTGGCCTTCGCGGATCCGGACCGCGCGCGCGCCGCCGGCCGCGGCCACGCGCTCGGCATGGCCGGTGCGCGCATCCTCGAACTCGAAGTCCGGATCCACCGCCTCGGCCGTCGCCGCCCGCAGCCGCTTACGCGCGAACGCGACGTCCGCCGTCGGGCACAGGTACAGCACCAGCCGCCGCGCCGCGCCGTCCTCGCGGTACAGCCAGTGCTGTTCGCGGTACAGCAGGCGGCCGTCGCCCGGCGCGACCGCCGGCGCCAGCTGCAGGCGCACCGCGTCCGCGGCCGCGGCCGGCAGCGCAGCGGCCAGCGCCAGCAGCAGGGCCGGCAGCCGGGCGCGGCGGGAGGGCGGGGTCGGGACGGGCATGCGGTCGCTCCGGGGGGCTCGACACCATGTACGCGGCCGGCGCCACGCGGGATGCGGCCGCCGTCGAACGCAGCCCGCGGGCAGGGCCGGCGGCACGGGTCGGCCCCGACGGCCGTCACATTCGCGCGCGACCGCAGCGGCCACGCCTGCCCGTCCTGCCTGGCGTGCGCAGCAAACCCGGACCGGCCGGACGCTGCCTGCCGGAAGTTCCATAATGCGGCGATGGAGCACGCCGAGGTTCATGCGGGCGCGATCGATCTGTATTCGACCGGCGCCTACGACGCGCTGGCCACGCCGCTGGCGTGGACCGACGGGCAGGCGCGGATCGCCGGCTGCAACCCGGCCTTCGCGCGCTGGCTGGGGGTCGGCGCGCGGCGCCTGCAGGGCCTGCCGCTGGCGGCGCTGGAAGCCGACGGCCGCACCCTGCCGGCGCTGCTGGAAGACTGCACGGCGTCCGCGGGGCCGCGCCTGCTGCGCCGGATTGCGCTGGCCTTCCCCGGCGGCGCCGCGTCGTTCGCCGACATCAGCCTGTCGGTCCGCGCCGAGGGCGGCTGGCTGCTGGAGGCGCATCCGGTGGCCGAGTTCCCCGGCGAGGATCCGGCGCGCCTGCTGCCGGCCGCGCTGTCGGCCGCGCTCCGCGGCCTGGCGCACGAGCTGCGCAACCCGCTGGCCGGGCTCAAGGGCGCGGCCCAGCTGCTGGCGCGGCGCGCCCGCGAGCACGGCGACGCCTCCAGCGGCGAACTCACCGCGCTGATCGAATCCGAGGTCGGGCGCCTGTCGGCCCTGCTCGACCGGCTGCTGTCGCCGGCGCCGCCGCGCCCGCACGCGCCGGTCAACATCCACGCCGTGCTCGAGCGCGTGCTGCGCCTGGCCGAGAACGAGGCCGGCTGGGCGGTGCGGCTGGTGCGCGACTACGATCCGAGCCTGCCCGAGCCCCTGGGCGACGAGGACCGGCTGGTGCAGGCGGTCTGGAACCTGGTGCGCAACGCGATCGAGGCCGGCGCCGCCACCGTCACCCTGCGCACCCGCGCCGAACACCGGGTGCGCATCGGCGACGACCCGCATCCGCTGGCGCTGCGGCTGGAGATCGCCGACGACGGCCGCGGCGTGCCCGAGGAGCTGGCCGAACGGCTGTTCCTGCCGCTGGTGTCCGGCCGCGCCGAGGGCAGCGGCCTGGGCCTGGCGCTGGCCCAGCAGGTGGCCCGCGAGCACCGCGGCGCGCTGGCCTACCGCTCGCGCGCGGGCCACACCGTGTTCTCGCTGCTGCTGCCGCTGCCCGCGGCCACGGACGCGGCCGCGGCGGCCGGGACGCCCCGGTGAGCGCGCGCATCTGGATCGTCGACGACGACCATGCGGTGCGCTTCGTGCTGGCGACCGCGCTGCGCGAGGCCGGCCATGCGGTGGACGGCTTCGGCAACGCCGCCGACGCGCTCGACGCGCTGCGCGCGCGCGGCGCCCCCGACCTGCTGTTCACCGACGTGCGCATGCCCGGGCAGGACGGCCTGGCCCTGCTGGACCGGCTCAAGGCGGCGCATCCGCAGCTGCCGGTGGTGGTGATGAGCGCCTATACCGACGTCGCCAGCACCGCCGGCGCGTTCCGCGGCGGCGCGCACGAGTTCCTGTCCAAGCCCTTCGACCTGGACGAGGCGGTGGCGCTGGCCGAACGCACCCTCGGCCAGGCCGCCGAGGGCGCTGCCGACGCTGCCGTCGAGACGGCGGTCGCCGGCGGCGACGCGGCTCCGGACGCACTGCAGCTGGTCGGCGAGTCGCCGGCGATGCGCCAGGTGTTCCGCGCGATCGGGCGGCTGGCGCAGGCGCCGCTGTCGGTGCTGGTCACCGGCGAGACCGGCACCGGCAAGGAGCTGGTCGCGCGCGCGCTGCACCGCGAGTCGCCGCGCGCGAAGCGGCCGTTCGTGGCGCTCAACACCGCGGCGATCCCCTCGGAACTGCTGGAGTCGGAGCTGTTCGGCCACGAGGCCGGGGCGTTCACCGGCGCCCAGCGCCGCCACGTCGGCCGCTTCGAGCAGGCGCACGGCGGCACCCTGTTTCTGGACGAGATCGGCGACATGCCGCTGCCGCTGCAGACCCGGCTGCTGCGGGTGCTGGCCGAGGGCGAGTTCTTCCGGGTCGGCGGACGCGAGCTGATCTCGGTCGACGTGCGCGTGCTCGCCGCGACCCACCAGGACCTGGACGCGCTGGTCACGGCCGGCCGCTTCCGCGCCGACCTGCTGCACCGGCTGGACGTGGTGCGGCTGCAGCTGCCGCCGCTGCGCGAACGCGGCGACGACGTGCAGCGCCTGGCCGATCGCTTCCTGGCGCTGGCCGCGCGCCAGCTCGACGCGCCGCCCAAGCGCCTGACCGCCCCCGCCCGCGCACGCCTGGCCGCGCACGCCTGGCCCGGCAACGTGCGCGAACTGGAGAACCTGTGCTGGCGGCTGGCGGCGCTGGCGCCGGGCGAGGCGATCGCCGCGGCCGAGGTCGACGCCGCGCTCGGCGCCGGCCGCGAAGCGGCGCCGGCCGCCGAGGCCGACTGGGAGCGGGCGCTCGCGCAATGGGCGCGCCGGCAGCTGGCGGCCGGCGCCGGCGCCCTGCATGCCCAGGCGCGCGCGCGCCTGGACCAGGTGCTGCTCGAGGCCGCGCTGTCGGAAAGCGGCGGACGCCGCGCCGAGGCGGCGCGGCGGCTGGGCCTGGGCCGCAACACCGTCACGCGCAAGCTGGGACCGCGGCGCAGAGGCTGAGCCACGCCCGGGTTCACCCCGCGGCCACCGCCGCGGCGCTAGCTTCGACCGGCCCCGACCGTCCGCAAGGAGCGCCCCATGCGCCTGTCCGTCCTCGTGCCCCTCCTCGCCAGCGCCGGGCTGGCCGCCTGCGCGCCGGTCCCCGGCGACGTGCGCCCCTCCGATCCGCTGCCGCCGGTGGCCGGCGGCGCCGAGCGCGCGCAGGCGGTGCTCGCCCCGGCCTCCGGCAGCCTGGTCAGCGGCACCCTGGCGCTGGCGACGATGGGCGACGGCGTGCACATCCGCGGCGAGCTGGGCGGCTTCCGCCCGGGCGGCCGCCACGGCTTCCACATCCACGAGACCGGCGACTGCAGCGCCGCCGACGCCTCCAGCGCCGGCGGCCACTTCAACCCGACCGGCGCCCCGCACGGCCGCGCCGGCGCCGGTCCCCACCATCTCGGCGACATGGACAACATCGTCGCCGATGCGCAGGGCCGGGCGCGGGTCGACGCGCACGTGCGCGGCGTCACCCTCGGCACCGGCCGCGCCGACGACATCGCCGGGCGCGCGATCGTGGTCCACGCCGATCCGGACGACTACCGCAGCCAGCCGTCCGGAAACGCCGGCGCGCGCGTGGCCTGCGGCGTGATCGCGGTGCGCTGAGCTGCGTCCGCGGCCACCGGTCCGCGGCCCACGGGCGGACGCGCCGCCGCCTTGCAGGCCCGGGCCCCCGGTACCATGCGCGCATGGCCACCCTGCGCATCCGCGACGCCGTCGCCGCCGACGCCCCGCTGCTGGCCGGATGGGCCGCGGCGATGGCGCTGGAAACCGAAGGCAAGCCGCTCGACCCGGCGACCGTGGCGGCGGGCGTCGCCGCCGGCATCGCCGATACGGCGCGCGCCCGGTATTTCGTGGCGATGCGCGAGGCCGCGGCCGCCGGCCGCGAGACCCTGGCCGTGCCCGCCGGCACCCTGATGCTGACCGGCGAATGGAGCGACTGGCGCAACGGCAGCTGGTGGTGGATCCAGAGCGTGTACGTGGCGCCCGAATACCGCCGCCAGGGCGTGTACGCCGCGCTCCATCGCCACGTCGAGCGCCTGGCGCGGGCCACGCCCGGCGTGGTCGGCCTGCGCTTATACGTGGAGCGCGACAACGCGTCCGCGCAGCGCACCTATGCCGCGCTCGGCATGCGCGACGCCGGCTACCGCATCTTCGAGGACGAGTTCGGCGCCCACGGGTGAGCGGGCCCAGACCCGGCCGGCCCAGGCGCGGTCAGCGCAGCGCGTCGCGGCAGTCGACGCCCGCCGGGCAGTGGACGAAGACGACCGGCACCGCGTGCGCCTGCAGCACCGCGGCGAACTGGCGCTGCCGCGCCTCGAACTGCTGCAACCGGCGATCCAGCTGCGCGCGGGCGTCCGGGCCCTCGTCGGCGGTTCCCGCTGCGTAACGCGCGCGCCAGGCCTGCGGCGAGAACAGCGCGATCCGCGCCTCGCCGTCGCCGTAGCGCACCAGCGGTTCCGGCGGCGCGTCGAGCCAGCGCTCGGACTGCGGCGCCAGCAGCGCGGCCTCGACCAGCAGCCACAGCGCGTCGAGGCCTGCGTGTCCGTATTGCAGCGCGATCAGCGCCGCCAGGTCGTGCGCGGTCAGGTAGCGCGCATGCTCCACCCGCAGCGCGAACGCCTCCTGCGCCAGCAGCGCGGTCGCCGCGTCGGCCATGCCGCGTTCGAGCAGCTCGCGTTCGAACGCGTCGCCTACGCGCGCCAGCGTTGCCGGGTCCCCGCCCAACACGAACGGCAGCAGCCGCAGCGGCCCGTCCGCGAACTGCGCTTCCGGGGCGAGCGCGCCCGGCAGGCGCCCGTGGTGGCTGCCGAAGGCGATCACGCGGCCGCCCTCCGCACCCGCCACCTGCTGCCGCGGCGCCCGCGCGGCCAGCCGTTCGAGTTCGCGGTGCAGCGGCCAGCCGGGGCGCAGCAGCTCGACCGGATCGTAATGCGCGCCGACCGCCAGCAGTTCCAGCCGCGCGGCTTCCGGCGCGAACGCGGCCAGGTCGTGCGCGATGCGCGCGGCCACCTCGCCCGCCGCCGCCTGCGCCAGGGCCCGCTGCGCGGCGCGGCTGCCAGGCGCGAGCTCGAGCGCCAGCGCGCCGAGGATGCGCGCCGGGACGGGACCGGGCATGGGTTCGCTGTCGGGCTGCATCGTGCGCTTCGGGTCCCTGTGGCGGGCGGGAACGGCGGCGGCGCGCGCGTCCGCTCTTCGTGCATCGCACGCGGATCGGACGGCCCCGCGCCTGCATGTCGACAGAGGCGGCGCTACACTGCGGCGCATTATGCCCGTGCCGCGCGCCGGCCCGCTCCAGCGAGGTGCCCCATGCGTCAAGCCCGTCCCGTCGCCGTGCTCGGCGGGGTCCGCATCCCCTTCTGCCGCCGGGACACGGCCTACGCCGACGTGGGCAACCTCGGCATGTCGGTGCGGACCCTGGGCGCGCTGGTGGAGAAGTTCGGCCTGCATGGGCAGCAGCTGGGCGAGGTCGCGCTGGGCGCGGTGATCAAGCATTCCTCGGACTGGAACCTGGGGCGCGAGGCGGCGCTGTCGTCGGGGCTGTCGGCGCTGACCCCGGGCATCACCCTGCAGCGCGCCTGCGGCACCTCGCTGGACTCGATCGTGCACGTCGCCAACAAGATCGCGGCCGGGCAGATCGAGTCGGGGATCGGCGGCGGCTCGGACAGCACTTCGGACGTGCCGATCGTCTACGGCAAGTCGCTGCGCCGGCGCCTGCTGGAAGCCAGCCGCGGCAGGACCTGGCAGGAGAAGCTGGCCGCGTTCCGGGGCTTCCATCCGCGCGAACTCAGGCCCGAGTTCCCGGGCGTGGCCGAACCGCGCACCGGCAAGTCGATGGGCGAGCACTGCGAGGACATGGCCCGGCAGTGGTCGATCTCGCGCGATTCGCAGGACGAGTGGGCGCTGGGCTCGCACCGCAAGCTGGCCGCCGCCTACGAGCGCGGCTTCCTCGACGACCTGGTGGTGAGCTTCCGCGGCGTGTCGCGCGACAACGTGCTGCGCGCCGACAGCACGCTCGAGAAGCTGGCCGCGCTGGAACCGGTGTTCGACCGGGCGTCGGGCCGCGGAACGCTGACCGCGGGCAATTCCACCCCGCTGACCGACGGCGCCGCCGCATGCCTGCTGGCGTCCGAGGACTGGGCGCAGAAACACGGCCACGAGCCGCTGTGCCGGTTGCGCGACGCGCACGTGGCCGCGGTCGACTTCGTGCACGGCGAGGGCCTGCTGATGGCGCCGACCGTCGCGGTGCCCGAGATGCTGGCGCGCAACGGGCTGGCGCTGCAGGACTTCGACTTCTACGAGATCCACGAGGCCTTCGCCGCGCAGGTGCTATGCACGCTGCGGGCCTGGGAAAGCGAAGAGTACTGCCGCAACCGGCTCGGGCTGGAGGCGCCGCTGGGGCGCATCGACCCGGCGAAGATCAACCCGAACGGCTCGTCGCTGGCGACCGGGCACCCGTTCGCGGCCACCGGCGCGCGGATCGTCGCGGCCGCGGCCAAGCAGCTGAAGGAGCGCGGCGGCGGCCGCTGCCTGGTCTCGATCTGCACCGCCGGCGGCATGGGCGTGGTCGCGATCCTGGAGCGCTGACGGCGGCAGTCGCGGGCGCCGGAGTGCCGCGGGGAACGCCATCGCGGGCAAGGCCCGCTCCTACGACCCGTCGCTCGCCGCGGGAACGCCCCTTGGGCGCGATTCCCGCAGGGCCCCTCACTGCCGGCGCCACACCAGCGTGCGGTTGTTGGCCGGCATCGCGACGTCGTCGACCAGCCGGAACCCGATCGCGCGCGCCAGCGCATCCACGGCCTCGAAGTCGCGGATGCCCGAGGCCGGGTCGCGCGCGCGCAGCCAGGCGTCGAATTCCCGGTTGCTGGCGCTGCTGTATTCCCCGCGGTCGTTGAAGGGGCCGTAGGCCGCAAGCGTGGCGTCGTCGGCCAGCGCCGCGTCCAGGCCGGCGAACAGGGACTCGACCAGCGGCCAGGCGACGATGTGCAGCATGTTGGCCGAGAACGCGGCGTCGAAGCGCGCGGTCCGCCCCTGGCCCGCGCCGCCGGCGTCCAGCGCGCGCGGCCACCCGGCGTCCGCCAGGTCCAGCGCCAGCGGCGGCGGCGCGTTCGGCAGCCCGACCTCGTCGAGCCAGGCGCGGATCCCGGGCAGCCGCTCGCCGAGGTCGCTGCATTGCCAGGACAGCCAAGGCATGGCCGCGGCGAAATGCACCGCGTGCTGGCCGGTGCCGCTGCCGATCTCCAGCACCCGCCGGCGCCCGTCGAAGTGGCGGCGCAGCACTTCCAGGATCGGCCCGCGGTTGCGCTCGCACGCAGGCGCGAACGGCTTGTCCGCGCAAGCCCGGCCCCCGGTCGCCTCGCCCTGGATCGCTTCGCCCTTCATCACCCTTCCTGCAGGCGCGCCGCGGCAGGGTAGCAGCATGTCCGGAACGGCCGCGCCCTGCATCGCCGCGCCGCCGCCGCGGCGGGTGGACGGCCGGCTCCTGCTGCCGGTCCCGGAGGCGGCCTGGGCGCTGCCTTCGGTCCCGCTGCGGCTGCGCGAGGGCATCGAACTGGCGCCCAAGTCGGAGCTGCACGTCACCCTGGTCGGTTCGCGGCTGGGCGGAGAACTGCGCCGGGTGCTGGGCGAGGCCGTCCGCGACGCGGCCCTGGACGCCGCGACCGCGGGGCTCGACTGGCGGCTGTGGCGCAGCGGCCGCCTGCTGCTGCTGCGCAAGCGCGACCGGGACGGCCCCCGCGGCCGGATGCGGCTGCGCCACGCGCTGGTCGAACCGGTCGACCTGGCGGCGATGGCGCCCTTGCACCGCGCCCTGGGCCGGCTGCTCGGCCGCCAGCTGCCGCTGCCGCCGCCGCACGTGACCCTGTACGTGGCCGGGGACCGGCGCGGGATCGGCCTGCCGTCGCGGTCGATGCTGCGCGCCTGCAGGCTGCGCGAGGTGGCGGCCGCGGAGCTGGGCGGCGGCTGAACGCCGGCCGGGCGCGTCCACGCCCGCACCACGTCCGCGCCGGCAGGCTGGCGCTTCCCTGCGCCCAGGAGCCGATGCCATGATCCGACTGATGCTGCCCCTCGCCCTGACCGTCGCCATGTCGGCCTGCGCGCCGATGCCGCCCCCCGGCCCGGTGGTGCCCGCCGGCGTGTGCAACGCCGACAACGCCCGCTGGGCGATCGGCCGCGCCGCGACCCCGGACGTGGTCGAACGGGTCCGGATCGACACCGGCAGCGCGGTCGCCCGCGTCATCGCCCCCGGGATGATGGTCACCATGGACCATCGCGAGGACCGGGTGAACGTCAAGACCAACGAGCGCAACGCGATCGTCGAGATCACCTGCGGCTGATCCCGGCCGCACGAACGGCCGGCCGGCGGCAGCGCGCCCCGGCCGCGCCGCAGCCGGCGGCCGCCGGACGCAGGCGCCTCCCCGGCCGGTCGCCGGGAGCGCAGCCTGCCGGCAACCCGGCCCCCGGTGCGCGCCCCGCCGCGGCGCGCTAGGCTGACCGCTCCCCTCCGCCGGAGCCGCGCCATGCCCAGCCCGCACCCCGTGCCGCCCCTCGCCGCGCTCGCCGCGGCCCTGCTGTTGTCCGCATGCGCGGCCACCGACCCCGCCTCCGGCGGCTCCGCCGCGGCCGAGGCCGCCGCCGAAGTCGCCGCCGCACAGCCCGACCACGCGCAGGCGCTGCGCGCCGCGGTCGCGGGCGACTGGCGCGACGCCGGCTTCGTCGCCCGCGACCGCTACCGGCATCCGCTCGAGACCCTGACCTTCTTCGGCATCGCGCCCGACGACACGGTGATCGAGATCACGCCCGGCGGCGGCTGGTACGCCGAGATCCTCGCGCCCTACCTGCGCGAGCGCGGCAGCTACGTCGCGGCGGTCTGGGACGACGCCATCCCCGACCAGCCGGCCTACCGCTACCGCCTCAACCAGGCGCTGCGCGCGAAGTTCGCCGCCGCACCGGAGGTCTACGGCGCGCCGCAGGTGCGGGTCTTCGACCCGGCCATCCCGTCGTTCGGGCCGCCGGCCTCGGCCGACGCGGTGCTGACCTTCCGCAACGCCCACAACTGGGTCGCCGACGGCAATGCCCAGGCCTACTTCCGCGCCTTCTTCGACGTGCTCCGGCCCGGCGGCACGCTCGGCGTGGTCGACCATCGCGCCCGCGCCGGCACCGACCTGGAAACGATGAAGACCAGCGGCTACCTCACCGAGGCGCTGGTGGTCGAACTGGCCGAGGGCGCCGGCTTCGTCCTGGAAGCGCGCAGCGAGGTCAACGCCAACCCGGCCGACACCGCCGACCACCCGAACGGCGTCTGGACCCTGCCGCCCAGCAACCGCCACGACGCGGCCGATGCCGAGCGCTACCGGGCCATCGGCGAAAGCGACCGCATGACCCTGCGCTTGCGCAAGCCCGGCTGAGCCGCCGCGGGCGGCTGCGCTGCGGGCGGTGCGCTCGCGCGCAGCCGCATGCGCCCATCGCGGGCAACGCCGTCCTCCGGGATCCGGAGAACGGGCGCGGCGCAACCGAGCAACGAAAGGCCGGCCCGTTTCCGGGCCGGCCCGCCCCCTGATCGAGGGCTGCTGCGGGGTACCGCGGCACGCGCTCAGCGCTGCGCCTTCATCTCCCACTTGCGGTCGCGCATGGCGTCGTGGTGCTGCTTGACCGCCGGAAGATAGCTGCGCACGGCCTCCTTGACCGGCGCCGGGGTGGCGCTGTCGTGGAGCACGTCGTTGAAGGCGTGCAGCATGCGGTCCTCGCTCTCCTCGAGCTGCGAGACGTAGGCGTAATCGCTGTCGCCCAGCTTGGCGCGCACGTCGCCGTACACCTTGTGCAGGCTGCCGCGGAAGGTGCCTTCGCTCTCGGGCGTGGCGCCCTCGCTGCGCACGTCGCGCGACATCGCGCCGACCAGGCCGTTCTTGGATTCGGCCAGCTCGGCGAACAGGTTCTTGAGCCTGGGGTTGTCGACGCGCTTGGCGGCGTCGCTGTAGAACTCGGCGCTGTCGCGGGTGACCGCGATCAGCTCGTTCAGGGTTTCGATCTTCTCGTTGCGGATGGTCGTCATGGGGCCTCCTGCCGTTGGGGGGGAAAGGTCCCGTTCCCACGGGACGAGGACAAGTATGCGCCCTGGGCCGTATACGCAACGTGCAGGTGTCTGTTTTTACGGGATTTTCCGCTGCGGCACGGGGGTCTGCGGCGCATCGCGGGCACAATGCGCCGATGCTGGTCGCCCTCAACAAGCCGTACGGCGTGCTGTGCCAGTTCACCGACCGCGGCCCGACGCCGCGGCCCACGCTCGCCGGGTTCGGGCTGCCGCCCGGGATCTATCCGGCCGGCCGGCTCGACCACGACAGCGAGGGCCTGCTGCTGCTGACCGACGACGGCCGCCTGGCCCAGCGCCTGACCGACCCGCGCCACAAGCAGCCCAAGACCTACTGGGTGCAGGTCGAGGGCGCGCCCACGCCCGCACAGCTGGCGCGGCTGCGCGACGGCCTGCCGTTGCGCGACGGTCCGACCCGGCCCGCGCAGGCGCGCGCCATCGCGCCGCCGCGGCTGTGGCCGCGCGAACCGCCGGTGCGCTACCGCCGCACCGTGCCCGACGCCTGGCTGGAGCTGGTGCTGCGCGAGGGCCGCAACCGCCAGGTGCGGCGCATGACCGCGGCCGTCGGCCTGCCGACCCTGCGCCTGGTACGGGTCGCGATCGGCCGCCACCGGCTCTCGGGCCTGCGCCCGGGGCAGTGGCGGATCCTCGACCCGGGCGCAAGCTGAACGGTTCAGGGCTCGCATTCAGCTATGTCTGGAACACGTAGACATTCCTGAGTAAGTTATGGCGTTCAGCCCTTCGCAGGCGTCGTCGTGCCGACGCGCCCGGGCAGGAAAACGCGCGTCCATGACCACAACCGCCGGCGGTGCATCCGGCCGCATCCTCGTCGTCGACGACCAGCCCGCCAACCTGCGGGTGGTCGGCGCGCTGCTGTCGCGCCACGGCTACGAGGTCCAGGCCGCCGACAAGGGCGAGGACGCGCTGGCGCTGGCGGCCGAACGCACCCCGGACCTGCTGCTGCTGGACATGATGATGCCGGGCATGGACGGCTTCGCCCTGCTGGCCCGGCTGCGCGAGATGTCGAAGCTGCAGCGCGCGCCGGTGGTGTTCCTCACCGCCGCCCAGGACCGCGACCTGCTGTTGCGCGCGTTCAAGGCCGGTGCGGTCGACTACGTCACCAAGCCCTTCATGCCCGAGGAGCTGCTGGCGCGGGTGGACGCCCACGTCGGCCTGAAGCTCACCCGCGACCGGCTCGAGCGGGTCGCGCGCGAGCGCCAGGAGCTGGTGAACCTGGTCGCGCACGACCTCAAGAATCCGCTGTCGAGCGTGCTGTTCGCCAGCGACATGCTGCTGCAGGACGCCTGCAGGCCCGAGCGCGTGCCGCGCTACCTGCAGATGATCCAGGACAGCGCCCGCGACGCGCTCGGCTACATCCGCCGCTATCTCGAGACCCAGGAGCGGCGCGGCGCCCGGGACGGGGCGCAGGCGCGGGCGCGGGCCTCGCTGTGCGGCGTCGTGGACTGGCTGGTCGCGCGCTACGAGCTGCAGGCCGAGGGCCGCGGCATGGAGCTGCGCACGCGCCTGCCCGAGGGCGAGGTGTTCGTGGCGATGGACGAGCAGGTGCTGCGCCAGGTCGCCGAGAACCTGGTGACCAATGCCATCAAGTACGCCGCCGAGGGCGGCGTGATCGACCTGGAGGTCCGCGCCGGCGGCGCCGGCTTCTGGCAGCTGCACGTCGCCGACCGCGGCCCGGGGATCCCGGCGCGCCAGCAGCGCGAGCTGTTCAAGCCGTTCACCCGGCTGACCGCGGAGGACCCGGCCGGCGGCATGTCGAGCGGGCTCGGCCTGTCGCTGGCGCGGCAGATCGTCGCCGACGCCGGCGGCACCCTGTCCTACGAGGACCGCCACGGCGGCGGCGCCTGCTTCATCATCGACCTCCCCGAGGCGCCTGCCGCCTGAGCGCCCGAGCGCCGCGGCGCGCGCGGCGTCCACCGAACGGTCCCATTGTCAGTCCGTTGCCCGGCCCGGCAGGCGCGAACGGCGCCGTGTGGCGCCGTCTCGCATGCGCAATCAGAGATTCCGGATCCGTATTTTCCGGTCTGTGCGGCCGCGGGCGGTGCGGGCAGGATCGCGGCGAGCCACGGGACGGTCAGCCCTCGCCGCGGCTCGTGCGGGCGGCCGTCGTCCTGCGGCTGCTGCGCGGCTTGCGGGGGCCGGCGGCCTTGCCGTTGCCGCGCTTGGCCTCGACCCGGCGCGACTGGCCTTCGATCGCCCCGTTGCCGGCGCGGTTGCCGTTCTCGGCGCGCTTGGCGCGCTGCCGCGCCACCAGCCACAGCAGCCCGGCACCGGCGGCGGCGGCGGCGAACGCGGCCGGGTTGCGGCGCACGATCCGCGCCGCGACCCGGGTCCCGGCCTTGACCGCGCCGAGCTTGACCCCGGCATCGAGCCACTTGCCGGCACCGGCCGGGACCATGTGCTTGAGGTTGTCGCCGAGCTCGCTGGCAAGCTGCAGCGCGCGGTCGGGCAGCAGGTCGAGTCTGTTCATCGGTCTGGCCTGGAAGGGGGACTGGCCACCGAGTCTCGGCGCGCAGGCGTTGAAGCGGCGTGAGCGC
>JBKHXI010000145.1:0-25518 GCA_046566095.1 Gammaproteobacteria bacterium | reverse complement strand
TCGACCACGCGCTGATGACGCGCGCGCTGCGGCTGGCCGAGCGCGGCGCCTGGACCACCCGCCCGAACCCGATGGTCGGCTGCGTCCTGGCGCACGGCGAACACGTGGTCGGCGAGGGCTGGCACGTGCGCGCCGGCGAGCCGCATGCCGAGGTCCATGCCCTGCGCGAGGCGGGCGCCCGGGCGCGCGGCGCCACCGCCTACGTCACCTTGGAGCCGTGCGCCCATGTCGGCCGCACCGGCCCCTGCGCCGATGCCCTGGTCGAGGCCGGAGTGGCGCGGGTGGTGGCGGCGATGCGCGATCCGTTCGGGCAGGTCGACGGCGCCGGCCTGGCGCGCCTGCGCGGCGCGGGCATCGCGGTGGAGCTGGGATTGATGGAGCGCGAGGCGCGCGAGCTCAACCGCGGTTTCGTCTCGCGGATCGTGCGCGGCCGGCCCTGGGTGCGGGTCAAGCTCGCCAGCAGCCTGGACGGGCGCAGCGCGCTGGCCAGCGGCGATTCGAAGTGGATCAGCGGCGAGGCCGCGCGCCGCGACGTGCACCGCTGGCGCGCCCGCGCCGGCGCGATCCTGACCGGCGCCGGCACGGTGCTGGCCGACGATCCCTCGCTCACGGTGCGGCTGGACGAGGCGGCCGAGGTCGCCCCGCCGCTGCGGGTGGTGCTGGACCCGGGCCTGGCCACGGTCGCGCGCGGCAAGGTGCGCGAGGGCGGGGCCCCGACCCTGTACCTGCACGCCCCGGACGCCAAGCCCCCGCGCGGGCTGGATGCCGACCGCGCGCACGTGCCGGTCGACGGCGGCCGCTTCGACCTGCGCGCGGTGCTGCGGCTGCTGGCCGAGCGCGGCATCAACGAGGTCCAGGTCGAGGCCGGCGCCACCCTCGCCGGCGCCTTCCTGGCCGAGGGCCTGGTCGACGAGCTGCTGCTGTACGTGGCGCCGGTGATCCTGGGCGCGCACGCCCGCCCGCTGTTCGACGGCCTGGACATCGCGCGCATGGCCGAACGCCTGGAACTGGACCTGTGGGAGACCCGGCGCCTGGGCCCGGACATCCGCCTGCTGCTGCGCCCGCCGGCCCGGGAGCCGGCATGAACCGGGCGCCGGCCCGCGACCCGTTGGCCCGCCATGCCGCGGCGCTGCGCGCGGCATGGCCGGATCCGCGGGCGCCGGTCCCGGTGCGCTGGCCGCTGATCGTGCACGCGCGGCGCAGGGGCAGCGGCTGATGTTCACCGGCCTGGTCGAAGGCGTCGGCCTGCTGCGCGCGCGCACGCCGCGCGGCGGCGACGCGCGGCTGCGGATCGACGCCGGCAGCCTGCCCTGGGGAGCGCAGGCCGGAATCGCCGCGGGCGAGAGCATCGCCGTCAACGGCGTCTGCCTGACCGTGGTCGAGTTCGACGATGCCGGCTTCCAGGCCGACGCCTCCAACGAGACCCTGTCCCTGACCACCCTGGGCGCGCTGGAGCCCGGGCGTCCGCTCAACCTGGAGCGCGCGCTGCGCGCCGACGCCCGCCTGGGCGGGCACCTGGTCAGCGGCCACGTCGACGGCACCGGCCGGGTGCTGTCGATCGCGCCGGACGGGCGCGCGCAGCGTTGGCGCTTCGCCGCGCCGGCGCGGCTGATGCGCTACCTGGCCGCCAAGGGTTCGGTCTGCGTCGACGGGGTCAGCCTGACGGTCAACGCGGTCGAGGATGCGGCCGCCGACGCCGGCGGCGACGACGGCGCCTTCGAGGCCGCGCTGGTGCCGCACACCATCGCCTGCACCGCCTTCGCCGCTACCCGCGTCGGCGACCCGGTCAACCTCGAGGTCGACCAGCTGGCGCGCTACGCCGAGCGCTTGCTGGCCGCGCGCGGAGCCCGCGAAGCCTGATCCGGCCAGCGCCGCCGGAATCGGCGAAAATGGCCGGCCCGCCGCGCCGGAACCGCAGATGCCCTTCGCCCCCATCCCCGAACTGCTCGACGAGATCCGCGCCGGCCGCATGGTCGTGATCGTCGACGACGAGGACCGCGAGAACGAGGGCGACCTGATCATGGCCGCCGAGCTGGTGCGCCCGTCCGACATCAACTTCATGGTCACCCACGCCCGCGGCCTGGTGTGCCTGTCGCTCACCCGCGAGCGCTGCCGCCAGCTCGGGCTGCCGCCGATGGTCCGCGACAACACCTCGCAGCACCACACCAACTTCACCGTGTCGATCGAGGCCGCCGAGGGCGTCACCACCGGCATCAGCGCCTACGACCGCGCCCACACCATCCGCACCGCGGTGCGCCCGGACGCGGCGCCCGCCGACCTGTCGCAGCCCGGCCATATCTTCCCGCTGCAGGCGCAGCCCGGCGGCGTGCTCAGTCGCGCCGGCCACACCGAGGCGGCCAGCGACCTGGCGCTGCTGGCGGGGCTGGAGCCGGCGGGGGTGCTGGTCGAGATCCTCAATCCCGACGGGACCATGGCGCGGCGTCCGCAGCTGGAGGAATTCGCGCGCGCGCACGGCCTGAAGATGGGCTCGATCGAGGAACTGATCCGCCATCGCCTGGCCACCGAGCACACCATCGAGCGGGTCGACGCGCGGGAGATCGAGACCGAGCACGGCAGCTTCCGCCTGCACACCTACCGCGACCGCCTCGGCCACGGCCTGCACTTCGCGCTGCTGCGCGGGAACCCGGACCCGGCCACGCCGACCCTGGTGCGGGTGCACGTGCACAACCCGCTGGCCGACGCCCTGCACTGGCGCCGCCCCGACTTCGGCCCGGCGGTGGGCGAGGTGCTGGCGGCGATCGACCGCGCCGGCGCCGGTGTCCTGGTGCTGCTGCACGAGCCGGCCGGCCCCGAGGATCTGCTCGCGCGCATCCGCGAGCAGCCCGAGGCCGCGCCCGCGCGCGGCGGCGCCCTCGCCGAATGGCGCCGCAACGGCACCGGCGCGCAGATCCTCGCCGACCTCGGCCTCGGCCGGCTGCGGGTGCTGGGCACCCCGCGCAAGCAGGTCGGCCTGGCCGGCTTCGGCCTGGAAGTCGTCGAATACCTCGACCCACCCGCGTAGGAGCGCCCCTTGGGCGCGACCCGGGCGATGGAGCGCACGCGGGCTACCCATCGCGGGCAAGGCCCGCTCCTACGGCGAGGCCCGCATTTCCGTAGGAGCGCCCCTTGGGCGCGATTGCCGCGAACCCGGGCCGCGCGCCCAGCCCATCGCGGGCAAGGCCCGCTCCTACGAAAAAGGCAGATGCATCTCGTAGGAGCGCCCCTTGGGCGCGATCCGGGCGATGGAGAGCACGCCGGCGGCCCAACGCGCGCAAGGCCCGCTCCGGCGAAGGACGTTGCGTCCGGCGGGTCCAAGCGAGTCCTGCCCGTCCCTGCGCTAGACTGCGGGCCCTGCAACGCCGCCACCGCCGATGCCCCACTACGAAGGCGACCTGCGCGCCCCCGACGGCGCCCGCTTCGCGATCCTCGCCAGCCGCTGGAACCCGCGCATCGCCGACGCGCTGGTGACCGGCGCGCGCAAGGCCTTCGCCGACCACGGCGTGGCCGAGGACGCGGTCGACGTGGTGCGGGTGCCCGGCGCCTGGGAACTGCCGCTGGCGGCGGCGCGGCTGGCGGCCGCGGGCGGCCATGCGGCGCTGGTCGCGCTCGGCTGCGTGGCGCGCGGCGACACCCGCCACTACGAGCACGTCGCCGACCGCTGCGCCGAAGGCCTGATGCGCGTGTCGCTGGACTCGGGGGTGCCGGTGCTCAACGGCGTGCTCGCGGTCGAGCGCCTGTCCGACGCCGAGGCCCGCGCCGGCGGCAGCCACGGCAACAAGGGCGAGGAGGCGGCGCTGGCCGCGATCGAGATGGCGCAGCTGCTGGAGAAGCTGCCGTGAACCGCCGCCGCGCCGACGGCGTCGACCCGGTCGCGCGCTCGCGCGCACGCCGCCGCGCGCTGCAGGCGGTCTACGCCTGGCAGATCTCCGGCGGCGACGCCCGCGGGGTGATCGCCCAGTTCGCGCACGAGCAGGCCCACGAAGCCGCCGACCTGGCCTATTTCGAGGACCTGGTGCGCGGCGTGCTGCAGCACTGCGACGCCCTCGACGCGGCGCTGGCGGATTTCGTCGACCGCCCGATCGCGCAGGTGGACCTGGTCGAGCGCGCGGCGCTGCGGATCGCCGCCTACGAACTGCGGCACCGCCCGGACGTGCCCTACCGGGTGGTGCTCAACGAGGCCATCGACGGCGCCAAGCGCTTCGGCTCCGAGCACGGCCATACCTGGGTCAACGGCGTGCTCGACAAGGCCGCCGCGCAGTGGCGCGCGGCCGAGGCGAGCGCCCGCACCCCGTAGGAGCGGGCCTTGCCCGCGATGATTTGCGGGCGATGCTTGTATGCACGGCAATCGCGCCCAAGGGGCGCTCCTACGTGGTCGCGGGGGGAGGCAGATGGCCGAGTTCGAACTGATCGACCGCATCCGCGCACGCGCCACCACGTGCGACGACGTGCTGCTCGGCATCGGCGACGACGCGGCCCTGCTGCGCTTCCCCCCGGGACGCGCGCTGGTGGTCGCCACCGACACCCTCAACGCCGGCGTGCATTTCCCGGACGGCACCGCCGCCGCCGACATCGGCTGGAAGGCGCTGGCGGTCAACCTGTCCGACCTCGCGGCGATGGGCGCGCAGCCGGCCTGGTGCACGCTGTCGCTGTCGCTGCCGCGCGCGGATCCGGCCTGGCTGGACGGTTTCCTCGACGGGTTCCTGGCGCTGGCGGCACGGCACCGCGTGGCGCTGGTCGGCGGCGACACCACGCGCGGCCCGCTGTCGGTCTGCGTGACCGCGCACGGGCTGGTCGAACCGGATCGCGCGCTGCGCCGCGACGCCGCGCGCGCCGGCGACGAGGTCTGGGTCACCGGGACCCTCGGCGACGCCGCCGCCGCGCTGGCGCTGCTGCGGCAGGCGGCGGCGGTGCTGGCGCCGGTATGCGAGGCCGCGCCGCTGCTGCCGGCGGCGACCGCGACGCCCCCGCCCGCGCAGTCGGCATTGCGGGCGCGCCTGGACCGGCCGGAACCGCGGGTGGCGGCCGGCCTGGCGCTGGCGGGTCTGGCGCACGCGGCGATCGACGTCTCCGACGGCCTGCTGGCCGACCTCGGCCACATCGCGCGCGCCAGTGCGGTGGCGGTCGAAGTCGAGATCGCCGCATTGCCGTGTTCGGACGCGCTGGCCGCGGCCATTCCGGACGGGGAGCCGCGGCGCAGGCTGCAGGCCACCGGCGGCGACGACTACGAGCTGTGCTTCACTGCCGCGCCTGCCGGCCACCGGGCCGTGCGCGCCGCGCTGGCGGATGCCGGCGTGGCCGGCACGGTGATCGGCCGCTGCACCGAAGGCGCCGGCGTGCACCCGCGCCTGGCCGACGGCAGCGCATGGTCGCCGCCGCGCTCCGGACACGAGCATTTCGCCGCCACCCAGCCCACCCCCGCGCCCCCGTAGGAGCGGGCCTTGCCCGCGACGGCCCTCCCCGCGCAACCGTCTCGCGCGGGATCGCGCCCAAGGGGCGCTCCTACGGGCGGGCGGACCTTCGTAGGAGCGGGCCTTGCCCGCGATGGCCTTCCCCGCGCACCTGGCTCGCGCGGGATCGCGCCCAAGGGGCGCTCCTACGGGGGGGCGGGGCCGATGCGCCGCCTCGCGGCATTCAGTCCGGCAGCAGCTTGCCCGGGTTGAGGATGCCGTCGGGGTCGAACACGCGCTTGAGCTGGCGCATCAGCGCGAGCGTCGCCGGATCCAGCGCCTGCGGCATGAAGTCGCGCTTGAGCAGGCCGATGCCGTGCTCGCCCGAGAGCGTGCCGCCGAGCGCGATCGCCAGCGCGAACACCCGCGCCAGCGCAGCGTCCGCGCGCGCCGACTGCGCCGCGTCCTCCGGGTCGAACAGGATGTTGACGTGCAGGTTGCCGTTGCCCGCATGCCCGAACGCGACGATCGCCAGCGCGAATTCGCGCGAAAGCGCCTGGACCCCTGCGACCAGTTCCGGGATGCGCGACACCGGCACCACCACGTCCTCGTTGAGCTTGCCCGGCGCGAGCCGGCGCAGCGCCGGCGACAGCGCCTTGCGCGCCGTCCACAGGCGCGCGGCGGCGGCCTCGTCCGCGGCGTCGTCGAGCGCGACCAGGCCGTCGCCTCCGGCCGCGCGCATCAGCGCCTCGACCGCGTGCGGCAGGGTCGCGTCGTCGCCATCGGCTTCCAGCATCAGCAGGGCGCCGGCCTCGTCGGGCAGGTCCGCGCCGCCGGCCGCACGCGCCAGCCGCACGCAGTCGCCGTCCATGAACTCCAGCATCGACGGCGCCACCGGTTGCGCCATCAACCGCGCGACCGCCGCGGCGGCCGAGTCGACGTCGCGGTACAGCGCGCGGATCGCGCGCCGCCGCGGCGGCAGGGGGGTGAGTTTCAGCGTGGCCTCGACGATCAGCGCCAGCGTGCCCTCGCTGCCGACCAGCAGCCGCTGCAGGTCGTAGCCGGTCGCGCCCTTGGTGGTGGCGCTGCCCAGGCGCAGCAGTTCGCCGCTGCCGGCGACCGCGGTCAGCGCGAGCACGTTGTCGCGGCTGGCGCCGTACTTCACCGCGCGCGGGCCGCCGGCGTTGCAGGCGAGGTTGCCGCCGACGGTCGAGTAGTCGGCGCTGGTCGGGTCCGGCGGCCAGAACAGGCCGTGCGGGGCGAGCGCGCGCTGCAGGTCGCCGTTGAGCACGCCCGGTTCGACCACCGCGCAGCGGTCGCCGGGGCGGATGGCGACGATCCGGTCCATGCGCTCGAACGACACCACCACGCCGCCGGCGACCGGCACCGCGGCGGCCGTGGTGTTGGTGCCGCGCCCGCGCGCGACCACCGGCACCTTGTGCGCGCGGCAGGCGCGCACGATCGCCTGCACCTGCGCCGTATCGCGCGGCAGCGCCACCGCATCGGGCAGTGCCAGCCGCCGCGAGTTGTCGTAGCCGTAGGTCAGGCGCTCGTCGGGATCGGTGCGCCAGCCGTCGCCGAGCAGATCGGACAGTTCGCGCGCAAGGACGTCGGGCAGGGCGGGCATGGGCCCATTATCACGCGCGGGCCGGGGCGATCGCGCCCGGCATCGCGGGCGCTGCGCAGGAGCGGGCCTGCCCGCGATCGCGGCATCGGATCGCGCGCGGGCATCGCGCCCAAGGGGGCGCTCCTATGGGAGGGTGGGCTCTTCGTAGGAGCGGGCCTTGCCCGCGATCGCAGTGGCGGATCGCGCTTAGGTATCGCGCCCAAGGGGCGCTCCTACGTGTCGTCGGCGCGGAAGGCGTCGCGGATCCAGGTCAGGCGCGGGGCGGCGGGGTCGCCGTCGGCCTCGACCACGTCGAAGCGGCAGGGCGCGTCGCGCAGCCGCGGCCGCGCGGCGAGAAACAGCTGCGCGGCGCGGACCAGCCGGCGCCGCTTGCGCAGGTCGACCGAGGCCGCGCCGCCGCCGAAGCCGCGGCCGGCGCGGTAGCGCACTTCGACGAAGACCACGGCCGGCGCGCCGCCGGCGCTGTCGTCGAGCATCACCAGGTCGAGCTCGCCGCCGCGGTAGCTGGCGTTGGCCGCCAGCGGCCGCAGCCCGGCCGCCTGCAGGTGGGCGCGGGCGGCGGCCTCGACCGTCGCGCCGCGCGCGCGGCGGTCGCCCTCAGCCGCCGGCATCGGCCAGCGGCACCGGCCGGCCGTCGCGGAAGGTCGACCAGGTCGGCGCGCGCTGCACGTTGCCGACCGCATCCAGCGACAGCGTGCCGGTGGCCCCGCGCAGGCGGCCTTCGAGCGCGCCCTCGGCCAGTTCCGGATAGGCGGTCAGCAGCCAGGCGTCGTAGCCGAAGGCGAACAGCCGCGCCGCCGCGCCGCGCGCGGTCGGCAGGCGCTCGCCGAGGCTGGCGGCGGCGGGCAGCCCGGCCAGGCCGCGCACGCTCCAGGTCTCGGTCGGGAACACGATCCCGTCGAGCAGGCGGTCGTCGCGCGCATTGCCGGTGCCGCTGCTCAGCTGCGAGGTGGCCACCTTCAGCCGCCCCGCCAGGCCGGCCATCGACAGCTGCGGCGCGAGGCCGTGGGCGCGGTCGCCGCGCAGCGCCATGAAGATCGCATCGACCGGCTGCGCCGCCGGGTCCGCGCCGGGCGCGGCCGCGGCCTGCAGCTGCGGCGCCAGCGCGGCCGGGTCCTCGCCGACCGCCAGGGTCGCGGCGATGCTGCCGCCGCGCTCCTCGAAGTGGCGGCGGAAGGCGTTGGCCGAGCGGCGCAGGCCGTCGTCGCTGCCGACCAGCATCAGCGCGCGGCGATGGCCGCGCTGCAGGATGTACTCGGCGGCGGCGATGCCCTCGTCCTCCGGCGACAGCGAGAAGCTGGCGTGCCCGGCCGGCGGCGCGTCCTGGGCGCGGTTGAGCGCCAGCATCGGCACCGGCAGCGAACCGCTGCGGAACACCGCTGCGACGTCCTCGCGGTTCAGCGGGCCGACCACGAAATCGGCGCCCTCGGCGATCGCGCGCTGGTAGGCGGCGACCGGCCCGGCCGCGGTGGTGTCGTGGAAGCTGACCTGCGGACGGCGTCGGGTCTCGCCGTAGTAGCCGGCGAGGAAGCCGTCGCGCACCGGCGCGGCGGCGCGCGCGGCCTCGCCGCTGAGCGGCAGCAGCAGCGCCACGCGCTCCGGCGGCCGGTAGCCGTCGGCCTCGGCCGGGGCGCGCGCATCCAGCGACCAGATCGTGCCGGCGTCGAACGGACGCGGCAGCGCCAGTCCGCGGCTGCGCAGGGCGCGGCCGGCGAAGGCGTAGAGCGGGTCGCCGGGCGGCAGCGCGGCGGCCTCGCGGGCGAGGGTGGCGTCGTCCAGCGCGGCCAGCAGCTGGTCGATGCGACGCGCGTTGTCGACCCGCGCCTGTCCCGACAGGCCCACATGGCCGGCGGCCAGGTCGGCGGCCGCGCGCCATTGCTCGGGCTGCGCCGGCTGGCGCGCCGCCGGCGCCTCGCCGACCCGAACGGTACTGGCGCAGCCGGCGGCCAGGGCCAGCGACGCGGCGAGCAGCAGCGGCCGCAGCAGCAGGCGGCCGGCGCCGCGCTGCGGGCCGGTCCTGGGGGGCCGCGCGGGCCTGGGGGAACGATCGGTCATCGGCGTCTGCGCCGCGCGCGGCGCCCGGTTGGGGAAGGGGTAGGATTCTAACCACCCCATCCGTGGAGGCAGGATGCACGCCCCCAAGCCCGCCGTCGCCGCCGCGCGCGGCAGCGGCACGCTGTTCGTGGTCGCGACCCCGATCGGCAACCTCGGCGACCTGACGCCGCGCGCCCGCGAGGTCCTCGGCCAGGTGGCGGCGATCTGCGCCGAGGACACCCGCCGCACCCGCCAGCTGCTCGGCCACTTCGGGATCGATCGCCCGCTGCTGGCCTTGCACGAGCACAACGAGCAGGCGCAGGCGGCGCTGCTGGTCGAACGGCTGCGCGGCGGCGACTCGCTGGCGCTGGTGTCGGACGCGGGCACGCCGCTGGTGAGCGACCCCGGTTTCCGGTTGGTGCGCGCGGCGCGCGCGGCGGGCCTTGCGGTGTCGCCGGTGCCGGGCGCCTGCGCCGCGGTCGCGGCGCTGAGCGTGGCCGGCCTGCCCAGCGACCGCTTCGTGTTCGAGGGCTTCTTGCCGGCGAAGGCCGGCGCCCGCCGCGAGCGCCTGGCGCGCCTGGCCGGCGAGCCGCGCACCCTGGTGTTCTACGAATCGGCGCACCGGATCGAGGCGAGCCTGGCGGACATGGCCGCCGCCTTCGGCCCGGACCGGCCCGCGGTGCTGGCGCGCGAGCTCACCAAGCTGTTCGAAACCGTGCTCGACGGCAGCCTCGCCGCGCTGCGGGCGCGGGTGGCGGCCGATCCCGACCAGCGCCGCGGCGAGTTCGTGCTGCTGGTGCAGGGCGCCGGCGACGATGCCGACGCCCAGGTCGCCGAGGGCCGGCGCCTGTACACCGCCCTGGCCGCGCACCTGCCGCCCTCGACCGCCGCCCGGCTGGCGGCCGAGCTCAGCGGCGCCCCGCGCAAGGCCCTCTATAGGGGTCAGAGTGCACTTTCACATTCACGTGAAAGTGCACTCTGACCCCTGTTTTTACATGCGATAATTCCAGGGCGGAGTCGGCCAGGCAGTCGCGTCATCCCGTTCGCGGGGTGCCGAGGAAAGTCCGGGCTCCACAGGGCACGGTGCCAGGTAACGCCTGGGCGGCGCGAGCCGACGGAGAGTGCAACAGAGAGCAGACCGCCGAACGGCCCGCGAGGGCGCGTGGCAAGGGTGAAACGGTGCGGTAAGAGCGCACCGCGAGTCCGGCAACGGACCGGCACGGCAAACCCCACCGGGAGCAAGGCCAAATAGGGACCCCACGACGCGGCCCGCGTCGGGTCCGGGTAGGCTGCTCGAGCGCTGCGGCGACGCAGCGCCCAGAGGAATGACTGTCCACGACAGAACCCGGCTTATCGGCCGGCTCCGCCCTCTTCTTCCAACTTCGCCGCCCGATCGCGTCGAAGGGGTGCTCCTGCGGCGTGCGGGCTGTCGGGAGAGGTCGTCCGTCACGATCGCGCCCAAGGGGCGCTCCTACGAGTGGGCAGGGGGTGCGCCCAGGTCCGACGAGGGGTGCCGCGGGGGGTGCGCCCGCGTCCGATCGCGCCCAAGGGGCGCTCCTACGAGGGGTGCCGGGCTGTCGGGGTGCGCCCATGTGCGATCGCGCCCGAGGTGCCGGGCTTTCGTAGGAGCGGGCCTTGCCCGCGATCGGGGGCGATGTGGCCCGCGCCCGCGCCGGATCGCGCCGGGGCCGTTCTCGTGGTTGCTGCGGCGCAGCATCCACCGCCGGTGGCGCCCGGGAAGTCCGCGGATCGCCCCAGTCGGACAGGCCAGTCTCAAAAAATGAGACGAAACAGCAGCTAGTGGATAACTCTTGAACCAGACTCTGAAGTGCGCCGCAAGCCATTGATGGCAAAAGCGAAATTGCGTCGGAAAGTTGTTGACAAGCCTGTGGGCCGATCCTAAGGTGGCAACACGTGGGGAATCCGGGGAAACCGGGGGATCCCGTGGCATGAAGCCCGCCGCAGACGGGCACCTCCACCGGGCAGGCGATGTTCCAGGGCGAGACCGCCATCACCATCGACGACAAGGGCCGGCTGGCGATCCCGACCGCCTGGCGCGAGCAGGTCGCGCGCGAGTGCGGCAACCGCCTGGTGATCACCTACAACCCCTTCGAGTCCGGCTGCCTCTACCTGTACCCGCACGCGGTCTGGGAGCAGGTCCGCGACCAGGTCAACGCCCTGCCCAGGACCAAGCGCATCAGCCGCACCTTCCAGCTCAAGCTGGTCGGCGCGGCGACCGTGGTCGAGCCCGACGGCAGCGGCCGCATTTCCATTCCCGCCAGCCATCGCAGCGCGGTCGGCATCGAGCGCCGCGCGGTGCTGCTGGGCATGGGCGACAAGTTCGAGCTGTGGAGCGAGCAGGCGCACCACGAACAGATCCGGCAGACGATCTCTGACGAGGATCTGGGCGCGGACCTGCTCGACCTGCAGCTGTGACGGCGGGTGGCCCGGATGCCCGGTCCGGCCACCAGCCCGTCATGTTCGCGCAGGCCCTGGAGGGGCTGCGGATCGAGGCGGAGGGAACCTACCTGGACGGCACCTTCGGCCGCGGCGGGCATGCGCGCGGGGTGCTGCAACGACTCGGCCCGGGAGGCCGGCTGCTGCTGATGGACAAGGACCCGGAGGCGATCGCGGTGGCCAGGCGCGAATTCGGCGCCGATCCGCGCGTGGCCGTGCGCCAGGGCAGCTTCGCCGAGCTGGCGTCCTGGGACGCGACCGCCGCCGGCCTGGACGGGGTGCTGCTGGACCTGGGCGTGTCCTCGCCGCAGCTGGACGTGGCCGCGCGCGGCTTCTCGTTCGCCAAGGACGGGCCGCTGGACATGCGCATGGACCCGGCCGCCGGCGAGTCCGCCGCGCAATGGCTGGCGCGCGCCGACGAAGGCGAGATCGCCGACGTGCTCTGGACCCTGGGCGAGGAGCGCCATTCGCGCCGGATCGCGCGCGCCATCGTCGCCCGCCGCCGGGAGCAGCCGCTGGAGCGCACCGCGCAGCTGGCCGAACTGATCGCCTCGGTCCTGCCGCGCGGCGACTCGAAGATCCACCCGGCCACCCGCAGCTTCCAGGCGATCCGGATCCACGTGAACCGCGAACTGGAGGATCTGGAGAAGGGCCTTTGCGCCGCCCACGACCGGCTGCGGCCCGGCGGGCGGCTGGTGGCGATCAGCTTCCATTCGCTGGAGGACCGGATCGTCAAGCGCTTCATCGCCGCCCGCGCCAAGGCGCCGCCGGCCGACCGCCGCCGCCCGCCGGCCGGCGCCGCCTTCGTGCCGAGCCTGCGCGCCATCGGCGGCGCGCACCGGGCCGATGCGGCGGAACGGGCCGCCAACCCGCGCGCGCGCAGCGCGGTGCTGCGGATCGCCGAGCGCCTGCCCGGCGCGGGGGGCGGCCGGTGAGGCTGCCGGTGCTGGTGGCGCTGCTGGCGCTGGCGAACATCGCCAGCGCCATCGCCGTGGTGCACGCGCGCCACGAGCATCGCCAGTCGTTCGCCGCGCTGACCCGGCTGGAGGCGGTCCGCGACGAGCTGGACATCGAGTTCGGCCGGCTGCAGCTGGAGCAGGCGACCTGGGCGGAGAGCAACCGCATCGACCAGGTGGCGCGCCAGCGCCTGGGCATGCGCTTCCCCGCCCCCGAGGAAACCGTGGTGGTGCGGCCATGAGCGGGCAGGGCGGGCGCAGCGCGCGCAAGAAGCAGCCGGCCGCCCCGCGCCGGCGCGGGCAGTTCAACCTGCGCGCGCGGCTGGCGCTGGTCGGCGGCACCCTGGCCCTGTGCTCGCTGGCGCTGGTGGTGCGCGCGGTCGAACTGCAGCTGGTGGACGGCGCCTTCTACCGCAAGCAGGGCGACGCGCGGATCCTGCGCGAGCTGCCGATCCCGGTCTCGCGCGGCATGATCACCGACCGCCACGGCGAACCGGTGGCGGTGTCCTCGCCGGTCGAGTCGGTCTGGGGCAATCCGCAGGAACTGCTGAAGGCGCCCGACCGCCTGCCGCAGCTGGCCGAGGCGCTCGGGATCCCGCACGAGCACCTGGTGCGCAAGCTCGGCCAGCGCGCCGACAAGGAATTCGTCTACCTCAAGCGCCGCATGAACCCGGCCGCCGCGCGCCGGATCCTGGCGCTGGAGATCCCCGGCGTGGCCAGCCAGCGCGAGTTCCGCCGCTTCTACCCGCAGGGCGAGGCGATGGCCCACGTGCTGGGCTTCACCAACATCGACGACCAGGGCCAGGAGGGCCTGGAGCTGGCCTTCGACGAATGGCTGCGCGGCACCCCCGGGCGCAAGAAGGTGATCCGCGACCGCCGCGGCCGGATCGTGGAGAACGTCGACCTGCTGGCGCCGCCGGAGCCGGGCCGCGACCTGGTGCTGTCGATCGACCGCCGCATCCAGTACCTGGCCTATCGCGAACTGAAGGAGGCGCTGCTGGAGCACTCGGCCAGCAGCGGCTCGGTGGTGGTGCTGGACGTGGCCACCGGCGAAGTGCTGGCGATGGCCAACCTGCCGTCCTACAACCCGAACGCGGTCGACGGCCGCGACCGCGATGGCCGCCGCAACCGCGCGGTCACCGACGTGGTCGAGCCCGGTTCGACCATGAAGCCGTTCACCGTGGCCGCCGCGCTCGACGCCGGCGTGGTGACCCCCGGCACCCCGATCCAGACCAGCCCGGGCTGGATCCAGATCGGCCGCTTCGCCCCGCGCGACCTGCGCAACTACGGCCTGCTGGACGTGACCGGGGTGATCACCAAGAGCTCCAACGTGGGCTCGATCAAGATCGCGCAGAAACTGCCGGACGCGGATTTCCACCGCTACCTGCACCGGGTCGGCTACGGCCGAAGCACCGGCAGCGGCTTCCCCGGCGAGTCCTCCGGGGTGCTGCCGGACCCGGCGCACTGGAGCGGTTCCTCGAAGGCGACGATTTCCTACGGATACGGCCTGTCGGTGACCCCGCTGCAGCTGGCGCAGGCCTACGCGGCGCTGGGCAACGGCGGGCGCCGGATCGCGCCGACCTTCGTCAAGGGCCAGTCGGGCGAGGCCGAGCAGGTGGTCGATCCGCAGGTCGCCGCCGAAGTGGTGCGGATGATGGAAACGGTGACCCTGCCCGGCGGCACCGCGACCCGCGCGGCGATCCTCGGCTACCGGGTCGCCGGCAAGACCGGCACCTCGCGCCAGGCCAGCGGCGGCGGCTATGCGCGCCGCTACTCGTCGCTGTTCGCCGGCCTGGTGCCGGCCAGCAACCCGCGCTTCGCGATGGTGGTGCTGATCAACGAGCCCGATGCCAGCCGCGGCTACGGCTACGGCGGCGGCGCGGTCGCCGCGCCGGTGTTCCACGACGTGATGGCCGGCGCGCTGCGGCTGATGGACGTGCCGCCGGACGACCTGGACACCTGGCTGGCGGCGCAGGCCCGGGCCGAGGCCGAGCGCGCGCGGCTGGCCGCGCGTGCGGCCGGGCCGGCGCCGCGCACGGCGGCCGGCGCCGCGGCCGGACCTGCGACCGGCGCGACGACCGGCCCCGCGACCGCGCCGGCGACCCTGGCCGACGCCGCCCCCGCGACGGAGGCGCCGCGATGAGCCGCGCGATGCCGCTGGCGCAACTGCTGCCCGACGTGCCGGGCGTGCCGGACGGGCTGCAGGTGACGCGCCTGGTCCAGGACAGCCGCGCGGTGCGTCCGGGCGACGCCTTCGTCGCGATCGCTCCGGTCGACGACAGCCAGTCCGGCCTGCACGGCCTGCAGTTCGTCGAGCAGGCGCGCGCCGCGGGCGCGGTCGCGGTCCTGTTCGAGCCGCCGGCGCCCGAAGGCCTGCCGGCGCCGGCCGACGCGATCGCCGTGCCCGGCCTGCGCGCGCGGCTCGGGGCGATGGCCGACCGCCTGTACGACCGGCCCAGCGCGCGCATGCGCATGGCGGGGGTCACCGGCACCAACGGCAAGACCTCGACCGTGCAGCTGCTGGCCCAGGCCTGGCGGCTGCAGGGCCTGCGCAGCGCGACCATCGGGACGCTGGGCGCCGGCCTGCACGGGCAGGAGGTCGCCACCGGCTTCACCACGCCGCTGGTGCTGCAGCTGCACGCGCTGCTCGCCGAACTGCGCGACGCCGGCGCGCAGGCGGTGGCGATGGAGGTCAGTTCGCACGCGCTCGACCAGGGCCGGGTCGACGGCGTGCATTTCGACGTGGCGGTGTTCACAAACCTCAGCCGCGACCACCTCGACTACCACGGCGACATGGAATCCTACGGCGCGGCCAAGGCGCGGCTGTTCGCCTGGCCCGGGCTGCGCGCGGCGGCGATCAACCTCGACGACGCCTTCGGCCGCCGCCTGCTGGCGGACCTGCCCGCGGGCGTGCGCGCGCTGGGCCTGAGTTCGCGCGGCGCGCCCGGCGCGCGCCTGTGCGCCGAGCGGATCCGGCTCGACCGCGACGGCATCGGTTTCGACCTGGTCGCCGGAGACGAGCGCCACCCGGTGCGCTCGCCGCTGCTGGGGCGCTTCAACGTCGACAACCTGCTGGCCGTGGCCGGGGTGCTGCACGCGCTGGGCGACGCGCCCGGCGCGATCGCCGGCCTGCTCGGCAGGCTGCAGCCGATCCGCGGCCGCATGAACCGGCTCGGCGGCGACGGCCGGCCGCTGGTGGTGATCGACTACGCGCACACCCCCGACGCGCTGGAACAGGCGCTGGCCACGCTGCGCGCGCACGCCGCCGGGCGCCTGGTCTGCGTGTTCGGCTGCGGCGGCGAGCGCGACGCCGGCAAGCGCCCGCAGATGGCCGCCATCGCCGAGGCCGGCGCCAACGCGGTGATCGTCACCGACGACAACCCGCGCGGCGAGGACGGTGACGCGATCGTGGCCGACATCGTCGCCGGCTTCGTCCGGCCGCGCGAGGCCGCCGTCGAGCGCGACCGCAGCCGGGCGATCGCGCGCGCGATCGGCCAGGCCGGTCCCGACGACATCGTGCTGGTGGCCGGAAAGGGCCACGAGCCCTACCAGGAGATCGCCGGCGTGCGCCATCCCTTCGACGACACCGCGGTCGCGCGCGCCGCGCTGGAGGCCTGGCGATGAGGCCGATGCCGCTCTCGCGCCTGGCCGACGCCGCCGGCGGCCGCCTGGTCGGCGCCGACGCCGCGCACGACGTGCTGATCGACGCGGTCTCCACCGACACCCGCGGGCTGGACCCCGGCGACGGCCGCGCGGTGCTGTTCGTGGCACTGCGCGGCGAGCGCTTCGACGGCCACGACCACGCCCAGGCGGCGCTGGAGGGCGGCGCCCGCGCGCTGCTGGTCGCGCGCCAGCTGCAGGTGGCGCTGCCGCAGGTGGTGGTCGCCGACACCCAGCGCGCGCTGGCGGCGCTGGCCGCCTCGCTGCAGCGCGCCCGCAACGGCCGCGCACGGGTGGTCGGGATCACCGGCAGCAACGGCAAGACCACGGTCAAGGCCCTGGTGCTGTCGATCCTGTCGCGCTGCGGCAAGGCCTACGCCAACCCCGGCAACCACAACAACGAGATCGGCCTGCCGCTGGCGGTGATCGACGCGCCCGAGGACGCCGACTTCGCGATCTACGAGATGGGCGCCGGCAAACCCGGCGACATCGCCTACCTGACCACCGTGGTGCGCCCGGACGTGTCGGTGGTCAACAACATCGCACCGGCGCACCTGGAGCGGATGGACAGCCTGTTCGGCGTGGCCGACACCAAGGCCGCGATCTACGACGCGCTGCCGGCCGGCGGCACCGCGGTGATCAACGCCGACGACGCCTTCGCCCCGTACTTCGCCGAGCGCGCCCACGGCCGCCAGCTGCTGCGCTTCGGGATCGAGGCCAGCGCCGACGTGACCGCCCGCGACATCCGCCCCGGCCCGGACGGCACCCGTTTCGTGCTGGTCGCGCCTCAGGGCGAGGCCGAGGTGACGCTGGCGCTGCCGGGCCGCCACAACGTGCGCAACGCGCTGGCCGCCGCCAGCCTGGCGCTGGCCGCCGGCGCCGGCCTGGACGCGGTGCGCGAAGGCCTGGCGGCGGCGCGGCCGGTGGCCGGGCGGCTGGTCAGCCACCGCCTGCCCGGAGGCGCGACCCTGATCGACGACAGCTACAACGCCAACCCCGGCTCGCTGCACGCGGCCATCGACCTGCTCGCCGCCGGTGCGGGCGAGGCCTGGCTGGTGCTGGGCGACATGCGCGAACTGGGCGCGGACGCCGCCGCGCTGCATGCCGAGGCCGGGCGCCGGGCGAAGGCCGCCGGCATCGCCCGCCTGTACGCGCTCGGCGAGCTGAGCGCGCACGCGGCGGAAGCCTTCGGCGAGCGCGGGCGCGCCTTCGACGGCCACGACGCGCTGGCGCAGGCGCTGCGCGAGGACCTGTCCGGGCGCGGCGACGTGCGGCTGCTGGTCAAGGGTTCGCACGGCAGCCGCATGGACCGCATCGTCAACGCGCTGCTGCAGGGCGCCGGCAGGACCCGGGGGGAGGGGACCGATGCTGCTTGAACTCGCGCGCTGGCTGGAACAGCTCGAAAGCCTGTTCGGCCTGTTCCGCTACATCACCTTCCGCTCGATCGTGGCCGCGCTCACCGCGCTGGCGCTGTCGCTGTGGTGGGGCCCGGCGGTGATCCGCAAGCTGGCGCAGTTCAAGGGCCAGCCGATCCGCAGCGAAGGGCCGAAGACCCACTTCTCCAAGGCCGGCACCCCGACCATGGGCGGGGCGCTGATCCTGATGACGGTGGTGGTCTCGGTGCTGCTGTGGGGCGACCTGCGCAACCGCTACGTCTGGGTGGTGCTGGCGGTGCTGCTGGCGTTCGGCGCGATCGGCTGGTACGACGACTGGATCAAGATCGTGCGGCGCGACCCGAACGGGCTCAAGTCGCGCTGGAAGTACGCGCTGCAGTCGCTGTTCGGGCTGGCCGCCGGCGTGTTCCTGTACGTCACCGCCGACACCGAGGCGGCGACCACCTTCTTCGTGCCGCTGCTCAAGGACTTCGCGCTGCCGCTGGGCGTGATGTTCATCGCGGTGGCGTACTTCTGGATCGTCGGCTTCTCCAACGCGGTCAACCTGACCGACGGCCTGGACGGGCTGGCGATCCTGCCCACGGTGCTGGTCGCCTGCGCGCTGGGCGTGTTCGCCTATGCCTCCGGCAACGTGGTGTTCTCCACCTACCTGCAGATCCCGCAGGTACCCGGCGCGGGCGAGCTGGTGATCATCTGCGCGGCGATCGCGGGCGCCGGGCTCGGCTTCCTGTGGTTCAACACCTACCCGGCGATGGTGTTCATGGGCGACATCGGCGCGCTGGCGCTGGGCGCCGCGCTCGGCACGATGGCGGTGATCGTGCGCCAGGAACTGGTGCTGGTGGTGATGGGCGGCGTGTTCGTGATCGAGACGCTGTCGGTGATGATCCAGGTGGCCTCGTTCAAGCTCACCGGCAAGCGCGTGTTCCGGATGGCGCCGATCCACCACCACTTCGAGCTCAAGGGCTGGCCGGAGCCGCGCGTGATCGTGCGCTTCTGGATCATCTCGGTGGTGCTCGTGCTCGTCGCGCTGGCGACGCTCAAGGTGCGCTGATGGGCGAGCGCGGCCAGGCGACCAGGCTCGACGCGATCGAAGGCCGCTTCGATCCGTGGCTGCTGGGCGCCGCGCTGGCGCTGGCCGGCCTGGGCGTGGTGATGGTGGCCTCGGCCTCGATCTCGATCGGCGAGGGCCTGGACGTGGGGCCGTTCCATTTCCTGGTGCGCCACGTGCTCTACCTGGCGGTCGGGCTGGGGCTGGCGGCGTGGATGATGCGCACCGAGCTCAAGACCGTCGAACAGTTCGACCGGCTGCTGCTGCTGGGCTGCTTCGTGCTGCTGGCGCTGGTGTTCGTGCCCGGCGTCGGCCGCAGCGTCAACGGCGCGCAGCGCTGGCTCAACTTCGGCATCGCCGGCTTCCAGGCGGTCGAGGCGGTCAAGCTGATGTACATCGTCTGGCTGGCCAGCTACCTCAAGCGCTTCTCGGCCGAGGTCGGTGCGACCTGGCCGGCGATGCTCAAGCCGCTGGGCGTGGCCGCCGGGCTGATGGCGCTGTTGGCGCTGCAGCCGGACTTCGGCTCGCTGTCGCTGCTGCTGGCGATCACCGCCGGCATGCTGGTGCTCGGCGGCGTGCACCTGCCGCGGATGGCCGCGCCGGTGGTGGCCGCGCTGCCGTTGCTGGCGATCGTGGCGATCGCCGAGCCCTACCGCATGCGCCGCCTGACCTCGTTCCTGGACCCCTGGGCCGACCCGTTCGACAGCGGCTACCAGCTGACCAACGCGCTGATGGCGGTGGGCCGCGGCGAGTGGTTCGGCGTGGGCCTGGGCGGCTCGATCCAGAAGCTGGCCTACCTGCCCGAGGCGCATACCGACTTCATCCTGGCGGTGATCGCCGAGGAGCTGGGCTTCGTCGGGGTGTGCGCGGTCATCGCCCTGTTCGCGGTACTGGTCTGGCGCGCGTTCGCGGTCGGGCTGGCCTGCGTGGAGATGCGGCGCCACTTCGCCGGCTACGTCGCGTTCGGCATCGGCCTGATGGTGGCGCTGCAGAGCTTCGTCTCCATCGGAGTGAACCTGGGGCTGCTGCCGACCAAGGGCCTGACCCTGCCGCTGGTGTCGTCGGGCGGCTCCAGCGTGCTGATGACCTGCGCGGCGTTGGGCCTGCTGCTGCGCGTGTCCTACGAACTCGACCGCGCCCAGCGCCAGGTGGCGCGGCTGCGCGGCGAGGCGGTGCCGCCGCCGGCCGGCGACAAGGATCCGGTGCCCGCCACCGCGCAGCCGGCGCCGGGCCCGGTGCGCGCCGGCGGCAAGTCCGCGCGCGGCACCAGCCGCCTGCGGCCGCGGATCGAGCCCACGCTCGGGAGGTCCGGATGAGGCGCTCCGAACGCCGCCGCGGCCCGCGCCGCGACACCTCGGTGATGATCCTCGCCGGGGGCACCGGCGGGCACATCTTCCCGGGCCTGGCCGTGGCCGCGGCCCTGCACGCGCGCGGGGTGCCGGTGTGCTGGCTCGGGGCCGAGGGCGGCATGGAGAACCGGCTGGTGCCGCAGCACGGGATCCCGATCGACGCCATCGCCATCGGCGGCCTGCGCGGCAAGGGCGCGGCGATCCTGGTCGGCGCGCCGCTGCGGGTGGCGCGCGCGGTGCTGGCGGCCTGGAAGATCCTGCGCGTGCGGCGCCCCGGCGCGGTGGCCAGCTTCGGCGGTTTCGCCGCCGGCCCGGGCGCGCTGGCGGCATGGCTGCGCGGGGTGCCGCTGGTGGTGCACGAACAGAACCGCGCGCCGGGCTTCACCAACCGGATGCTGGCGCGGCTGTCGCGGCGGGTGCTGACCGGATTCCCGCAGACCTTCCCCGGGCGCGAGGAGCATGTCGGCAACCCGGTGCGCGAGGCGATCGCGGCGCTGCCGCCGCCGGAGCGGCGCATGGCCGGGCGCGAGGGCGCGCCGATGCGCCTGCTGGTGCTCGGCGGCAGCCAGGGCGCACGCGCGCTCAACCAGGCGCTGCCGCGCGCGCTGGCGGCGCTGGACCCGGCGCTCGGCCGCGCCATCGAAGTGCGCCACCAGAGCGGCGAGACGCTGCACGAGGAGGCGCTGCGCGCCTATGCCGAAGCCGGGGTGCCGGCGCAGGTGGAGGCCTTCATCGCCGACATGGCCGCCGCCTACGCCTGGGCGGACCTGGTGGTGTGCCGCGCCGGGGCGCTCACCCTGGCGGAGCTGTGCGCGGCCGGGGTCGGCGCGCTGCTGGTGCCGTTCCCGTCGGCGGTCGACGACCACCAGACCCGCAACGCCGAATACCTGGTCGAGCACGGCGCCGCGCGCCTGCTGCCGCAGGACGACGGCCTGGACGCGCGACTGGGCGAGGCGCTGGCGGAACTGGCCGCGGATCCGCAGCGGCGGCTGGCGATGGCCCGCGCCGCGCACGGCCTGGCCCGCGCCGACGCCGCCGACCGCGTGGCCCAGGTGCTGCTGCAAGAAGCGCGGTTGCGGGAGGTGCGCGATGAAGCAGCATAAGCGCCGCCTGCAGCAGCCCGGCGACCTGGCCCGCGCCGACTTCGCCCGCGCCTACCCGCGCGTGCACTTCGTCGGCATCGGCGGCACCGGCATGAGCGGGATCGCGGAAGTGCTGTGCACGCTCGGCTACCAGGTCTCCGGATCGGACACCGCCGACAGCGCCGCCACCCGCCGCCTGCAGAAGCTGGGCGCGACCGTGCACCGCGGCCACGCCGCGGCGAACGTGCTCGGCGCCGACTGCGTGGTGGTCTCCAGCGCGATCCGCCGCGACAACCCGGAGCTGATGGAGGCCCACGCGCAGCGCATCCCGGTGGTGCCGCGCGCGGAAATGCTGGCCGAGCTGATGCGCTTCCGCCGCGGCATCGCCGTCGCCGGCACCCACGGCAAGACCACCACCACCTCGCTGCTGGCCAGCGTGCTGGCCGAGGGCGGGCTCGACCCGACCTTCGTGATCGGCGGCCAGCTGCTCGCGGCCGGCGCCAACGCCCGGCTCGGCAGCAGCCAGTGGCTGGTGGCCGAGGCCGACGAGAGCGACGGCAGCTTCCTGCGCCTGAATCCGCTGGTGGCGGTGGTCACCAACATCGACGCCGACCACCTGGAGAACTACGGCGGGGATTTCGCCAACGTGCAGAAGGCGTTTTCCGAATTCCTGCACCGGCTGCCGTTCTACGGCCTGGCGGTGCTGTGCATCGACGACCCGGAAGTGGCCGCGCTGGCCGCCGACACCCCGCGCCACGTGATGACCTACGGCCTGGACCCCGGCGCCGACGTGCGCGCCGAGGACGTGGCCCAGACCGGCGCGCGCATGCGCTTCAACCTGTGCCTGCCCGAGGGCGCGCGCTGCCCGGTGATGCTGGCGCTGCCGGGCATCCACAACGTGCAGAACGCGCTGGCCGCGGCCGCGGTCGGCTGGCAGCTCGGTGTGGAACCGAAGGACATCGCGCGCGCGCTGGAGGGCTTCGCCGGCATCGGCCGCCGCTTCAACCTGCTGGCCAAGACCCCGCTGCCGGACGGCGGCATGGTCACCGTGGTCGACGACTACGGCCACCATCCGCGCGAGCTGGAGGCGGTGTTCGCGGCCGCGCGCGGCGGCTGGCCGGAGAAGAGGCTGGTGGTCGCGTTCCAGCCGCACCGCTACAGCCGTACCCGCGACCATTTCGACGAATTCGCGGCGGTGCTGTCGAAGGTGGACGCGCTGGTGCTGACCGAGGTCTACCCGGCCGGCGAGGCGCCGGTCGCCGGCGCCGACGCCAGCGCGCTGGCGCGCGCGATCCGCGCCCGCGGCCGGATCGACCCGGTGGTGGTCGGCGGCACCGCCGAACTCGGCCCGGTGCTCGGCGACGTGCTGCGCGACGGCGACCTGCTGCTGGTGATGGGCGCTGGCGACATCGGCGCCGCCGCGCAGCGGCTGGCGGCCTACGGCTTCGGCCGCGGGGAGGGCGCATGAGCGCCGCGCTGCCGCCGCCGCGCACCCGCGACCCGGCCGCGTTCGGCCGCGTGGCCGTGCTCATGGGCGGCGCCAGCGCCGAGCGCGAGGTCTCGCTGGACTCGGGCCGCAACGTGCTCCAGGCGCTGCGCGCGCGCGGCGTCGACGCGCACCCGGTCGACGGCATCCCGGCGCTGCTCGACGCGCTGCGCGCGGCGCCCGGCTTCGACCGGGTGTTCAACATCCTGCACGGCGGCGACGGCGAGAACGGCGTGCTGCAGGGCCTGCTCGAGGCGCTGGGCGTGCCCTACACCGGGCCGGGCGTGCTCGGCTCGGCGCTGACCATGGACAAGATCCGCACCAAGCAGGTGTGGCAGGCCGAAGGGCTGCCGACCGCGCGCTTCGTGCGCCTGCGCCCGCACGCCGGCCGCGACGAGATCGAGGCGGCGGTGCGCGAGCTGGGCCTGCCGGTGTTCGTCAAGCCCTCGGCGGAAGGTTCGAGCGTGGGCGTGTTCCGGGTGGTGGAACCGGAGGCGCTGGCGCCGGTGGTCGAATTCGCCCGCGGCCATGCCGGCGAGCTGCTGGTCGAACAGCTGGTGGCCGGCGGCGAGTACACGGTCGGCATCCTCGACGGCGTGGCCCTGCCCTCGGTGCGGATCGTGCCGGCCGGCGACTGGTACGACTACCACGCCAAGTACCTGGCCGACGACACCCAGTACCTGTGCCCCGGCCTGGACGGCGACGCCGAGGAGGACATCCGGCGGCTGGCGCTGGCCGCGTTCCGCGCGGCCGGGTGCGACGGCTGGGGCCGGGTCGACGTCATGCGCCACGCCGACGGCCGCTTCGCGCTGATGGAGGTCAACACCGCGCCGGGCATGACCAGCCACTCGCTGGTGCCCAAGGCCGCGCGCCAGGTCGGCATCGGGTTCGAGGAACTGTGCTGGCGGATCCTGGAATCGACCCTCGCCGCGGACGCAGCCGCGCCGGGCGCGGCCGCGGAGGGCAGGCCATGATCGCCGTGCTGCGCGTGCTCGCATGGGCCCTGGCGGTGGCGCTGGTGATGGCGCCGGTGGTGGCCGTGGTCAACGGCTGGATCGGCAGCGAGCGCTGGCCGCTGCGGGTGCTGCGCGTGCACGGCCAGTTCGAGCGGGTGGACGAGGCCAGGCTGCGCGAGACGGTGCTGCCGTACGCGCGCGACGGCTTCTTCGCGGTCGACCTGGACGGCGCGCGCGCCGCGGTCGCGGCGCTGCCGTGGGTGGAGCGGGCCGAAGTCCGCAAGCGCTGGCCGGACGTGCTCGAGGTGCGGGTGGTCGAGCACATGCCGTTCGCGCACTGGGGCGACGACCGGGTGCTGTCCGGGCGCGGCCTGCTGTTCCCGGCGCAGGGCATCGAAATGCCCCCGGGCCTGCCGCGGCTGGAGGGCCCGGATGCGCGGGTGCGCGAGGTGGTGGCGCTGTACAACGAGGCGCAGGCGCTGTTCGCGGCCGGCGGTGCCCGGCTGGCGGCGGTCGCGCTGGACCGCCGCGGCAGCTGGAGCCTGACGCTTGCGGACGGTACCGAGGTCGTGGTCGGCCGCCAGGACGCGCGGCCGCGGCTTGCCCGCTTCGCGCGCGCGATGCCGCGGCTGCTGGCCGAACGCGGCGAACCGCTGGCCCGCGCCGACCTGCGCTACACGAACGGTTTCGCCCTGGTCTGGGGCGAGGTGGCCGCGCAGCCCGATGGCGGTCCGTTGCGGATTTCGCAGGCGCGGTCGCGTCACGCACCCCCACCCCAACCCGTCCGGCCAGCTGGCCTAGCCAGCTGGCGTTCGTCGGCGCACGGACCAGTGGTCCGTAAGCGCGCCTCCTCACCCCCCGCAAGCGGGGGAGGGATTTCGCACACGCAAGGAACGACATGAATCGGAAAGGCGACAAGTCGCTGATCGTCGGACTGGACATCGGCACCTCCAAGGTGACCGCGCTGGTCGGCGAGTACGCCCCGGGCAGCCCGATCGAGGTGATCGGGATCGGCTCGCACGAATCGCGCGGCCTGCGCCGCGGCGTGGTGGTGGACATCGACTCGACCGTGCAGTCGATCCAGCGCGCGGTCGAGGAGGCCGAGCTGATGGCCGGCTGCGAGGTGCGCTCGGTCTACGCCTCGATCTCCGGCAACCACATCCAGTGCCGCAATTCGCAGGGCATCGCCCCGATCCGCGACGGCGAGGTCGGCTACGCGGACCTGGACCGGGTGCTGGACGCGGCCAAGGCGGTCGCGATCCCGGCCGACCAGAAGATCCTGCACGCGATCCCGCGCGACTACGTGCTCGACGACTCGCAGGAAGGCATCCGCAATCCCGTCGGCATGACCGGCGTGCGCCTGGAGGTGCACGCGCACCTGGTGGTGTGCGCGCAGTCGGCGGCGGCGAACGTGAGCAAGTGCGTGCAGCGCTGCGGGCTGCAGGTCGACGACCTGGTGCTGGCCTCGCTGGCCTCGGCGACCGCGGTGCTGACCGACGACGAGCGCGAACTGGGCGTGGCCCTGGTCGACATCGGCGCCGGCACCACCGACCTCGCCGCGTTCGTGCACGGCGCGATCGCGCACACCGCCAGCCTGCCGATCGCCGGCGACAAGGTCACCGAGGACATCGCGCACATGCTGCGCACGCCGACCCCGGAGGCCGAGCAGATCAAGGTGCGCTACGCCTGCGCGTTGGCGCAGCTGGCCACCGCCGAGGAATCGATCCAGGTCCCGAGCGTCGGCGACCGGCCGCCGCGGCGGATGCCGCGCGCCTCGCTGGCGCAGGCGGTGCAGGCCCGCTACGAGGAGATCTTCGAGATGGTCCAGGCCGAGCTGCGGCGCAGCGGATTCGAGCAGCACGTGCGCGCCGGCATGGTCCTGACCGGCGGCGCCGCGAAGATGGAAGGCGTGGTCGAGCTGGCCGAGGAGATGCTGCAGATGCCCGTGCGCGTCGGCATCCCGCAGCACGTGACCGGCCTGGGCGAGGTGGTCGGCAACCCGGTGCACGCCACCGGCGTCGGCCTGCTGCTGATGGGCAGCCAGATCGAGAACCCGCGCCGGCCGGTGCTGCCGACCGGCCG
>JBKHXI010000144.1:0-2942 GCA_046566095.1 Gammaproteobacteria bacterium | reverse complement strand
CAGCGCAGCGCCGCGCTGCTGCGCGAACTCGGGTTCCGGGTCGACTGGCACGACTACCCGATGGCCCACCAGGTCTGCGCCGAGGAGATCGGCGACCTGGGCGACTGGCTGGACCGGCGGTTCCGCGGCGCCGGCTGAGCATGGCCGAGCCCGCGCGCGCGCCGCCCTGGCTGCCGGACCTGTGCCGGCTGCCGCGGATCGCGCTGCTGCTGGGCGTGGCCGAGCTGACCGTGGCGGTGATCGCGCTGGCGCCCGACGGCGGCGCGCGCTGGTCGTTCGGCCGCTTCGCCTCGGCCAGCGGTTTCGCGCTGTGGCTGGCGCTGACGGTGGCGGTGCTGCTGTGCGTGGCGCGCGCGCCGCTGTCCCGTCTGGGCCGGGCGGCGGGCGGCGCGCTGGCGGTGCTGGCCGCCGCGCTGGTGGCCGCGGTCGGCGCGGCGATGGTGCACGCCATCGACCTCAACCTCGGCTACGCGCTGGTGCCGGAGGACGTGACCATGCTCCGCTTCGCCCTGGGCAGCGCGGCGGTGACGGCATTGATCGTGGCCGTGGTCCTGCGCTACCTGTACGCGGTCGACGGCTGGCAGGCGCAGGTCCGGGCCAGCGCGCGGGCCGAGGCCGATGCGCTGCAGGCGCGGATCCGCCCGCACTTCCTGTTCAACAGCATGAACACGATCGCCGGGCTGGTGCGGCGCGATCCGGAGGTGGCCGAACGCGCGGTGCTGGACCTGTCGGACCTGTTCCGCGCCGCGCTCGGGGCCGGCCAGGGCGACTCGAGCCTGCGCGAGGAGGTCGAGCTGGCCGAGCGCTACCTGGCGATCGAGGCGCTGCGCCTGGGGCCGCGGCTGCGGGTCGAATGGCGGCGCGAGGAGCCGTTGCCCTGGGACCTGCCGCTGCCGCGGCTGGTACTGCAGCCGCTGGTCGAGAACGCGGTGCTGCACGGGGTCTCGCGGCTGGCGGCGGGCGGCACGGTCGAGATCGGCCTGCGCGCGGACGGGCGCTGGCTGCAGGTCGACGTGGCCAACCCGGCGCCGCCGCCGCGCGCGGGCGACGACGGCGCCGGCGCCCGCCACGCGCGCCGCAGCATCGGCCACCGCCTGGCCTATGCCTTCGGACCGGAGGCGCGGATGGCCGGCGCCTGGGACGGGGGCTACTATCGGGCCGGGTTCCGGGTGCCGCTGCAGGACAGGGCTTCCGGACCGGGCTAAGGTGATCGCAGGGACGCGCGCCGGGGAGGGTGCCGTGAAGGTGATCATCGTCGACGACGAACCGCTGGCCCGTTCGCGGCTGCGCGAACTGCTGGACGGGCAGGACGGGGTCGAGGTCGTGGCCGAGGCCGCGGACGGCGAACAGGCGCTGCACGCCTGCGCCGAGCATCGCCCGGACCTGGTGCTGCTGGACATCTCGATGCCGGGGATCGACGGGCTCGAGGCCGCGCGCCACCTGGCCGCGTTCGAGCCGCGGCCGGCGGTGGTGTTCTGCACCGCCTTCGACGAACACGCGCTGTCGGCCTTCGACGCGGAGGCGATCGACTACCTGGTCAAGCCGGTGCGCCGCGAGCGGCTGGCGGCGGCGCTGGAGCGGGTGCGGACCTTCGCCGCCGGGCGCGGGCGTTCCGCGGACGGCAGGCCGCAGCGCCGCAGCCACCTGTGTGCGCGGCTGCGCGGCAGCCTGCGCCTGGTGCCGATCGAGGACGTGCGCTACCTGCAGGCCGAGGAGAAGTACGTGGTGGTGCACCACGCCCGCGGCGAGGACCTGATCGAGGAATCGCTGAAGTCGCTGGAGGAGGAGTTCGGCGACCGCTTCGTGCGCATCCACCGCAACTGCCTGGTCGCGCGCCACGAGCTGGTGGAGCTGCGCCGCAGCCCCGACGGCCACGTGCAGGCGATCCTGCGCCACGGCGACCATCCGCTGGAAGTCAGCCGCCGCTGCGTGGCCGGCCTGCGCGAGACCCTCCGGCACCTGTAAGCGCCGCGCCCCATCCACCGCCCGTAGGAGCGCCCCTTGGGCGCGATGGCCAGCCCCGGCGCTTGCACAATCGCGCCCAAGGGGCGCTCCTACGAGTCCCTCGTCTCGGCGGTGTCGGCGGCTCCGTCATGAACGCCGATGCAGCGCGCGATAATGGCCGGATGCAGACCCTGCGCATCGCCACCCGCAAGAGCCCGCTCGCCCTGTGGCAGAGCGAACACGTCGCCGCCGCGCTGCGCGCCGCGCACCCCGGGCTCGCGGTCGAGCTGGTGCCGATGAGCACCCGCGGCGACGAGGTGCTGGATCGTTCGCTGGCGGCGATCGGCGGCAAGGGCCTGTTCCTGAAGGAGCTCGAGCTGGCGATGCTGCGGGGCGAGGCCGACTGCGCGGTGCATTCGCTCAAGGACGTGCCGATGGAGCTGGAGCCCGGTTTCGCGCTGCCGGCGATCCTGGAACGCGCCGACCATGCCGACGCATTCGTCAGCGCGCGCTACCCGGACCTGGACGGATTGCCGCGCGGCGCGCGGGTCGGCACTTCGTCGCTGCGGCGCCAGGCGCAGCTGCGCGCGCGGCGGCCGGACCTGCAGCTGCGCGACCTGCGCGGCAACGTCAACACGCGGTTGGCCAGGCTCGACGCCGGAGAATACGAGGCGATCGTGCTGGCCTGCGCCGGCCTGCAGCGGCTGGGCCTGGATGCGCGGATCCGCGCGCGCCTGGACGTGCCCGGCTGGCTGCCGGCGCCGGCGCAGGGCGCGATCGCCATCGAATGCCGCGACGACGACGCCGCGACGGCGGCGTTGTGTGCAGCGCTCGACCATGCAGATACCCGCATGCGGGTGTCGGCCGAGCGGGCCATGAACCGCGCGCTGCACGGCAGCTGCCACGTGCCGGTCGCCGCCTTCGCCGAACTCGACGGCACGCGCCTGCGCCTGGCGGGCCTGGTCGGCGACGCCGGCGACGGCCGCCTGGTGCGCGCC
>JBKHXI010000143.1:0-6212 GCA_046566095.1 Gammaproteobacteria bacterium | reverse complement strand
CCGGGCAGGGCGAACAGGAAGGTGCCGTTGGCCAGGCCCGCGAACGCGCGCGACTGCAGGGTGCTGGTGCCGATCTCCTCGAAGCTCAGCGCCCGGAACAGCTCGCCGAAGCCGGGCATCGGCTTGTCGAGCAGGGGCAGCAGCGCCTCGGGCGTGGAATCCCGGCCGGTGAAGCCGGTACCGCCGGTGACCAGGATGCCGTCGACCCCGGGATCGGCGATCCACTGCGAGACCTGCGCCCGCAGCCGGTACTTGTCGTCCGGCAGCAGCGCGCGCCCGTGCAGCCGGTGGCCGGCTTCGGCCAGGGCGGCGGCGAGGTAGTCGCCGGAACTGTCGTCCGCGGACGTGCGCGTGTCCGACACGGTCAGCACGCACAGCGTCAGCGGGACGAATTCGATGGCGTTGGCGCTCATGCACCAAGCGTAGCCCGGATGCAGCCGGGGGGTGTAATCCCCGGGCCCGTCGCCCATCAGTCGCCCGCCGCCAGTGTCCTGTCCCGCAAATTGCCGGACGACCGCATCCCCCCGGTGTCATTCCGAACGCAGTGAGGAATCTGCTTGAAAACAGATCCTTCGCTTCGCTCAGGATGACAACTTCTTGCAGTCGTCCGCCGCAAGTGTCCTGTCCCGCAAATTGCCGGACGACCGCATCCCCCGGTGTCATTCCGAACGCAGTGAGGAATCTGCTTGAAAACAGATCCTTCCCCCCGCCTTCGCGAGGGCTGAAGGCTTCGCTCAGGATGACAGCTTCTTGTGAGGGGCATTTCCGGGACAGGACGCCAGGTCCAGCGAGTACCACTGGGTATCGTCCTCGTGCCACCCCGCGGAACGATACAGGGCGCGGGCGTCGTCGTTCCCGCGCCCGGTTTCCAGCATCAGCGCGACGGCGCCATCGGCGCGCGCGAACGCGGCGGCCGCGTCCAGCAGGGCCCGGCCGACGCCGCGTCGGCGCGCAGCGGTCGCGACGAACAGGTCGTTGAGCAGCCAGGCCCGCGCGGTCCGTACCGAGGAGAACACAGGATAGAGCTGGGCGAAGCCGGCCGCCGGCCCGGTGCCGTCCGCGGCGATCCCGGCAAGCAGTACGACCGACTCGCCGCACGCGAGCCGCTCGCGCAGGAAGCCGCGCGCCCGCGGCAGGTCGCCAGGCTGGCCGTAGAAGCGGCGGTAGCCTTCGAACAGCGGCACCAGCGCATCGAGGTCGTCCAGGCCCGCGCGACGGATGCCGATGCCGCTCATGCGGATGCGCGGTGCGTGGTGCGGGCCCGGGTGTGCATCGGCTCAGTCCTCGTGCGCCAGCCGCGCCAGGGCGTCGGCCTGGTCCTCGCGGGCGAGGCGGTCGATCAGCGGGTCCAGGTCGCCCTCCAGCACGGCCGGCAGGTCGTACAGGGTCAGGCCCTCGACCCGGTGGTCGGTCACCCGGCCCTGCGGAAAGTTGTAGGTGCGGATGCGCTGGCTGCGGTCGCCGCTGCCGACCTGGATGCGGCGCTCGGCCGCCTGCGCGGCCTGGCGCCGGGAGAGCTCCGCATCCACCAGCAGCGCCTGCAGCCGCTTCATGGCCTTGTCGCGGTTGGCGTGCTGGCTGCGCTCGGTCTGCGATTCGACCACCAGCCCGCTGGGCAGGTGGGTGATGCGGATCGCCGAATCGGTCTTGTTGACGTGCTGCCCGCCGGCGCCGGAGGAGCGGAAGGTGTCCACGCGCAGGTCGGAGGGATCCAGTTCGACCGCGACCTCGCTGTCGTCCTCGGCGATGATCGCCACGGTCGCCGCCGAGGTGTGGATCCGGCCCTGCGACTCGGTAGCCGGCACCCGCTGCACGCGGTGGGTGCCGGACTCGTACTTCAGCCGCGAATACGCGCCCTCGCCGACCACCCGCGCGACGATCTCCTTGTAGCCGCCGTGCTCGCCGGGGCTGGCCGACTCGACCTCGAGCTTCCAGCCGCGGCGCTCGGCGTAGCGGCCGTACATCCGGAACAGGTCGCCGGCGAAGAGCGCGGCCTCGTCGCCGCCGGTGCCGGCGCGCACTTCCAGGTACAGGTTGCCCTCGTCGCGCGGGTCGCGCGGCGCCAGCTGCGCCATCAGCTCGGCCTCGAGTTCGGCCAGGCGCGCGTTGGCGGCCTCGGCCTCCTCCTCGGCGAGCGCGCGCATCGCCGGGTCGTCGCGCAGCGCCGGGTCGGCGCGCATCGCCTCGGCCGCGGCGAAGTCGGCGCGCACCCGCGTCTCCTCGGCCAGTGCCGTGGCCACCGGCTCGAGCCTGGCGAACTCGCGCGAGAGCGCGCGGAAGCGCGCGGCGTCGGCGGCCAGGTCCGGCTCGGCGAGCAGGCGCGCGAGTTCCTCGCGGCGTTCGGCCAGGGCCTCGAGCTTGCGGCGCAGGCCGGGCCTCATGGGCCGGGGTCTTCGCCGCTGCCGCCGTCGCCGGCCGGCGCGCCTGCCTCGGGGAACAGGCGTTCGGCCGCGCGCACCAGGTCCAGGTCGCCGCGCAGCGCCGCCTCGCGCAGGGCCGCGGTCGGGGCGTGCAGCAGGCGGTTGGTCAGGCGGTGGGCCAGTGCCTCGAGCACCTCGGACGGGTCGCGGCCGGCGGCCAGCTGCAGGCGCGCGCGCGCCAGCGCCGCGTCGCGCGCACCGGCGCCATGCGCGCGCAGCCGCCGCAGCGGCGCCTGGTGGCCGGCGGCCAGCACCGTCTCCATGAAGCGCGCGGCCTGCAGTTCGATGATCGCCTCGGCCTCGGCGGCGGCCTCGCGCCGGCTGCGGCGGTTGTCGTCGACCGCGCGTTCGAGGTCGTCGACGCTGTACAGGTAGGCGTCGCGCAGTTCCGCCACCGACGGATCGATGTCGCGCGGGACCGCCAGGTCGAGCAGCAGCATCGGCCGGTGGCGCCGCTGCGCGAGCGCGGCGGCGACCTGTTCCCGGGCGATCACCGGCGCGCGGCTGGCGGTGGCCGACAGCACGATGTCGGCTTCGGCCAGGTGCCGGCCCAGGTCCTGCAGCGGCAGCGCGACGCCGCCGTGGCGCGAGGCCAGCTCCTGGGCGTGGGCGAGGGTGCGGTTGGCGACCAGCAGCCGGCGCACCCGCGCCTCGGCCAGGTGCCGCGCGGCCAGTTCGACGGTCTCGCCGGCGCCGACCAGCAGCACCGTGGATTCGTCCAGGCGCGCGAAGGATTCCTGCGCCAGCCGCACCGCCGCCGAGGCGACCGACACCGGGTTGGCGCCGATCCGGGTGTCGGTGCGCGCGCGCTTGGCGGTGGCGAAGGCGTGCTGGAACAGGCGGTCGAGGCGGTTGCCGAGCGCCCCGGCGCTGCGGGCCGCGGCCCAGGCCGCCTTGACCTGGCCGAGGATCTGCGGCTCGCCGAGCACCATCGAATCCAGGCCGGTGGCGACCCGGAACAGGTGCCGGACCGCGGCGTCGTCGACGTGGCGGTACAGGTAGGCGTCGAGCGCGCGCCGCGGATCGTCGGCGCCGGCATGGGCCGCCAGCCAGTGCGCCAGCGCGGCGCCGTCGTCGTCGGCCAGCGCGTAGACCTCGGTCCGGTTGCAGGTCGACAGCAGCGCGACCTCGTGCACCGTCGGCAGCGCGCGCAGCGACGCCAGCGCCGCATCCACCTGCGCGTCGGCGAAGGCCACCCGCTCGCGCAGCTGGACCGGCGCGGTCTGGTGGTTGATGCCGAGGACATGCAGGCGGGCGTCGTCGCTGGCGTCGCGGGCCGCCGGGCCCGGGCTGGCATGGGCACCACTCATCCGTTCAGTTGCTTGCGCTAAGCTGGCGAAATGCCGGGAATATCCAATTCTACCGGCCGCGCCGGCCGCACGGTGCGGCGCCACGCCGGGGGTGCGGGAACGGGCTGCGGGCGCCTGCGCGCCGCGCTGCCGGCGCTGGCGCTCGCCGGCCTGCTGGCCTGGCTGCCCGCCGCGGCGGCGCAGCCGGCGCGACCGGCCGCGCAACCGCCGCAGCCGCTGCAGCGGCTGCAGGCGCCGCTGCCGCTGGATGCGCGCGCACGGGCGCTGCAGGCGAGCATGGCCGGCGAGTACGCGCTGCAGGCCGGCAAGCTCAAGGAAGCCGCGGGCTGGTACCTGGAGGCGGCGCGCGCGGCCGCGGGCGATGCCGGGCTTGCGGCGCGCGCGGCGCGCATCGCCCTGCTGGCGGACGACGACCGCACCGCGGGCGAGGCGGTCGCGCTGTGGCGCCGCAGCGCACCGCAGTCGCTGCCGCTGCGCGCGGCCGAGGCCACGCTGGCCCTGCGCCGCGGCCAGGAGCGCGCGGCCCGGCGCAGCCTGGTGGCGCTGGCGCGCGAGCGCGACGACGACGGCTGGCGGCTGGCGCTCGGCGCGCTGGGTTCGGGCGGCAAGGACCTGGCCCTGGCCGGGCGGGTGCTGGCCGCGCTGGTCGATGCCGGGGCCATTCCCGACCAGCTCCAGGCCTGGCTGGCCTTCGGCGGGCTGGCCCAACGCCTGGACCAGCCGGAACTGGCCGAGCGGATCGTGGCCGAGGTGGTCGTCCGCTTCCCCGACCAGCCGCGGGTGGCGCTGCTGCGCGCCAGCCAGCTGCGCGAATCCGGCCGCCGCGAGGAGGCGATGGCCGCGCTGGCGGCGCTCGAGCCCGAGGCGCTGCTGGTCGAGGAACTGCGCATGGCGCTGGCCGCCGAGTACGACGCGATCGGCGAACCCGGGCGCGCCGCCGCGATCCTGGCGCGCGGGCCGCAGGACGATTCGACCCTGGGCCTGCGCGCCTCGCTGCTGGCCAAGGCCGAGGACAAGGAGGCGCTGGCCGCCCTGTACCAGGACCTGCAGCGCGGCTCCACCAGTCCCGAGCCGCAACGGCGGCTGCTGCTCGGCCAGGTGGCCGAGTTCCTGGAACGCCACGAGGAAGCCCTGCGCTGGTACGAGAGCGTGCCCGGCGGGCCGCAGCGCCTGGTCGCCCGGCTGCGCTCGGCCAGCGTGCTGCACAAGCTCGATCGCGCCGACGAGGCCCTGGCCCTGCTGCGCGCGCTGCAGTCGGACGCCGACGTGCACGAGGACGCGCGCCGCGACGCCTACCTGGTCGAGGCCGAGCTGCATCGCGAGGCCGGCGACGACGAGGCCGAGATGGCGGCCTTCGCCCGCGGCCTTGCCGCCTACCCCGACGACCCGGCGCTGCTGTATTCCCGCGCCCTGGCCTGGGAACGGCGCGACGACATCCCGCGCGCCGAGGCCGACCTGCGCAGTATCCTGGTCGCCGACCCGGACAACGTGGCCGCGCTCAACGCCCTGGGCTACACCCTGGCCGACCGCACCGACCGCTACACCGAGGCGCTGGAACTGATCGACCGCGCCCGCGTGGCCGAGCCCGACAACGCCGCGATCATCGACAGCTACGGCTGGGTGCTGTACCGGCTCGGCCGCCACGAGGACGCGCTGGTGGAACTGCGGCGCGCGTTCGCCATGCAGAAGGACGCCGAAATCGCCGCCCACATCGCCGAGGTGCTGTGGGTGCTGGGCCGGCGCGAGGAGGCCCGCGAATGGTTCGATCAGGCGCGCGAACTGGATCCCGACAACCGCGCCCTGCAGCGGGCGCTCGACAAGACCGGGATGGGCACGTGAGCGGTCGCGGCTGCCGCCCGACCGCGACCGGCCGCCGCCGGCATCCGGGCGCCGCGGCACCGGCGTTGCTGGCGTTGGCGGCGGCCGGCCTGGCCGCCTGCGCCGGGCAGCCGGTGCGGCAGGCCCCGCCGGTGGCCGCGGCGGCCGCGCTGGCGGCGCAGGAGTCCCGCGAGCTGGCCTTGCGGGCCGATCCGCACTGGTCGCTGGCCGGCCGGGTGGCCTTGAGCAACGGCCGCCAGGGCGGCAGCGGCCGGCTCGACTGGCAGCAGGCCGGTGCGCGCTACGAGGTCGCGCTCAGCGCCCCGGTTACGCGCCAGAGCTGGCGGCTGCGTGGCGACGCCGGCGGCGCCGTGCTCGAAGGCCTGGACGGCGGCCCGCGCCACGGCGCCGATCCCGGGCAGATGCTCCGCGAGAGCACCGGCTGGGAGATCCCGGTCGCGGCGTTGCCGGACTGGCTGCGCGGCGTGCGCGCGCCGGACCAGGGCCCGGCGGCGCTGGCCTTCGGCGCCGACGGCCGGCTGGCGACGATGGAGCAGGGCGGCTGGCGGATCGCCTATGCCGACTGGCGGCTGCCGGCGGCCGATCCGCAGGCGCCCGCGACGGTACCGGTGGCCTTGCCGCACCGGATCGAGGCCACCCGGGG
>JBKHXI010000142.1:0-18577 GCA_046566095.1 Gammaproteobacteria bacterium | reverse complement strand
CCGGCTTCCGCAGCTTCGCCGATCCCTACCTGTACGTGGTCCTGCGCTGGGCGAAGGCGGCCGGCGTCGACCTGTCCGGCCTCGACCGGCTGCAGGCCTTCGTCGAGCGCATGCAGGCCGATGCCGGCGTCCAGGCGGCGCTGCGGGCTGAAGGCCTGCGCCCCATATAGCAACCGCAAAGCTACCCGCGGGCGATGAGCGCTGAGCCATTTTTTCGACTTCGGCCCGGCGGACGCCGCACCCGACGTGGGTTTCGGCTCTTCGGTCGAACAAGCGAAGCCGCGGCCTGACGGTCCCCCGCAAGCTGCGGACTGGTGGCCGGTGTTCGCGACAAGCGCGCCACCGATGACGCGCGCCCGAGTCAGGGCAGGGTGAGCCCGGACCGCTTGCGCGGCACTGCCGCGCGTCCGTGCGACCGCCCGGCGCCATGCGCCGGGCCGGACTCCCGCGTGCGGGAGCCCTGACCGAGGGAAAAGCGACTACCGGCCGACAGGCCGCGGCGGGACCCGCAAGCCTGGCCTGCGTTCCGGACGCGCTCAGCGCTCGTCGAGCGGGACGTACGCGCGGTCCTCGGGGCCGGTGTAGTTGGCGCTGGGGCGGATGATCTTGCCGTCCTCGCGCTGCTCGATCACGTGCGCGGCCCAGCCGGTGGTGCGGGCGATCACGAACAGCGGCGTGAACATCGGCGTCGGGATGCCCATCATGTGGTAGGCGCTGGCGCTGTACCAGTCCAGGTTCGGGAACATCTTCTTGGTGTCCATCATCAGCGTCTCGATGCGCTCGGACACCTCGAACAGCCGCATGTTGCCGCCCTCCTCGCACAGCTTGCGGCTGATCCGCTTGATGATCGGGTTGCGCGGATCGCCGATGGTGTAGACCGGGTGGCCGAAGCCGATGATGATCTCGCGCCGTTCGATGCGCGCGCGGATGTCGGCCTCGGCCTCGTCGGCCGTCGCGTAGCGGCCGATGATCTCCATCGCCACCTCGTTCGCCCCGCCGTGCTTGGGGCCGCGCAGCGCGCCGATCGCGCCGGTCAGGCACGAGAACATGTCCGAACCGGTGCCGGCGATCACCCGCGCGGCGAAGGTCGAGGCATTGAACTCGTGCTCGGCGTACAGGATCAGCGATTTGTCGAGGGAATCGGCATGCAGCGCGCTCGGCGGCCGGCCGTGCAGCAGGTGCAGGAAGTGCGCGGCCACCGAATCGTCGTCGGTCTCGGTGTCGATGCGGCGGCCGTTGCGGGTGAAGTGCCCCCAGTACAGCAGCATCGAGCCGAACGAGGCGACCAGGCGGTCGGCGATGTCGCGGGCCTCGGCCGGCGGATGGCCGTCGCGCTCGGGCAGCACCGTGCCCAGCACCGAGCAGCCGGTGCGCAGCACGTCCATCGGGTGGGCGTTGGCCGGCACCAGCTCCAGCGCCTCGGCGACGATCGCCGGCAGGCCGCGCAGGCGCCGCAGCTTGGTCCGGTATCCGGACAACTGCGCCGGGGTCGGAAGCGCACCGTGCACCAGCAGGTGCGCGACCTCCTCGAAGCTGGACTGCGTGGCCAGGTCCTGGATGTCGTAGCCGCGGTAATGCAGGTCGTTGCCGCTGCGCCCGACCGTGCACAGCGCGGTATTGCCTGCGGCGGTGCCGGACAGGGCGACGGACTTCTTGGGCCTGGGAAGGGGACTGGTTTCGGTCACGGTCTACTCCTGGTCGTTGCCGCGCGCGAACAGGGCGTCGAGCTTGTCCTCCCAGGCGTGGTAGCCGAGGAAGTCGTACAGCTCGTCGCGGGTCTGCAGCGCGTCGATGATGTGCTTCTGGGTGCCGTCGCGTCGCACCGTCTCGTAGAAATGCAGCGCGGCCTTGTTCATGGCGCGGTAGGCGCCGCAGCAGTACAGCGCGATGTCGACGTCGGCCGAACGTAGCTCGTCGACGGTGAAGTACGGAGTGGAGCCGAATTCGGTGAGGTTGGCCAGGATCGGCACCCGCACCGCCGCCCGGAAGCGCCGGTAGTCGTCCAGGGTCCGCATCGCTTCCGGGAAGACCATGTCCGCGCCGGCCTCCACGTAGGCTACCGCGCGCTCGATCGCGGCGTCGATGCCCTCCACCGCCGCCGCGTCGGTGCGCGCCATGATCACGAACGCGTCGTCCGTGCGTGCATCGACCGCGGCCTTGACCCGGTCCACCATCTCGGCGCGCGGCACCACTTCCTTGCCGGGCCGGTGCCCGCAGCGCTTCTGGCCTACCTGGTCCTCCAGGTGCACCGCGGCGACGCCGGCGCGCTCGAAGCTGCGGATGGTGCGGGCGATGTTGAACGCCCCGCCCCAGCCGGTGTCGACGTCGACCAGCAGCGGCATGCCGGTGGCCTCCACGATCCGGCGCGCGTCGGTGAGCACGTCCTCCATGGTGCTGATGCCCAGGTCCGGGACGCCCAGCGAATTGGCGGCCACGCCGCCGCCGGACAGGTACAGGGCGCGGTAGCCCACGCGCCTGGCCATCAGCCCGGCATAGGCGGTGATCGCGCCCATGACCTGCAGCGGCGATTCCTCGCGGAGGGCGGCGCGGAAGCGGGCGCCTGCGGTGTCGTTGGCCATGGCTGTCCTCGTGTGCCGGGCGCCGGCGCGGCCGTGCGCGCCGTTCAGAGCAGGTGGGCGACGCCGGCGCGTTCTTCCTCGAGCTCGGCCAGGGTCGCGTCCATGCGCCCGCGGCTGAACTCGTCGATGGGCAGGTCGCGCACGATCCGGTAGCGGCCGTCCTGCGTGGTCACCGGGAAACCGTAGATCAGCCCTTCCGGGATGCCGTAGCTGCCGTCGGAGGGCACGCCCATGGTCACCCACTCGCCGCCGCTGCCGAGCAGCCAGTCGCGCACGTGGTCGATGGCGGCGTTGGCCGCGGACGCGGCCGAGGACAGGCCGCGCGCCTCGATGATCGCCGCGCCGCGCTTGGCCACCTTGGGGATGAACTCGTTGGCGTTCCAGTCCGCATCCCCGACCTTGTCGGACAGCGAAGCGCCGCCGGCGGTCGCGAAGCGGTAGTCCGGGTACATGGTCGGGCTGTGGTTGCCCCAGACCACCAGCCTGCGGATGTCGCCGACCGGCACGCCCGCCTTGGCGGCCAGCTGGCTCAGCGCGCGGTTGTGGTCCAGGCGCAGCATGGCGGTGAAGTTTTCGGGCGGCAGCCCCGGCGCCGACTTCATCGCGATGTAGGCATTGGTGTTGGCCGGGTTGCCGACCACCAGCACCTTGACGTCGCGGCTGGCGACCGCGTCCAGCGCCGCACCCTGTGCGGTGAAGATCTTCGCGTTCTCCAGCAGCAGGTCCTTGCGCTCCATGCCGGGACCGCGCGGCCTGGCGCCGACCAGCAGGGCGACGTCGGCGTCCTTGAACGCCACCATCGGATCGTCGGTGCCGACCATGCCGGCCAGCAGCGGGAAGGCGCAGTCCTCCAGCTCCATCATCACCCCGCGCAGCGCCGCCTGCGCCTTGTCCATCGGCAGTTCCAGCAGCTGCAGGATCACCGGCTGGTCGCGGCCCAGCATCTCGCCCGAGGCGATGCGGAACAGCAGGGCGTAGCCGATCTGGCCGGCGGCGCCGGTGACGGCGACTCGGATGGGGGATTTCATGGTGAAGCTCCGTGATTCGTGATTCGTGATTCGTGATTGGACGACGGGCGGGAGGCGGACGGGTACGGGGGCGGTTCTTTCGGATCGCCGATCCCGAATCGCCAGTCACCGCAGTTCGGAGAAGAACTCCTTGAAGCGCTGCATGCCCGGGGCGAGTTGCGGCGTCGGGCAGGTGTAGCTGATGCGCAACGAACGCGGCTCGCCGAAGGCCGAGCCCGGCACGCAGGCCACGCCCTTGGCCTCCAGCAGCGCGGCGCAGAAGGACACGTCGTCCTCGATCCTCGCGCCGGTCGGGCCGTGCGTCTTCCCGAACGCGCAGCTCACGTCCGGGAACACGTAGAAGGCGCCCTGCGGCCGCGGGCAGACCACGCCGGGGATGGCGTCCAGCACCGCCAGTACCTGGTCGCGCTTGGCCTGGAACTCGGCGCACTTGGCGCGCGGCACGTCCTGCGGCCCGGTCAGCGCGGCGACCGCCGCGGCCTGCGTGATCTCCGGCAGGTTGGTGATGTGGTTGGAATTGAGGGTCACGACCGCCTGCGCCACCGCCTCGGGGCCGGCCATCAGGCCCACGCGCCAGCCGGGCATGCCGTAGGTCTTGGAGATCGAGTCGACGAACACCACCCGGTCGCGCAGCTCCGGCCGCGCGTGCACGAAGTTGTGGTAGCCGACGCCGTCGAACACCATCCGGTTGTAGATGTCGTCGGTGATCACCCACGTGTCCGGATGCTCCGCCAGCACGTCGGCCAGCGCGGCGATCTCGGCGCGCGAATAGACCATGCCGGTGGGGTTGGAGGGGTTGTTGAACAGGAACACCCGCGGCTTTTTCGCCAGCGCGGCGTCCAGCTGCGCCGGCGTGAGCTTGTAGTCCTGCGCGGGCCCGCACGGCAGCAGCTCGACCTTGGCGTCGACGATCTCGGCGATGTCCAGGTAGCTGGTCCAGTACGGCGTCGGGAAGGCGATGGTGTCGCCCTCGTCCAGCAGCGCCTCGGCCAGGTTGTAGAGCACGTGCTTGGCGCCGATGCCGGTGGCGAGGTTGGCGCGGGTGTAGCCGGTGAGCCCGATCTGCGCCATGTGCGCCAGGAAGGCGTCGAGCAGCGCCTCGCTGCCGCGGTTGCTGCCGTACTGGCCGGAGTCGTGCTCGAGCGCCTGGCGCGCGGCGGCGTAGACATGCCCGCCCGGCAGGAAATTCGGCACGCCGATCGAGAAGCTGATGATGTCGCGGCCCTCGGCCTGCAGGCGCCTGGCCTTCTCGGCGATCTGCATGATCGCGCTGGGCTTGGCGCGGCCGATGCGCCGGGCGAGCTGGGACATGCGCTACCTCTCGGGTGGGGTCGGGTCGGGCGATGGCAGCGGCAGGCGCGCGCCCGCGGGCGCCGCAGCAAGCCCCGGAATTCTAGCATGCGCGGTCCGGCCGGGCCGGCGCGGGCCGACGGCGCGGATGCCCGCAGGCGGCCGTGGGCGCGGCCGCCGTGCCGCCCGGGCGACGGGCGCGCCGGTCAGGCGTTGGCGTCGAGCGTGCGGTTCCACTCCGCCACGCGGTCGGCCTTCGCCGCCAGCGCGGCATCGGCGTCGCCCTCGACGACGACCGAGCGGATGGTGTCGCCCTGCTCCACCTTGTCGACCACTTCCTGGCCTTCCACCACCTTGCCGAACACCGTGTGCTTGCCGTCCAGCCACGGGCAGGCCACGTGGGTGATGAAGAACTGGCTGCCGTTGGTGCCGGGACCGGCGTTGGCCATCGACAGCACCCCGCGCTCGTGGGACAGGCCGTTGGACGTCTCGTCCTCGAAGCGGTAGCCGGGGCCGCCGGTGCCGGTGCCCTGCGGGCAGCCGCCCTGGATCATGAAGTCGCCGATCACCCGGTGGAAGCTGAGGCCGTCGTAGAAGCCGCGGCGCGCGAGATTGACGAAGTTGGCGACGGTCAGCGGCGCCTTGTCGGCGGCCAGCTCGACCCGGATCGGGCCGCGGTCGGTCTGGAAGGTGGCGATGAGGCTCATGGGGGAGGTTCCTGCGGCTTGGGGGAGGCCGTCGGGCGCCGCGCGTGCGGGCTTCCTGAACGGGGCCGGCTAGGATACCGCATGCCGCGCGCACGGCCGGCACCGGACACGCGCGCCGGCTATAATGTCCGGCTTCCTGTCGCTGCCCTCGCGCCGCTCCCGGCGCGCTTTCCGCATGTCCGAATCCCAGTCCGTCGAACGCCTGCGCAACATCGCCATCGTCGCCCACGTCGACCATGGCAAGACCACCCTGGTCGACCAGCTGCTCAAGCAGTCCGGCACCCTGAACGAGCGCGCGGCCGTGCCCGACCGGGTGATGGACAGCAACGACCTGGAGAAGGAGCGCGGCATCACCATCCTCTCCAAGAACACGGCGATCCGCTGGACCGACCCGAAGTCCGGCCAGACCTGGCGCATCAACATCGTCGACACCCCGGGCCACGCCGACTTCGGCGGCGAGGTCGAGCGCGTGCTGTCGATGGTGGACTCGGTCCTGATCCTGGTCGACGCCATGGACGGGCCGATGCCGCAGACCCGGTTCGTGACCCAGAAGGCGTTCGCGATGGGCTTCAAGCCGATCGTGGTGATCAACAAGGTCGACCGCCCCGGCGCGCGCCCGAGCTGGGTGCTGGACCAGACCTTCGACCTGTTCGACCGGCTCGGCGCCACCGAGGAGCAGCTCGACTTCCCGGTGGTCTACGCCTCCGGCCTGCAGGGTTTCGCCGGGCTGTCGGACGACGTGCGCGAGGGCGACATGACCGCGCTGTTCGAGGCCGTCTGCACCCACGTGCCGGCGCCGCCGGTCGACCCGGACGGCCCGTTCCAGATGCGCGTGACCTCGCTGGACTACAACAACTACGTCGGCATCATCGGCGTGGGCCGGATCCAGCGCGGCCGCGTGAGCACCAACCAGCAGGTCGTGGTCGTCGACCGCGCGGGCACCACCCGCAACGGCAAGGTGCTGCAGGTGCTGGGCTTCATGGGCCTGGAGCGGATCGAGGTTCCGGAGGCCCGGGCCGGCGACATCATCGCCTTTTCCGGGATCGAGGGCATCGGCATCTCCGACACGCTTTGCGACCCGGCCGCGGTCGAGCAGCTGCCGGTGCTGGCGGTCGACGAGCCGACCATCTCGATGACCTTCCAGGTCAACGACTCGCCGTTCGCGGGCGTCAAGGAGCGCAGCGGCGGCAAGTTCCTGACCTCGCGCCAGCTGCGCGACCGGCTCACCCGCGAGACCCAGCACAACGTTGCGCTCAAGGTCGAGGACACCGCCGACGCCGACAAGTTCAAGGTCTCCGGCCGCGGCGAGCTGCACCTGTCGATCCTGATCGAGACCATGCGCCGGGAAGGCTATGAGCTGGCGGTGTCGCGTCCGGAAGTCATCATCCGCGAGATCGACGGCGTGCTGCAGGAGCCCTACGAGCAGCTCGTCGTCGATCTGGAGGAGCAGTTCCAGGGCGCGGTCATGGGCCGCCTCGGCGAGCGCAAGGCGCTGCTGCAGAACATGGAGCCCGACGGCAAGGGCCGGGTGCGCCTGGAGTTCATCATCCCGGCGCGCGGCCTGATCGGCTTCCAGACCGAGTTCCGCACCCTCACCGCCGGCACCGGCCTGCTGTTCCACGTGTTCGACCACTACGGGCCGAAGGCCGAGGGCGAGATCGGCCAGCGCATCAACGGCGTGCTGGTCTCCAACGGCACCGGGCCCTCCCCCGCCTATGCGCAGGTCGCCATGCAGGAGCGCGGCCGGCTGTTCATCGAGCCGGGCGAGGAGATCTACGAGGGCCAGATCGTCGGCATCCACAGCAAGGACAACGACCTGACGGTGAACGCGCTGCGCGGCAAGCAGCTGACCAACTTCCGCGCCGCCGGCAAGGACCAGGACGAAGGCCTGGTGCCGCCGGTCAGGCTGTCGCTGGAGCAGGCGCTGGAGTTCATCGACGACGACGAGCTGGTCGAAGTCACCCCGCGGCAGATCCGGCTGCGCAAGAAGCTGCGCACCGAAGTCGACCGCAAGCGCGCCAGCCGCGCCGCCTGAGCCGCGGCCATGAGCGTCTTCGTCGCCTGGATGCCGGACGACGAAGCGCGCGCCGCCCTGGCGGACCTCCAGCGCAGCGTGCGCGACTGCCTGGGCGTCCACGCGGCGCGACTGCGCTGGCGACCGCGGGACCGGCTGCACATGACCGTGCGTTACCTGGGTGACGGACCGGCACTGGCAGCCGAAGTACTGCGTGCCTTGCCGGCTCTTCTCGCGCCTGTTTGCCGGGATGCCGCTCCCTGCTCCGTCCCTCTGGAACGGATCGAGGTCTGGCCGCAGGCGCTCGTCGCCCGTGCATGCGCAGAACCGACCCTTCTGGCCCTGTTCGCTGCGGTCGAAGCGGCGGTGCGCGCTTCCGGCGGTCTCCCGGAAACCCGCGATCCATCCCCCCATGTCACCTTGGCCTATGCCGGGCGTTCCCGCCCGCTGCCCGTGCCTGCCATGCCGCGGGCGGGATTCCCGACCTTGCGCGTGGACGCGTTGCACCTGGTCGAGAGCGGCCGATTCGGCTACCGCACGATCGCATGCTGGCCGTTGCAGGGGACCGCAACGCCATGATCCCGGTGCCCGCCTTGCGCGCCGTGCCGGCGTAGGCTAGCGTCGGCCTGACATCCACCGTCTCGGCAGGGCCCGCTGGCCAGAATGGATCGCACGACACGATCCCCGAGCCGTTCCGCCAGGACCACCTTCATGCATCGACAGCTGTTCTGGTTGACCGGCGTGCTGCTCGTCGCCTGCTCGCGGGCACCGGCTCCGGCGCCAGCGCCTGAGACCCCGCAGCAGCAGCCTGCGGCACGGTTCGCCCCCGAGGATGTCGCCGTCTCGCAACTGCAGGCAGCCATGGCCGAGGGGCGCCTGAGCGCACGTGACCTGGTCGAACTCTATCGCGCGCGAATCGCCGCGCTCGACGATGCGGGCCCGCGCCTGAATGCCGTCATCGAACTCAACCCGGATGCGCTCGCCGAGGCCGAGCGGCTCGACGCGGAACGCGCCGCCGGCCAAGTGCGCGGTCCGCTGCACGGCATCCCGGTGCTGCTCAAGGACAATATCGACGCTACCGGCATGGCCACCAGTGCCGGTTCGCTGGCGCTCGCCGGACATCGCCCGACACGGGACGCGCACCTGGTTGCGCGACTGCGCGAATCCGGCGCCATCGTCCTCGGCAAGGCCAATCTCAGCGAATGGGCCAATTTCCGCTCGACTCGTTCCGCCAGCGGCTGGAGCGCGGTGGGCGGGCAGACCCGAAACCCCTACATCCTCGATCGGAGCCCATGCGGTTCCAGTTCCGGCTCGGCGGTCGCAGTGGCGGCCGGTCTGGCTCCCCTGGCGGTCGGCACCGAGACCAACGGCTCGATCCTGTGCCCGGCCGCGGTCAACGGCGTGGTCGGGATCAAGCCGACCGTCGGCCTGGTCAGCCGCCACGGAATCGTCCCGATCTCGCCTGCACAGGACACGGCAGGTCCGATGGCGCAACGCGTCGCAGACGCCGCCGCACTGCTCAACGGACTCGCAGGCGCCGACACGCGGGACGAAGCCACATCCTCCGCCACGGGACACATCCACGACGACTACACCGTCTTCCTCGACCCGGATGGCCTGCGCGGTGCCCGCATCGGAGTCATGCGCAAGGCGATGGGTTTCCATGACGGCGTCGACCAGGTGATGGAAGCGGCGATCTCGGCCCTGCGCGCGGCGGGTGCCGAGATCGTCGACCCGGCCGACCTTTCCACGCACGGCCAGTTCGGCCGTCCATCATTCGATGCCTTGCTGCACGAATTCCGGCCGGCGCTGGAGGCCTATCTGCACGAGAGCGGCGCGCCGGTGCGCACGCTCGACGCGCTGATGGAATTCAACCGCGACAACGCCGGCAGGCAGATGTCTTGGTTCGGACAGGAGCTGTTCGAGATGGCGGCTGAAAAGGGCCCGCTCACGGACCCCGCCTACCGCCGCGCCCGCGAACAGGCGCGCCGGCTCGCCGGACCCCGGGGAATCGATGCGACGATCGCCCGGCACCGGCTCGACGCTCTGCTGACCACCGCAGTCAGTCCCGCCTGGACGGTGGACCCGGTCAATGGCGACCATTTCCGCGGTGCCGGCTACTCGGCCGCGGCGGTCGCCGGCTACCCGAGCGTAACCGTGCCCGCCGGACAGGTGCACGGGCTTCCCGTGGGCATCGTGTTCATGGGACCGGCCTGGAGCGAACCCCGTCTGATCGCGATCGCCTACGCCTTCGAACGGGCCACACAGGCCCGCAGGCCGCCCGGGCTGCGGTCGACGCTGCTGGAATGAGCCGCGTCCGCGTCACAGGCGGCTAACGCCCGGCCGGCGCCGCCAGCTGGCCCTGCTTGCGCACGATCAGCATCGCCGTCTCCAGCGCCTGCTCGTAGTTCAGGCGCGGGTCGACGGTCGAGCGGTAGGCGCGCGACAGGTCGCCCTCGGTCAGTTCGCGCGCGCCGCCCAGGCATTCGGTGACATCCTCGCCGGTCAGCTCCAGGTGCACGCCGCCCAGGCGGGTGCCGGCCGCCGCGTGCAGGTCGAAGGCCTGCTCCAGTTCGCTGCGGATGTTGGCGAAGCGGCGGGTCTTGTAGCCGTTGGCGGTGGCCTCGGTGTTGCCGTGCATCGGGTCGCAGACCCAGAGCACGCGGCGGCCCTCGCGCCGCACCGCGTCCAGCAGCGGCGGCAGCCGTTCGGCCACCTGCGCGGCGCCCATGCGATGGATCAGGGTCAGCCGGCCGGGTTCGTCCTCCGGGTTCAGCACGTCGACCAGCCGCAGCAGCAGGTCCGGCGCCAGCGACGGCCCGATCTTGACCGCCACCGGGTTGCGGATGCCGCGGAAGTACTCGACGTGGGCACCGTCGAGCGCCGCGGTGCGCATGCCGATCCACGGAAAATGGGTGCTCAGGTTGAACCAGCCCCACTGCCGCGGCACCTGCCGGGTCAGCGCCTCCTCGTAGGGCAACAGCAGCGCCTCGTGCGAGGTGTAGAAGTCCACCCGGTTGAGGTTGTGCACTTCCGAACCCGACAGCGTCTCCATGAAACGGACCGCGTCGCCGATGCCGGCGACCATGCGGTGGTATTCGTCGGCCAGCGGCGAGTGCCCGACCCAACCCAGGTCCCAGTACTCGGGGTGGTGCAGGTCGGCGAAGCCGCCGTCGATCAGCGCACGCACGAAGTTCATGGTCATCGCCGAGCGCGCATGCGCCTTGACCATGCGCCGCGGGTCCGGCGCGCGCGCGGCCGGGTCGAATTCCGGGCCGTTGACCATGTCGCCGCGGTAGCTGGGCAGGGTGAGGCCGTCGCGGGTCTCGCCGTCGGCCGAGCGCGGCTTGGCGTACTGGCCGGCGAAGCGGCCGACCCGCACCACCGGCAGGCGCAGCCCGTGCACCAGCACCAGGCTCATCTGCAGCAGCACCTTGAGCCGGTTGGAGACCACGGCGGAACTGCAGTCGGCGAAGCTCTCGGCGCAGTCGCCGCCCTGCAGCAGGAAGCGCCGGCCCTCCTGGGCCTCGGCCAGGTGGCGCTTGAGCGCCAGGATCTCCCACGAAGTCACCAGCGGCGGCAACGCGCGCAGTTCGGCGAGCGCCGCGTCGAGCGCGCCGGCATCCGGGTAGGCCGGCTGCTGGCCGGCCGGCCGGCCGCGCCAGCTGTCCGGGCGCCAGCCGACGGGCAGGCTCACCGGCTGCGGACGGGAATCGGGCTGGGCCATGGCTGCGGACTCGGGGCGGAAAGCGGACGGAAGAGGACGGCGCGGGCGGGAGGGGCCGGCGAGACGCCGGCATGGGCGGGTGAACGCCGGCTGCGCGGCCTGCGGCGCGCGTCGGCCATCATCGCGTGCCGCCCGTGCGCCCGCAACCGCGCCGGCGGCGGTGCCGCCTCAGCGGCGGCGCAGGCCGGCGTGCAGGGCCCAGGCGCCGAGCAGCAGGAACCAGACCAGACTCCAGGCCGGCATCGACAGGCCCAGGAAGGTCCAGTCGACCTCGGCGCACTCGCCCGAGCCGGTCAGCACCTCGCGCACCACGCCCGCCAGCGGAGTGGTCTCGAGCATCCATTCCAGGCCGGGGCCGCAGGCGGGCACTTCGTCGGCGGGCAGCCCCTGCAGCCAGACGTGGCGGCCGGCGATCGCCGCGCCGGCCAGCGCCACCAGCGCGGCCAGCCCCGCCCACGCCCGCCGCGCCCCCGCGCCGCGCGGGCCATGCAGGCCACCCAGCAGGAATACCGCCGCGAGCGCCGCGAACGCCACGCGCTGGAAGATGCACAGCGGACAGGGCAGCAGCCCGCCGTTGATCTGGGTATGCAGCGCGTAGCCGATCAGCGCCAGGCAGGCGAGGAAGCCGGCGAGGAACTGCGCGCGGAACGACAAGGCCGGGATCGGTTTCGCCATGGCGCCATTATCGCCGGATCGGGCGCATCGCGACAGCGGTGCGCGGTCGGCGAGGTCCGAGGATGCGCGTCCGGAGCGGGCGCGCCGGCGCGGCAGGGCCCCGGAAACGCGAAACCCCGGCAGCGCGCCGGGGTCCGCGGACTGCTGGCGCGTGGGCGGCCTTATCCGGCGTCCTGCGCGGCGGCCTCCGGGCGGTCGACCAGCTCCACGTAGGCCATCGGCGCGTTGTCGCCGGCGCGGAAGCCGCACTTGAGGATGCGCAGGTAGCCGCCCGGCCGCTCGCGGTATCGCGGCCCGAGCTCGACGAACAGCTTGCCCACCGCCTCCTTGTCGCGCAGGCGCGAGAACGCGAGGCGGCGGTTGGCGACGCCGTCGGTCTTGGACAGCGTGATCAGCGGCTCGGCCACCCGGCGCAGTTCCTTGGCCTTGGGCAGCGTGGTGCGGATCAGCCCGTGCTTGAACAGCGACGCGGCCATGTTGCTGAACATGGCGTCGCGGTGGGCGCTGGTGCGGTTGAACTTGCGGCCTGCTTTCTGGTGGCGCATGGTCGTGATTCCTGTCGAATGCTGGAACTGCTGGACGTCTGTGTCGCCTTCCCGGCGTTGGATCTGCGGACTGCGGGTGGTCCTGGCCGGCCTGCGCTCCTTGGCCGGGGGTGCCGCGGGCCTTGGGGTCCGTCGGCGGGTGGCGATCTACATATCGGCTTGGCCGTATGCGATGCCACTCTCGTTGGTGCGGCTGCCATCCATGGCGGTACAACGCGGGCTCCGGAGAACCCTGCCCGGCCATCCGTGGCCGGGCGCTGAGCCTGGCGCGGGCCAGTGGCCCGCTAGCGCCAGGCTCAGCCCATCATCCCGTGCGAGGCGATGCCGGCGGGGGGCCAGTTCTCCAGCTTCATGCCGAGCGACAGGCCGCGCTGGGCCAGCACTTCCTTGATCTCGGTGAGCGACTTCTTGCCCAGGTTCGGGGTCTTGAGCAGCTCGACCTCGGTCTTCTGGATCAGGTCGCCGATGTAGTAGATGCTCTCGGCCTTCAGGCAGTTGGCCGAGCGCACGGTCAGCTCCAGGTCGTCGATCGGGCGCAGCAGCACCGGGTCCACCCCGGTCGCGGCCGGCTTGGCGGCGCTGCGGTCGCGGTGGGTGAAGTCGCCGAACACGCTGAGCTGGTCGGAGAGGATGTCGGCGGCGGTGCGCACGGCCTCCTCGGCATCGATGGTGCCGTTGGTCTCGATGTCCAGCACCAGCTTGTCCAGGTCGGTGCGCTGCTCCACGCGCGCGGCCTCGACCGCGTAGGCGACGCGGCGCACCGGCGAGAACGAGGCGTCCAGCATCAGCCGGCCGATGGTGCGGTTCTCCTCGTCCGGGCGGCGGCGCGCGGCGGCCGGCTGGTAGCCGAGGCCGCGCTCGATCTTCAGCCGCATGTTGATCGCCGTGTCCTTGGTCAGGTGGCAGATCACGTGCTCGGGGTTGAGGATCTCGACGTTGTGGTCGGTCTTGATGTCGCCGGCGGTGACCACGCCCGGGCCCTGGCTGGACAGGCTCAGGGTCGAGGATTCGCCGGTGCCCATGCGGATGGCGACGTCCTTGAGGTTGAGCAGCACCTCGAGCACGTCCTCCTGCAGGCCCTCGACCGTGGTGTACTCGTGCAGCACGCCGTCGATCTCGACCTCGGTGATGGCGAAGCCCGGGATCGAGGACAGCAGCACGCGCCGCAGCGCGTTGCCGAGGGTGTGGCCGTAGCCGCGCTCGAGCGGCTCGATCACGACCTTGGCGCGATTGCCGGCGAGGCGTTCGATCTGGGGGCCGCGCGGGCGCAGAACCTGGGTGGCGGAAACCGTCATGTTTGTCGCTTCTCCTGCGATGTCCCGCCCGGCGTGGCGCTTGGGGCGGGTTGTGCGTTCGCTGTCTGGAGCCCCTCGCGGGGCCCCCGGCCCGCTGCGCGGGTCGGCCAGCTGGGGGAGGCGGCCTGCGGCGGCCGTTGCGGCGCCGCGGCTGCCCGGGCCGTTACTTGCTGTAAAGCTCGACGATCAGCGCCTCGTTGATGTCCGAAGGCAGTTCGGCGCGGTCCGGGACCGCCTTGAACACGCCGGCGAACTTCTTGGCGTCGACCTCGATCCAGGACGGCGACAGGTCCATCTGCTGGTTGACGGTCAGCGATTCCTGCACGCGCAGCTGCTTCTGCGCGCGCTCGGACAGCGCGATCGCGTCGCCCGCCTTGACCTGGTAGGAGGGCAGGTTGACCGGCTTGCCGTTGACCGTGACGCCGCGGTGGCTGACCAGCTGGCGCGCCGCCGGCCGGGTGACCGCGAAGCCCATCCGGTAGACCACGTTGTCCAGCCGGGTCTCCAGCAGCTGCAGCAGGTTCTCGCCGGTGTTGCCCTTCCGGTTCGATGCCTTCTTGTAGTAGTTGCGGAACTGGCGCTCGAGCAGGCCGTAGATGCGCTTGACCTTCTGCTTCTCGCGCAGCTGGGTGGCGTAGTCGGACAGCTTGCCGCGGCGCGCGACCGGGCCGTGCTGGCCGGGCTTCTGGTCGAGCTTGCACTTGGAATCGAGCGCGCGCGCCGGCGACTTCAGGCCGAGGTCGGCGCCCTCGCGGCGGGCGAGCTTGCAGGTGGGACCGATGTAACGTGCCATGTTCTGCTCCTCAGACCCGGCGCTTCTTCGGCGGACGGCAGCCGTTGTGCGGGATGGGCGTGACGTCGATGATGTTCACGATCTTGTAGCCGACGTTGTTGAGCGAACGCACCGCCGACTCGCGGCCCGGGCCCGGGCCCTTGATCCGCACTTCCAGCGACTTGACGCCGTAGTCGAGCGCGGCCTTGCCGGCCTTCTCGGCGGCGACCTGCGCGGCGAACGGGGTCGACTTGCGCGAGCCGCGGAAGCCCGCGCCGCCCGAGGTCGCCCAGCTCAGCGCGTTGCCCTGGCGGTCGGTGATCGTGATGATGGTGTTGTTGAACGAAGCGTGGACGTGGGCGATGCCGTCGGTGACGACGCGCTTGATCTTCTTCTTCGGCTTGGTTGCTGCGGGCTTGGCCATGTCTTTTCCTTACTTCCTGATGGCCTTGCGCGGGCCCTTGCGGGTGCGCGCGTTGGTCCGGGTGCGCTGGCCGCGCAGGGGCAGGCCGCGGCGGTGGCGCAGGCCGCGGTAGCAGCCCAGGTCCATGAGGCGCTTGATCGACATGCCGACCTCGCGCCGCAGGTCGCCCTCGACCACGTACTTGCCGATCTCGGCACGCAGGGCCTCGACCTCGGGCTCGGACAGGTCGCGGATCTTGGTCGACGGGTTCACCCCGGCGGCTTCGCAGACCAGCTGCGAGCGGGTCCGGCCGATCCCGAAGATGCTTTGCAAGCCGACCCAGACGTGCTTCTGGGCAGGCAGGTTGACGCCGGCAATACGCGCCATGACGCGGTCTCCAAACTGGTGGGCGGCCGGAGGGCGGGGGAAACCTGGTTTCCCGGGCAATCCGACGGCATGGTCTAGCAAGTGAACGGAAAAGTTTAACAGGGTCTCGGGTTGTCAGGAAGCCCCGGGCGCAGGCGCCCGGGACCCGGCATGGGGAGCGTGCCCATGCTCCGGCGACGGCCCCGGACTGCCCGGCCCGGCGGTTTCCCACCCTGCCCGGCACCCGCGCTCCTCAGGCGCGGGAATCGGTCCGGGGCCACCCCCGCGCGAGACCGCCGCGGTGGCCGCCCATTGCCGGGCCCGGAACATGGCCGGGGCCGGCGGTGTCGGTGCCGCCTGGGGCGGCGTCTCCCTTTGGGGAGGTTGCGGGGTGGTGGGAACCACTCCGCAATCGAGCTTGTTGCTGCCATCCATGGCGGGACTGCGCAGGCTCCGGGGAGCCCGGCCCGGGCTTCCTGCCCGGGCGCTCGGCGGGCCGAAGCGGTGCTTCGGCTTTGTCCGCCTCGCCCTGCCCGGGCGCTCGGCGGCACAGCGCGGCGGTGCCGCGTACTGCGTACCGGGCGCCGTCGCGGCCATCCATGGCGGGACTGCGCGGGCTCCGGGGAGCCCGGCCCGGGCTTCCTGCCCGGGCGCTCGGCGGCACAGCGCGGCGGTGCCGCGCTAGCGTGTGCCGCCTCGCCCTTTCAGGTTGGCCTTCTTCAGCAGGCTCTCGTACTGGTGCGACATCAGGTGTGCCTGGATCTGGGCGATGAAATCCATCACCACGATCACCACGATCAGCAGCGAGGTGCCGCCGAAGTAGAACGAGGTGCCCAGTTCCGCGCGCATGAATTCCGGCAGCAGGCAGACCAGCACCAGGTAGGTCGCGCCGGCGGCGGTCAGCCGGGTCAGCACGCCGTCGATGTAGTCGGCGGTGGCCTTGCCCGGACGGATGCCCGGGATCAGGGCGCCGGACTTCTTCAGGTTGTCCGCGGTCTCCTGGGCGTTGAACACCAGCGCGGTGTAGAAGAAGGCGAAACCGGCGATCAGCGCGGCGAACAGCACCAGGTGCAGCGGCTCGCCCGGCGCCAGCGCCTGGGCCACGCGCTGCATCAGCGTCGCCGAACCGCCGCTGCCGGCCTGGCCGAACCAGGTCGAGGCGGTGGCCGGGAACATGATGATCGACGAGGCGAAGATCGCCGGGATCACGCCGGACATGTTGAGCTTGAGCGGCAGGAACGAGGTCTGGTTCATGTACGCGTTGCGGCCGCCCTGGCGCCGCGCGTAGTTGACCGTGATCCGGCGCTGGCCGCGCTCGACGAACACCACGAAATAGGTGAAGGCCAGCACGATGCTGATGATCATGATCACCGCCAGCGGCGTGATGTCGCCGTTGCGGGCCTGCTCGAGCGTGCTCATCACCGCGCCCGGCAGACCCGACACGATGCCGGCGAAGATGATCAGCGACACGCCGTTGCCGACGCCGCGCTCGGTCACCTGCTCGCCCAGCCACATCAGGAACATGGTGCCGGCGGTCAGCGAGACGATCGCGGTCAGCACGAAGCCCATGCCCGGGTTGTAGACCACCGGCAGCCCGGCGCCGGCCGCCTGGCCCTGCAGCGCCATGGCGATGCCGGCGGCCTGGAAGATGGCCAGGAACACCGCGCCGATGCGCGAGTACTGGGTGATCTTGCGACGGCCGGACTCGCCTTCCTTCTGCAGCGCCTTGAGCGTGGGGAAGATCTGCACGCACAGCTGCATGATGATCGAGGCGGAGATGTACGGGATCACGTTCAGCGCGAACAGGCTGAAGCGCTCCAGGGCGCCGCCCGAGAACATGTTGAACATGTCCACGATCGTGCCTTCCTGGGCCTCCATCAGCTGCAGCATCGCGTCCGGGTTCACGCCCGGCACCGGGATGTAGCAGCCGATGCGGTAGACGATCAGCGCCCCGAGCACGAACAGCAGGCGCTGGCGCAGCTCGGTGAACTTGCCGAGCCCGCCGCCGATGCCGGCCATTGCGCTACTGCTGCGTGACATCAGGCACTCCCATATGACGATCGATCCGCACGCTTATCCAACCTCACTCGCATTACGACGGCTGCCATCCATGGCGCGGCCTCGCCGGCTCCGGAGCGTCCGGCCCGGCCATTCCGCGGCCGGGCGCTCGCCGGCACAGCGCGGCGGTGCCGCGCCGGGCGCGCGCCGATCAGTTCTCGACCTTGCCGCCGGCCGCCTCGATCGCGGCGCGGGCGCCGGCGGTCACCGCCACGCCCTGGACCACGAGCTTGCGGTCGATCCCGCCCTTCTTGACGATCTTGGCGCGCTTGGCGCCTGCGGGCACCAGCTTGGCCGCGCGCAGCGCCGCGAAGTCGATGGTGTCGCCCTCGACCAGCGCCAGCTTGTACAGCAGCACCTCGGCGGTGTCCTTGGCGATCTTCGAGCGGAAGCCGATCTTGGGCAGGCGCCGCTGCATCGGCAGCTGGCCGCCCTCGAAGCCGGGCTTGATCTTGCCCTTGCCCGAGCGCGCGAAGCTGCCCTTGTGGCCGCGGCCGGCGGTCTTGCCCAGCCCCGAACCGATGCCACGCCCGACGCGCTTGCGCTCCTGGCGGGCGCCATCGGCGGGCTTGAGTGTGTTCAGTCGCATGGTGTCACTCCTCAACGCGGACGAGGTAGTGGAGCTGGTTGATCAGGCCGCGCACCTGCGGGCTGTCCTTGAGCTCGCGGACGTCGTTGAGCTTGTTCAGGCCGAGCGCGCGCACCGACAGGCGGTGGCGCTGCTGGGTCCCGCGCAGGCCGCGGACCAGCCGGACCTTGACGGTGCCGGACTTGCTGGTGTCGTTCTCAGCCATGGACCAGGTCCTCCAGCTTCTTGCCGCGCTTGGACGCGATCGACTGCGGCGAATGCATGCCGGCCAGGCCCTTGACCGTGGCCCGCACCAGGTTGATCGGGTTGCGCGAGCCGACCGCCTTGGCCAGCACGTTCTTGACCCCGACCGCCTCGAGCACGGCGCGCATCGCCCCGCCGGCGATCACGCCGGTGCCCTCCGAGGCCGGCTGCATGAACACCCGCGCCGCGCCGTGGCCGGCCTTGACCTGGTGCCAGAGCGTGCCGTTGTTCAGGTCGACCCGGGTCATGTTCTTGCGGGCGTACTCCATCGACTTCTGGATCGCGA
>JBKHXI010000141.1:0-5173 GCA_046566095.1 Gammaproteobacteria bacterium | reverse complement strand
GGCGCGGCCGCCGTGCAGGGCCGCCACCTCGGCCACGAAGCACAGGCCCAGGCCGCTGCTGCGGCTGCCGCCGTCGGGGCGCGGCAGCGAGTAGAAGCGCTCGAACACGCGCGGCAGCGCATAGGCCGGCACGCCGGGCCCGTCGTCGGCGACCTCGATCGCCACCTCGCCGGCCGACGCCTTCGCCGCCACCGCGATGGTCCCGCCGCGCGGGGAGAAGTCGAGGGCGTTCTCGACCAGGTTGTCGATGGCCTGGCGCAGCAGGAACGCGTCCGCCCGCACGGCGGGCAGCCCGGGGTCGATCGCGGTTTGCAGCGTCACGCCCGCCTGCCGCAGGCGCGGCGCGAAATCGCGCGCCGCATCCTCGAGCAGCGCGCCGACATCGACCGCCTCCGGATGCTCCAGCCGCTGCCGGTGCTCGACCGCCGCCAGCGCCAGCAGCTTGTCCACCATGTCCGCCAGGCGCTCGCTTTGGGCGCGGATGCTGGCGGCGAAGCGGGCGCGGTCCGCCGGATCCATGCCGGCGCCGGCCGGGTCCTCGAGCAGTTCGGCGGCGCCGCGGATCGCCGCCAGCGGGCTCTTGAGTTCGTGGGTCAGGCTGTGCACGTACTGCTCGACGTACTGCTTGCCCTCGAGCCGGGCGCGCATCGTCTCCAGCGCACGGCCGAGTTCGGCGAACTCGCCGGCGAGCCTGGGCAGCACCGCGCGCTCGCCCGCGGTCGCCGCGTCGGCGTAGCGGCGCAGCCCGGCAAGCTGGCGCGACAGCCACCAGGCCGCGACCAGCCCGACCAGCAGCGCGGCGCCCATCAGCACCCAGCCCCAGCGCACGACCACGGCCTGGCTGCGGGCGATGAACGGCGCCATGGCCAGGTTCGGCTTGGCGACGGTCAGGACCCCGACGATGCGGCCGGCATCGTCGCGGATCGGCGCTGCCACGTGCATCACCGAGGAGGCCTCGTCGTCCGGATCGCTGCGGGTGGAGCGGGCGCCGTAGCGCCCGCGCAGGGTCAGGTAGACGTCGTTCCAGCGCGAGTAGTCGGCGCCCACGTCGCGGCCTTCGGAATCGAACACCACGATGCCGCGCGCGTCGGTGACGTAGATCCGGTAGTGCGCGCGGCGCTTGTCGAAACCCCAGATCCCGGCGCCGATGTCGCGGTCGCGCAGCGCCCGCACGCCGCGGGCGAAGCCGCCCTCGCCGATCCGCCCGGCCAGCAGGTCGTCGCGGGCCAGCTCGGCCAGCAGGTTGGCGCTGTCGACCAGGGTGTCCTCCATCGCCTGGCGCACGCCCGGCTTGACCTGCTGCACGAACACCTGCGCCACCAGCAGCGCCGCCAGCGCCACGATCAGGAAATAGCCCAGCAGCACGCGCAGCCCGATCCTCACCGGCGCCCTCCGGTCGCGTCGCGGTGCGCGCCGGCGCCGCTCACCCGTCGGAATCCAGCGAGTAGCCGAGCCCGCGGTGGGTGCGGATCGGGTCGCGGTCCGGGGCGACCTCGCGCAGCTTGGCGCGCAGGGTCTTGACGTGGGTGTCGACGGTGCGGTCGCTGCTTTCCGGCGCGTCGCCCCAGACCCGGTCCATCAGCTGGGCGCGGGTCAGCACCGCGCCGGGCCGGGCCAGCAGCGCCGCCAGCAGGCCGTATTCGTAGCGGGTGAGGTCGAGGCTGCGGCCGCGGTAACGCACCCGGCGCCCCTCCGGATCGTGCGCGAACCCCCCGGCCGCCGCGTCCTGGGGGGCGCTGCGGCGCAGCACCGCGCGCACCCGCGCGGCCAGTTCCAGCGGCGAGAACGGCTTGGCCACGTAGTCGTCGGCGCCCAGCTCCAGGCCCAGCACCCGCTCGGATTCGCTGCCGCGCGCGGTCAGGAAGATCACCGGCAACGGGCCTTCGCGCCGCAGTGCGCGGCACAGCGCGTAGCCGTCGATGTCCGGCAGGCCGACATCCAGCAGCACCAGGTCGTAGCCGCCGCCGCGGGCGGCGGCGAGCGCTTCCTGGCCCAGGTGGAAGTGCTCGACCTGGTGGCCGTCGGCGCGCAGCGCGTAGAGCACGGTCTGGGCGATGGCGGTCTCGTCCTCGACCAGCAGGATCCGGGGCATCGCGGGTCTGGTCCCAGGGGCGATGCGCGACAGCATAGGCCAGCGCGCGCGGCAGCGCCGCAAGCTACCCTGCGCGCATGAACTACCGCCACGCCTTCCACGCCGGCAACCACGGCGACGTGCTCAAGCACGTCGTGCTGCTGGCCCTGTGCGAGGCGCTGGCCGCCAAGCCCGCGCCCTGCTTCGCGCTCGACACCCACGCCGGGCGCGGGCTGTACGCGCTGGACGCGGCCGAGGCGGCGCGCACCGGCGAGGCGGCCGCCGGGGTCGAGCGCCTGGCCGCGACCGCGCCGCAGGATCCGCTGCTGCGGCAGTACCTGGCGGCGGTCGCCGCCTGCCGCGCCGCGCACGGTCCGCAGGCCTACCCCGGCTCGCCCTGGCTGCTGGCGCATGCGCTGCGCGAACAGGACCGGATCGCCTGCTGCGAGCTGCAGCCGGAGGAGGCCGGCGCGCTGCGCGCGCGCTTCGCCGCCGACCCGCGGGTCGCGGTCCATGCCCGCGACGGCTACGCCGCCGTGCGCGCGCTGCTGCCGCCGCGGCCCGGCGGCGCCAGGATCGGCCGCGGCCTGGTGCTGCTGGACCCGCCCTACGAGGCCCAGCTGGCCGAATTCGAGCGCGCGCGCCGGGCACTGCGCGAAGGCCTGGCGCGCTGGCCGCAGGGCATGTTCGCGCTGTGGTACCCGATCAAGCAGCGGCGCAGCCTGCAGCCGTTCTACCGGGCGGCGGCGGCGTTGCCGGCCGGCGGCTCGCTGCTGGTGGAACTGCAGGTGCGCGCCGACGATTCGCCGCTCCGCATGAACGGCAGCGGCCTGCTGCTGCTCAACCCGCCCTGGCGGCTGCAGGCGCGGCTGGCGCCGGCCCTGCCGGTGCTGGCCGCCGCCCTGGACGAGGGCGGCGGCGGCGCCCGCCTGCAGTGGCTGCGCGCGCCGGCCTGAGCGGCGTCCTCACGCCCGGACGAGGGCATCGTCGCGCCGCATGCCGGACCCGTTCGCCTCGCGGTGTCCGGCCCGGATGCGCGCCGGCGCGCAGCTGCGGAACCGGTGCCGGCGTGCCGCGCGCAGCGCAGCGCGGGGCGCGGGGATGACAGCTTTGTGGAGAAGGCTTCACCTCGCGCATGTCAGGATGCGCGCCATGGTCGCCCGCAACCGTCTGCCGCCCTGGCACGAACAGCTGCGCCTGCGAAACGGGCGCGAGGTGCTGGTACGCCCGATCCGGCCCGACGACGCCGGGGCGCTGCGCGCCGGTTTCGCGTTGCTGCAGCCCGAAGAAGTGCGGCAGCGCTTCCTGCACCCGGTCGCCGAGCTGGATGCGGCGACCGCCGACCGCCTGGCACGGCCCGATCCGCGCCGCGAGTTCGCCCTGGTCGCGGCCGAGCCGCTGCCGCCGGGCGAGGCGGTGGTGGGCGCGGTCGCCCGGGTCGCGGTCGCGCCCGACAGCCGCGACGGCGAGTTCTCGATCCTGGTCAGCCGCTTCATCGCCGGCCAGGGCCTGGGCCGCCACCTGATGCGCCGGCTGGTCCGCTGGGCCCGCGGCAAGAAGCTCGAGCGGCTGCACGGCCACGTGCTCGAAGCCAACCACGCCATGCTGTCCTTGGCCGATTCGCTCGGGTTCCGGCGCGAGGCCTGCACCGAACCGGGCCTGGTGCGGCTGGTGCTGGACCTGCCCGCCGGCCGCGCCCGCGCCTGAGCCGGTGCGTCCGGGCCGGGCCGGTCGCGGCTCGCCCGGGCCGGGTCGAGCCCCTACACTTGCGCGCCTGATGTCCCTCCCCACCTCCCCCACGCCGCCGCTGCCCGGCGCCGGGCGCCCGCGCGCCTGGTGGCGTGCGCCGGCGTCGGCGTCCGCACTCGCCTTCCACCTGTCCCGGGCCGCCGCCGCGCACGCCGGGCCGCTGCTGGTGGTCGCCCGCGACAACCATGGCGCGCATCAGCTCGAGGCCGACCTGCGCACGCTGCTGGGCGGGGCCGCGGACGCCGGCGGGGCGCTGTCGGTGCTGCCGTTCCCGGACTGGGAGACCCTGCCCTACGACCGCTTCAGCCCGCACCCGGACATCGTCAGCCAGCGCATCCGTGCGCTGCAGCGGCTGCCCGGCCTGCAGCGCGGCATCGTCGTGGTGCCGGTCGCCACCCTGATGCAGCGGCTGCCGCCGCCCCGCTCCCTGGCCGGCGCCAGTTTCGACCTGGCCACCGGGCAGGCGCTGGACCTGGCGGCCGAAAAACGGCGGCTCGAGGCCGCCGGCTACCGCAACGTGCCGCAGGTGCTGGACCCGGGCGACTTCGCCGTGCGCGGGGGGCTGCTGGACGTGTACCCGATGGGCTCCGAGCTGCCGCTGCGGATCGAGCTGCTGGACGCCGAGATCGACAGCATCCGCGCCTTCGACCCGGAGAGCCAGCGTTCGCTGCAGCGGCTCGAATCGGTGCGGATGCTGCCCGGCCGCGAGCTGCCGCTGGACGAGGCCGCGGTCGCCCGCGCGCTGGCGCGGCTGCGCGAACGCTTCGACATCGACATGCGCCGCAGCGCCCTGTTCCAGGATCTCAAGGCCGGGGCCGCCCCGGCCGGCATCGAGTACTACCTGCCGCTGTTCCTGGAGCGCGGGGTCGACGACACCGCCACCCTGTTCGACCACTTCGGCGCGGACGCGCTGCCGGTGCTGTGCGAGGGCGCGCTGGAGGCGGCCGACGCGTTCTGGGCGCAGGCCGGCGAGCGCCACGAGCAGCGCCGCCACGACATCGAGCATCCGGTGCTGCCGCCGGCCGAGGTCTGGCTGCCGCCGGACGCCCTGCGCGAACGGCTGAACCGGGGCGAACGGATCGAGCTGTGCGGCGAGCGCCATCCACGGCGCGAACAGGCCGCGCCGCTGCCCAGCCAGCCGGCGCCGGAACTGCCGCTGGCCGCGCGCGACGGCGCGCCGGCCGCGGCGCTGCACTCGTTCCTGTCGAGCTATCCCGGCCGGGTGCTGGTCGCCGCCGATTCCCCGGGCCGGCGCGAGGCCCTGCTCGAGGTGCTGCACGCGGCCGGCCTGCACCCGCCGACCCTGGACGGCTTCCCGGCCTTCGCGCAGGGCGAGGCGCCGTTCGCGATCGC
>JBKHXI010000140.1:0-3378 GCA_046566095.1 Gammaproteobacteria bacterium | reverse complement strand
CGGCAGTGCGCGCATCGCCGGCAGCGTGCGCTCGGGCCGCGGCGTGCTCGCCGTCGACGGCAGCCTGGGCTGGCGCGGCGACGGCGTGCCGCTGGTGCTGAATTTGCGCGGCCGCGACGTGCTGGTCTCCGACACCCGCGATCTGTACGCCGTCGCCGACCCGGAGGTGACCGTGCGTTACAGCGCCGGCCAGCCGATCGAGGTCACCGGCACCGTCGCCGTACCCGAGGCGCTGATCGACCTGGAGCGCCTGGACCGCGGCGTCTCGCCCTCGCCGGACGTGGTGATCCTCGATCCGGTCGAACCCGGCGACGACGGCATCGCCACCCCGCTGGCGCTGGACCTCACCCTCGTGCTGGGCGAGGACGTGCGGATGCGCGGCTTCGGCCTGGACGGCGGACTCGACGGGCGTCTGCGCGTGCGCCAGCGCCCCGGCCGGCAGATGACCGCCAGCGGCCAACTGCAGGTCGACGGCCGCTACCGCGCCTACGGCCAGCGCCTGGACATCACCCGCGGCAGCCTGGTCTGGACCGGCGGTCCGGTCGGCGACCCGGTGCTCGACATCCGCGCCGAGCGCGACCTGGGCGACGTCACCGTCGGCGTCGCGGTGCGCGGCCGCGCCAGCGCGCCGCAGGCCACGGTCTGGTCGAACCCGGCCACGTCGCAGTCCGAGGCCCTGTCCTACCTGGCGCTCGGCCGGCCGCTGTCGGCGGTCAGCGGCGCCGAGCGCGACCAGCTCAACGCCGCCAACGCGGCGCTGTCGGCCGGCGGCAGCCTGATCGCCTCGCAGCTGGCCGCCAGCATCGGCCTGGACGACGCCGGCGTGCTGCAGTCGCGCGCCCTCGGCGGCAGCGTGTTCGGCGTCGGCAAATACCTGTCGCCGCGCCTGTACGTCGGCTACGGCGTCTCGCTGCTCGGCACCGGCCAGGTGCTCACGCTGAAATACCTGCTGCGCCGCGGCTTCGACATCGAGATCGAATCGAGCACCATCGAGAACCGCGCCTCGCTCAACTGGCGGATCGAGCGCTGACGCGCCTCACCCCGCCCCCACCTGTCGTTCCGAGCGCAGCGAGGAACCTGCTTCCCCGGTCACGCGGTCACGAGACAGGATCCGCGAGATCAGCCCCGCGGCCGTGGTTGGCGTGTTGCCGGAACTGCCCAGCCTCGGACGGCGAGGGTAGGTTTGTTCGCCCGGTAGCACCTGCTTTTCCTCGCGCGGGCCGGCACAGCTCAGCGCTTTCTCGCAAGCCGCGACCGCCGCAGCCGGCGTTCCTCGCGCATCACATGCAGCGCGCACACCTGCCTGCCGTCGTAGCGGCAGAACACCCGGCATGGACCAGCCGGCCCAGCCCGTGGACGGCCTGCCCGTGCGGCTATAGACCGCGTATCCGGCAGGCCGCCAGCAGCAGGCCGAAGCCGACGATCCAGGACCAGGTGGCGAGGGGTTCGGGTACGTTGGCGATGCCGAAGTGCGCGACCAGCGCGACCACGAACAGAACGAGCGAAATCACCCATACGACGGTGGTTGGAGCCTTGCCGGAGCTGCGCATCGGACGTCCTCTGGTGGTTGGGACCGCAAGGAAGGCGGGGGGCGGTTCACATCGCGACGCGGGCTGCGTGCAGCCGGGGCCGCTTGTCGACCACGTCCGTCCAGACCACGAATGCGGCATCGTCGACGAGCGCCAGCTGCGGGAAGCCGGTGGCGCGGCCGCGGCCGGACAGGCGCGCGAGCTCGATGCGCTGCAGTTCGCGCGTCAGGTCGGGGGCGAGGCGGGCGAGCTGCAGCCGCTGGCCGTCGGCGTCCTCGGTCGTCCACAGCGCCCAGGCGGCGTCGGCGCCCAGGGCCACCGACACCCGGCCCTGCACCTGGTTGCCGGCGTCCAGTTCCCGCGGCGGGCCGAAGCTGTCGCCGGCGTCGGTGCTGCGTGCAAGCAGCACCCGCGGGGTGCCGCCGGCGGCGGTGTACCAGCCGACGAGCGCGTGGTTGCCACGGGCGTCGACCGCGGGGCCGTTGACCGGGCAGGCGGGCATGGTCCAGTCGTCGGCGTGCACGCGGCGCGGTGCGGTCCAGCCTTCGCCGCCTTCGCGGGTCGCGTAGATGTCGCGGATCTCGGCGGCGGTGCGGTCGCGGTAGACCAGCAGGCGGCCGCGGTCGGTGGCGGCGCTGTCGGTCTGGCAGCAGTCGCAGACCGAGGCGTCGAGCTCGCGTTCGTCGCTGCGGGCGAGCGCGGCGTCGAAGCGGGCGGTGCGCAGGGTCATCATCGCCTCGTCGCCGCCGTGCGCGGCCTGCGCGGCGCCGTGCATGTGGCGGCCGTCGAGCCAGGCGATGGCGATGCCGTCGTCGCGGTCCGGCCACAGCGAGACGAAGCCGTGCTCGGTCGGAGTGCCGTCGTCGTTGACCAGCACCGGCGCCGACCAGGTCGCGCCGCCGTCGCCCGAGCGCGCCAGCGCCACGTCGTAGGCGTAGGTGGCGGCGGCGGACTTCTGCAGCCAGTGCGCCCACAGCGCGCCGTCGGCGGTGGCGGCGATGTGCGGGGTGTCGGCCCAGTTGACGAACCAGTCGCCGCCGGTCGCGATCGTGCGCGGTTCGGACCAGGCGCCTTCGGCGTGGCGGGCGAAGCGCAGGGCGTGGCGGCCTGCGCCGGCCGGTTCGATCCAGGACAGCAGCAGGCTGCCGTCGGGGGCGGCGATCAGGTCGGGCTGGGCGGCGCCTTCGGGGGTCGGGAGGGGCCAGTCCTGGAGGCGGTAGCTGGTGTCGGGTGCCGGGGCCTGGGTATCGCTTGCCGCCACATTCGCGGGGGTGGAGCTTGCCGGGTCGGCGTCGGTCCGGTCCGTGCAGGCGGCCAGGGTTGCGCCCAGGCAGGCGGACAGGGCGAGCGCGGAGAATCGGGAGCTGTGCATGGGGGGAGCCTAGCGGATTTCATTCCGCGGTTCGCGCGCCTGCGGCGCGCGCCCCCACCCCAACCCTCCCCCGCAAGCGGGGGAGGGGGCTATTCGCGGGCGTGGGTCCATTGGCTGTTGTTCCCCCGCTTACGGGGGAAGTGCCCGAAGAGCCTGCCCCGGACTTGATCCGGGGGCGATGGGGGTGCGTCAGATGGCGGCGCCGCTTCCGCGCGCCTGCGGCGCGCGCCCCCACCCCAGCCCGCCCGGCCAGCTGGCAGAGCCAGCTGGCGTTCGTCGGCGCGCGGACCAATGGTCCGCAAGCGCGCCGCCTCACCCCCGCTAGCGGGGGAGGGAGCCCAACGTCGGCGTGAGGAGCACGGCTCAGGCCGCGCGGGTGCGGCGGTGGCGGGCGAGGTGGACCAGCAGCAGGGAGATCGCGGCGGGGGTCATGCCGGGGATGCGCTGGGCCTGGCCGACGGTCTGCGGGCGCACGCG
>JBKHXI010000139.1:0-3009 GCA_046566095.1 Gammaproteobacteria bacterium | reverse complement strand
TGTCGTCCCGAGCGCAGCGAGGGACCTGCTTTTCCGGGCGCGATGCCGAAAGCAGGTCCCTCGCTGGGCTCGGGACGACAATGTAGTGCCTTCCGCCCGCCGTAGTGCCTTCCGCCCGCCGCGCGCCTCTTCGCTCCAGCGATTCCCCATTCCCGACTCCCGCCGACCGCCCTGCCGCCGATGCCCTTTCCGAAAGCCGCCCTGTTCGACCTCGACGGCACCCTGCTCGACAGCGCCCCGGACATGCTCGCCGCGATCGCGGCGATGCAGTCCGCGCGCGGCCGCGCGCCGATGACCCTCGCCGAACTGCGCCCGCACGTCTCGCGCGGCGCGCGGGCGATGGCGGCGGCGGCGTTCCCGGACGTGGAGCCGGCCGAGCGCGAGCGCTGGATCCCCGAGTTCCTGGACGCCTACCAGCAGGCGCTCGGCCGCCATGGCGCGCCGTTCCCCGGGGTCGAGGCGATGCTCGGGCGCCTGGAGGCGGCCGGCTGCAGCTGGGGCATCGTCACCAACAAGCCCGAGTACCTGGCGCGGCAGCTGCTGCCGATCCTGGGCTGGCAGTCGCGCTGCGCGGTGCTGGTCGGCGGCGATACCCTGGCGGCGCGCAAGCCCGATCCGCTGCCGCTGCGCCACGCGGCCGGATGCATCGGCGTGGCGCCGGCGGACTGCGTCTACGTGGGCGACGACGAGCGCGACATCGTCGCCGCGCGCGCCGCCGGGATGCGCTCGGTGGTCGCGCTCTGGGGCTACCGGCTCGCGTCGGACGATCCGGTGGCCTGGCAGGGCGACACGATGGTGGAGCGGCCGGAACGGCTGTGCGATCCGGCGGCCTGGCCGCCGCCGCGCCCATGAGCGCTGTGCCGGCGCCCGACGCCGGGCTCGGCGAGGCCGCGGCCTTCGTCGGCAAGCACCGCGCGCGCTGGCCGGAGTGGGAGATCGCCGCGGTCTACCTGCCGCCGGCGCAGCGCCCGCTGGCCGCGGCCTGGCTGGCCCTGCTGCAGGAACTGGGCGACGCCGCCTGGGGCGGGGAGGACCCGACGCCCGGGCAGGCCAAGCTGGCCTGGTGGCAGGAGGAACTGCAGGGCTGGTCCGCGGGGCGCCGCCGCCACCCGCTGGGCCGGGCGCTGCTGCCGCACGGCCCGATCCCGTGGGCGGCGCTGGCAGGCGGGCTGCCGGCGCTGGCGGCCAGCCACGAGCGCCCGGCCGACAGCACCGCGGCGATCTCGCTGCCGGGCCCGTTCGCGGTCGCCGCCGCCGAGGTCGAGGCGGCGCTGTTGGGCGCCGGGGCCGCCGCGGCGTCCTCGGGCGACCTGGCCAGCGCGCTGCTGTCCGAGCGGCTGCTGCACCATCGCGCGCAGGCGGTGCCGCTGCAGCTGCAGGCGCAGTTCGGGGCGGCCGCTGCCGCGGCCTGGGCGAACGCGCTGCTGTCCTCCTGGCCGCGCGGCACCCCGGTGGCGCGGGCGCGGCGGCTGCAGGCGATGCTGCAGCGGGCGCGGCTGCGGCAGCTGGCGTCCGGCGTCGAGGCGCCGGCGCCGTTGTCGCGGTGGTCGACCCTGTGGCGGGGCTGGCGCGCCGCCCGTGCGGACAGCGCGCGCGATTGATCCGGAGCTGCCCGGAAGCTCGTTTTCGCAGGATGCAGTCATCCTGAGTGAAGCGAAGGATCCGCTTTCAAAGCAGATTCCTCGCTGCGTTCGGAATGACAGCGAGGGCATGTGCTTCAAGGGACTCGCAGGACCTCCCATGCCAGCTGCGGCCCTGCGTCGGCACGAAGTGTTCCATCCCCTTGCCGGGTGGGGATGGGCGCGGACCGGTACAATGGCGCCCTGCTTCAGCTGAAGCCGTCCCGCCGAGGTCCGCCGTGTCCCGCTCCCCCACAGGCGCCAGCCTGCCCGATGTCGCCGCCGATGCCGCCGCCCAGGCGCGCGCGCTCGACTGGGTCGGCATGGAGGCGATCGCGCTGCCGCTGCGGGTGCCGGGCGCGGGCGGTCCGCTGCAGGTAGCCGCCAGCGTCGACGTCGCGGTCGACCTGCGCGACCCGGACGCGCGCGGCATCCACATGTCGCGCCTGTACCTGCAGCTGCAGCAGGCGTTCGCCGCCGAGGCGATCACCCCGGCCGGGCTGCGGCGGGTGCTGCAGGAGCTGGTCGACTCGCAGCGCGGGCTGTCGACCCGCGCGCGCCTGGCGATCCGCTACGACCACCTGCTGCTGCGGCCGGCGCTGGAAAGCGGCCATGCCGGCTGGAAGCGCTATCCGCTGGAGATCGAGGCCACGCTGGCCGGCGGCCACCTGCAGCTGGCGTTGTCGCTGGCGGTCGAGTATTCGAGCACCTGCCCGGCCTCGGCGGCGCTGTCGCGGCAGATCAACGCCGAGCGCTTCGCCGACGACTTCAACGCCGCGCGCCCGCTGTCGACGCAGGTGGTCCGCGACTGGATGGAGTCCGAGCGCGGCATGGCGGCGACGCCGCACGCGCAGCGCAGCACCGCGCGGCTGCGGGTGGAGCTGCGCCCGGCTTTCGAGGAACTGCCGGTTGCCGGGCTGGTCGATGCCGTCGAGCAGGCGCTGGGCACCCCGGTGCAGACCGCGGTCAAGCGCGCCGACGAACAGGCCTTCGCCCGCCTCAACGCGCGGAACCTGATGTTCGCCGAGGACGCCGCGCGCCGGATCGCCGCGGCCCTGGAGGCCGACGAGCGCGTGCAGGCGTTCGAGCTGGCCGTCGCCCACCACGAAAGCCTGCACGCCCACGACGCGGTCGCCCGCGTCAGCGGCCGCAAGGCGAACTGAACCACGCCCACCCCCCCGCGTAGGAGCGCCCCTTGGGCGCGATCCCGTGCGAATCGGGGCGTTGCGGGGAAGGCCATCGCGGGCAAGGCCCGCTCCTACGGGGGCGGCGTGGTCTTGCCGGCGCGTTCGAGGACCAGCAGCGGGTCGACGCGCACGTCGAACCAGTTCATGCCCCAGTGCAGGTGCGGGCCGGTGGCGCGGCCGGTGGCGCCGACCGCGCCGATGAC
>JBKHXI010000138.1:0-3192 GCA_046566095.1 Gammaproteobacteria bacterium | reverse complement strand
ACCGAGCGGCCGCCGGAGCCGCAGGCCGCGGCGCGGGTGGCGGCGACGCCGGACCACACCGCCTTGCGCCGGGCGATCGACGCGCCGCAGGACCGGGCGCGGGCGGTGGAGGACGTGACGCTGGAGGTCGCGGATCGGCGGCGGGCGGAGCTCGAGGCGCAGAGCGGGGACTAGTGCGCACTGCTCCCTCCCCCGCTCGCGGGGGAGGGTTGGGGTGGGGGCGCGCGCCGCAGGCGCGCGGAAGCTCCCGCGCCATCTGACGCACCCCCATCGCCCTTCGGGCACTTCCCCCGCTCCGCGGGGGAAGAACAGCAGCCTGGTTCGGCTCCTCCCCCGCAAAGCGGGGGAGGGTTGGAGTGGGGGCGCGCGCCGCAGGCGCGCGGAAGCAGCCGCGCCACCTGACGCACCCCCATCGCCCTTCGGGCACTTCCCCCGCAAGCGGGGGAAGGAAGACGAACGGCTTCTGGCACTTCCCCCGCAAGCGGGGGAAGAACAGCAGTCCCCTTCCCCGCGCCGCAGGCGCGCGTCAGAAGCCGCAGAAGCAGTAGGCCAGGGCGGTGACCGGGCGGCCGGGGGTGCGGGACAGGGCGTGGTCGAGGAAGCGCAGGTCGTCGCGGGCCTGCGGCAGCAGGTGGGCGAACAGGCCGCGGGCCAGGCCCGAGCCGCGCAGCCAGGCGCCGCCGGCGCGGCTTTCGGCCAGGCGCATCATGAAGCGCTCGAACGGGGTGCCGGCGCGTTCGACGTAGCGCACCCGGTACTTGCCCTCGGCGAGCTCGGCGCGGGCGGCGGCGTCGGCGATCGCCGCGCGCAGCCCGCCCTGGGCGTCGACCAGGCCGCGCTCGGCCGCCTGCGCGCCGCTCCATACCCGCCCGCGCGCGACCGCGTCGACCTGCTCGACGCTGCGCCCGCGCGCCTCGGCGACCTTGCCGGTGAAGTCGCGGTAGCCCTTCTCGATCACGCTCTGGATCACCTCGCCCACCGCCGGGTCCAGCGGCCGGGTGATGTCGAAGGCGCCGGCGATCGGGGTGGTGCCGACGCCGTCGGTGTGCACGCCGATCCTGTCGAGCGCGCGCGGGATGGTGGGGAACAGGCCGAAGATGCCGATCGAACCGGTGATCGTGGACGGATCGGCGTAGATGCGGTCGGCGTTCATGCTGATCCAGTAACCGCCGGACGCGGCCACGTCGCCCATCGACACCACTACCGGCTTGCCGGCTTCCTTCAGCGCCACCACCTCGCGCCGGATCTGCTCGGAGGCGAACACCTCGCCGCCGGGCGAGTTGACCCGCAGCACCACCGCGCGGACCTTGTCGTCGTCGTGCGCCTGGCGCAGCAGCTCCGAGGTGGACTCGCCGCCGATGCTGCCGGGCGGCTGCTGGCCGCTGGTGATCGCGCCCTCGGCCACCACCACCGCCACCTGCGGGCGCACGTCGGTGGGCACCGGCGGGCGGGCGCCGCGCCGCAGGTAGTCGGCCATGTCGACCTGGCGGAAGCCGCCGGGCGCGTCCTCGTCGGCGGTGCCGCGCTCGGCCAGCAGCTGCTCCACCTCGCGCTGGGTCTTGAGCCCGTCGACCAGCCCCTGCTGCAGCGCGTACTGCCCCAGGTCGCCGCCGACGGCGGCCACGTCGCGCGGCAGTTCGGCGATGCCCGCCGACAGGCGTTCGGGTGTGGTCCCGCGCGCGGCCGCGATGTCGCCCAGGTAGCGCTGCCAGACGTCGTTCATCCAGAACAGGTCGGCCTGCTTGGCCTCGGGCGAGGCGGCGTCGAGCACGTAGGGCTCGGCCGCGGACTTGTACTCGCCGACCTTGAACAGGTGCATGTCGACGCCGAGCTTGTCCTCCAGGCCCTCGCGGTAGTACTGGCGGTAGCGGCCCAGGCCCTCGAGCACCATGCCGCCCATCGGGTCGAGGTAGACCTCGTCGGCCTGCGCCGCCAGCAGGTACTGGCCCTGCTGGTAGTACTCGCCGAAGGCGACGACCTGCTTGCCGGCGGCGCGCAGTTCGCGCAGCGCGTCGGCGACCTCGCGCAGCGAGGCGAAGCCCGAGGGCACCAGCCGGTCGGTGCGCAGGAACACGCGTTCGATGCGCTTGTCGTCCTTGGCCAGCTCGATCGCGCGCAGCAGGTCGCGCAGCTGCACCTCGGCGATGCCGTCGCCCAGCGCGCGGCCGATGGCGCGGCTGACCGGGTCGGAGCTGTACTGCTCCACCAGCCGGCCCTCCGGGGCGATCACCAGGGTGTTGCCGGAAGGCAGCGGGCCGGGCCGGCCGCCGTGCAGCAGCGCCACCACCAGCAGCACCAGCAGCAGCAGGAACAGCAGGTTGAACACCAGCCGTCGGGTGAAGTTGAGGGTGTCCCACAGGCCCACGGCCACCCGGGCGATGGGTCCGCGACGGCGCGGCTGGTTCATTGCACGACTCCGGAAATCAGGATGACAGCGTACGGTGCGGCGGGCCGGCGCGCATGGCTCATTGGTCACTACGCCCGAGCGCGGCCAGCAGTTCGCCGGCGGTCGGTTCAGGCAGCGGGTGGCCGGTGGCCGGGGCGCTGCGCGGCCAGTCGCGGGAAAGCGCCCAGAAGCGCCAGGTCAGCAGGGTGGCGGCCATGCTCAGGCCGCCGATCAGCCCGACCCACATGCCCTGCGGCCCCCAGCCGCGCCCGGCCTCCAGCGCCAGCCAGGCGCCCAGCGGCATGCCGAAGCCCCAGTAGGCCAGGGTGGTGATCGCCATCGGCCAGGCGGTGTCCTTGAGCCCGCGCAGGGCCCCGGCCGACAGCGCCTGGATGCCGTCCGGGAACTGGAAGGCGGCGGCGAACAGCATCAGGGTGGCGGCCAGCGCGGCGACCGCGGCGTCGTCGGTGTAGAGCGTGGCGATCCAGGCGCCGCCGGCCACCAGCACGGTCGCGGTCGCCAGCTGGGTCGCCAGCACGATCGCGTAGCCGGCGCGGCCGGCCGCGCGCACGCCGGTGCCGTCGCCGCGGCCGGCGGCCTGGCCGATGCGCACGGTGGTCGCCATCGCCACCCCCAGCGGGATCATGAAGGCCAGGCTGGCGACGTTGATCGCCACCTGGTGCGCGGCCACGGCGGTGGTGCCCATGCGCCCGATCAGCAGCGCGGTGGCCACGAACAGGCTGCCTTCCATGAACACCGCCACCCCGATCGGCAGGCCGAGCCTGAGCAGGGTCCCGATCTGGCCC
>JBKHXI010000137.1:0-11805 GCA_046566095.1 Gammaproteobacteria bacterium | reverse complement strand
CCCCGGCGGACCGGGGCTTTGCCGAAACTGGAGCGGGAAACGAGACTCGAACTCGCGACCCCGACCTTGGCAAGGTCGTGCTCTACCAACTGAGCTATTCCCGCGGGGAAGCGGAATTCTAGCGTCCGGCACGCCCCTGTCAACTGCGGGGCCGCTGTTCCTCCCGCAGGGCCGGCCAGGCCGCACGCAGGTATTCGAAGCCCGACCACAGCGTGAGCAGCGCCGCGCCGGCCAGCAGCCAGTCGCCGACGATGAACACCGCCCGACCCATCCACGGGTCGCTGTACACCGGCCGGTCCGGGCTGACCGCGTACAGCAGGCAGACCAGGGCCACCATCTGCACCACGGTCTTGAACTTGCCGACCGTCGCCACCGACACCCGCGCGCGCTTGCCGACCTCGGCCATCCACTCGCGCAGCGCCGACACCGCGATCTCGCGCCCGACGATCACCGCCGCCCACAGCGCCATCCACGGCGTCGGATGCGCCTGCACGATCAGGAACAGCGCGGTCGAGACCATCAGCTTGTCGGCCACCGGGTCCAGGAACGCGCCGAAGGCCGAGCCCTGGTCGAAGCGCCGCGCGATCCAGCCGTCCAGCCAGTCGGTCAGCGCCGCCAGCAGGAACACGAACGCCGCCGCGAAATTGGTCCACTTGTAGGGCAGGTAGAACACCAGCACCAGCACCGGGATCAGCACGATCCGCAGCAGGGTGAGCAGGTTGGGAATCGTCGGCTTCATGCGTCGTGTCTGTGTCCGGCCGCGGGCAATCCGTGCAGGGTGGCATAGATGCGCTCGGCGAGGGCCTGGTTGACGCCCTCCACGCGCGCGATGTCCTCGATCCCCGCCGCCTTCAGGCCGGCCAGGCCCCCGAAGTGCCGCAACAGGTTACCGCGCCGGCGCGGGCCGATGCCGGGAATGTCCTCGAGCCGGCTGCTGGCGCGCGCCTTCTGCCGGCGGCCGCGGTGGCCGGTGATGGCGAAGCGGTGGGCCTCGTCGCGCACCTGCTGGACCAGCTGCAGCGCCGGCGAACCGGCGCCGGGCCTGAGCTCGCGGCCGTCGTCGAGCAGCAGGGCCTCGTGTCCCGCGCGCCGCTCCACGCCCTTGGCCACCCCGACCAGGACCACCCCGCTCACCCCCAGTTCGCCCAGCACCGCGCGCGCCTGCGCCAGCTGCCCGGCGCCGCCGTCGATCAGCAGCAGGTCGGGCAGCACTGCCTGCTCCTCCACCGCACGCCGGAACCGCCGGTCCAGGGCCTGGCGCATGGCCGCATAGTCGTCGCCCGGCTCCACCCCGGCGATGTTGTAGCGCCGGTACTGGGCGCGCACCGGCCCGGCGGCGTCGAACACCACGCAGGCGGCCACCGTGGCCTCGCCCATGGTGTGGCTGATGTCGAAGCACTCGATCCGCGCCGGCGCCTCGTCGAGGCCGAGCAGTTCCTGCAGGTCGGCCAGCCGCGCCTGCTGGCTGGCCTGGCTGGACAGCTGCGCGGCCAGCGCCTGCTCCGCGTTGCGCCGCGCCAGGTCCAGGTAGCCGGCGCGCTCGCCGCGCACGCGGCTGCGCAGGCGGACCTTGCGCCCCGCGGTTTCCGACAGCGCGTGCTCGACCAGTTCGCGCTCGGGGATGTCGCGGTCGAGCACGATCTCGGCCGGCGGCGCCTGGCCGCCGTAGTACTGCGAGACGAAGCCGGCCAGCACTTCGTCGGGCTCCGCCCCGCCGGTCCTGGGGAAATAGGCGCGCGTGCCCAGGTTGCGGCCGTCGCGGAACGCCAGCAGCGACACGCAGGCCGCCCCGCCCTGCTGCGCCAGCGCCAGCACGTCCAGGTCGGCGGCGCGGCCGTCGACGTACTGGCGCGTCTGCAGCTTGCGGATCGTGGCCAGCAGGTCGCGCAGGCGCGCTGCCTCCTCGAAGTCCAGGCGCGCGCTCGCCGCCTCCATCTCGCGCCCGAGCTCGTCGGCCAGCTCGTCGCTGCGCCCCTCCAGGAACATTACCGCGCGGCGCACGTCGTGGCTGTAGCGGCGCGCCGGCACCAGGCCGACGCAGGGCGCGCTGCAGCGCCCGATCTGGTACTGCAGGCAGGGCCGCGAGCGGTTGCGGAACACGCTGTCCTCGCAGCTGCGCAGGCGGAACAGCCGGTGCATCAGGTTCAGCGTCTCGCGCACCGCCCAGGCGCTGGGATAGGGCCCGAACAGGCGACCGGGCTGGCCGCGCGGGCCGCGATGGAAGGCCAGCCGCGGCCAGGCTTCGTCGGTCAGCAGGATGTAGGGGTAGCTCTTGTCGTCGCGCAGCAGCACGTTGTAGCGCGGCCGGTGCGCCTTGATCAGCTGGTTCTCCAGCAGCAGGGCCTCGGCCTCGGTGCGGGTGACCGTGACCTCCATCCGCGCCAGCTGCGCCAGCATGGCCCGGATCCGCGGCGGATGCGGACCGGCGCCGAAATAGCTGGCCACGCGCCTGCGCAGCGCGCCGGCCTTGCCGACATACAGCAGGCTGTCGTCGCCGGCGTACATCCGGTATACGCCCGGCGCCGCGGGCAGTCCGCGGACGAAGGCCTTGCCGTCGAATGCGGGGGCGGCGGGGTCCGGCTTCGGGCTCATTCGCCGACCGGCACGTGGTGCAGCGCGCCGGTGTGCGGGTCCAGGCGCAGCACCGCATGCGCATCGGTGTCGGCGATCCAGACCGCGCCCTGGCCCATCGCCAGGCCCGCCGGGCCGTGCAGCGGCTGGCTGAGGGTGTAGCTGGAGACTTCCCCGCCCCCGAGCCGCAGGCTGCGCAGGCGGTCGTTGCCGGTATCGGCGATCCACAGCAGCGGCGCATCCGGGTCGAGCGCGATCGCGTGCGGCGCCTGCAGCCGCGCCTGCGCCCGGGCGCCGTCGGCGTGGCCCGAATCCCAGGGGCCCTGCCCGACCAGGGTCTGCACGCGTCCGTCGCCGAGGCGCACGCTGCGCACCGCCGAGCCGGCGGCGTCGCAGACGTAGAGGGCCTGCTGCACCGCCGCCAGGGCCACCGGCTGCGCGAACGCGGCCTGCGCGCCGCTGCCGTCGACCACGTCCAGTGCGCCGCTGCCGGCCACGTGGGCGAGCGTGCCGCGGCTCAGGTCGTAGCACCACAGCGTGTTGTCGCCGGCCAGCGCCAGGTACAGGTGCTGGTGGACCATGGCCAGGGCCCGGGGGTCGTCGAGCCGGGCCCGGCGCGGGTCGGCGCCGTCCTGCCGGGAAGGCGCACCCGGCTGGCCGGTGCCGCACAGGGTGGCGACCTCGCCGCTGCGCAGGTCGATCCGGCGCACCGCGTGGTTGCCGGCGTCGGCCACGTACAGGGCGTCGCGCGCCAGGCACAGGCCGTGCGGCATCCGGAACGCGGCCTGGTCCCGGGGACCGTCCACGAAGTCGGCGTCGCCGGTCCCGAACTGGCGCAGGATGCGCCCCGAATGCGTGCATTCGAGCACCCGGTGATGGCCGCAGTCGGCCACGTACAGGTACTGCGGCGCCACCACCAGTCCGACCGGGAAGTGCAGCGGCATGTCCGGCTCGCGCGAGGCCCGCGGCTGGGTCTCGTCGGCGTAGTCGGGCAGGACCAGGCCGTCGGCCAGCGCCGCCACCGCCTCCTCCAGCGGGTCGAGCGGGCCGTCGCCCTCCAGCCGCAGCCGTTGCTCGCCGTTGCCGTCGACCAGCACCAGGGTCGGCCAGCAGCCGACGCCGAAGTGCTGCCAGGCGGTCCAGTCCGGATCGTGCGCCACCGGCAGCCGGATCCCGAGGCGGTGGAGCTGGCGCCGCATCCGCCGCGGGTCGCGCTCGTGCTCGAAGCGCGGCACGTGCACCCCGAACGCCTGCAGGTAGGGCGCATGGCGCGCGCACATCGCCTCCAGGTCGCGCAGGCGGTGCTGCGACCACGACGAGCCGAGGTTGGCGAAGGCCAGCACCGTCAGCGCCCCCGGCCGCGGCACGCGGCCGACCGGGCCGATCGCGTTCAACCAGTCCAGCGCGGGCAACGGCGGGGCGAGGGTCGCGGTCATGGCAGTCGGGCGCGGGGCCTGCAGCCGGTCATGGCGCCGATTATGCGCCACCGGACCCGGGCGGCGCGGCCCGCAGGCGCTGCGCGATCGCGCGCGCCGCGGCGTCCACCCGCTGCCAGACCTGCTCGAAATCGTCGTCGGCGCCGGTGTAGGGGTCGGCGAGGTCGTCGTCGCCCGCGAGCGCCTCCGCCGCCGGCCCCGACGCGCCTTCCCGCGCCCACGGCAGCAGCAGCGCGCTGCGGGCGCCGGCATCGCCCGGCGCCCGGCGCCGGACCTCGCGCAGTACGCTGCCGTCCGCGCACAGCAGCCAGTCGAATGCGTGGTGGTCGTCGCGCCGCAGCTGGCGCGCGCGCAGGCCGGCGATGTCGACGCCGTGCCGGCGGGCGCAGGCGATGGCGCGGCGGTCGGGCGGCTGGCCGACGTGCCAGTCGCCGGTCCCGGCCGAGTCGACGCGCACCGCGCCCGCCAGGCCGGCCTCGGCCAGGCGCGCGCGCAGCGCCCCTTCGGCCATCGGCGAGCGGCAGATGTTGCCCAGGCAGACCACCAGCAGGCGCATCGGCTCAGGCGCTCCCGTCCAGCCGCGCCTGCGCCCGCGCCAGGTCCTCGGGCGTGTCGACGCCCGGCGGGAACGGCTCGGGCGTCAGCGCCACCGCGATCGGGATCCCGGCCTCCAGGATCCGCAGCTGCTCCAGCGCCTCGATCCGTTCCAGCCGGCCCGGCGGCAGGGCCGCGAAGCGCTGCAGGAAGCCGGCGCGGTAGGCGTAGATGCCGATGTGGCGCAGCCAGGCCCCGGCCGGCGCGTCCTCCGGCAGCCGCGTGCGGTCGCCGGCGAAGGCGTCGCGGGGCCAGGGGATCGGCGCGCGGCTGAAGTACAGGGCGAAGCCGCGGGCGTCGCGCACCAGCTTGACCGCATTGGGATCCAGCAGGGTTTCGACGTCCTCGACCGGCGCAGCCAGGGTCGCCACCTGGGCGCCGGAAGCCGCCAGCGCCGCGGCGGCGGCGCGGATGCCGGTCACCGGCGCGAACGGCTCGTCGCCCTGCAGGTTGACCACCACCGCCTGATCGTCCCAGCCGGCGATGCGCGCGCACTCGGCCAGCCGGTCGCTGCCGGAGGCGTGGCCGGGGTCGGTGATGGCGATGCGCACCCCGCTGCCGGCGAGCGCATCGGCCACGCGCGCGTCGTCGGTGGCGACCCAGACCTCGCGCGCGCCCGCGGCGAGCGCGCGCCGGGCCACGTGCAGCACCAGCGGCTCGCCGCCGAGCAGCCGCAGCGGCTTGCCCGGCAGCCGGCTGGAACCGTGGCGGGCGGGGATGGCGACCACGAAATCGTCGGGCACGGCGCTCATCGCGCAAGCTTTGCACACCCGCGCCGGCGCGGCCACGGCGCAGCCGTCAGGCCGCGCCGCGCAGCCGTTCGAGCAGGGCGATCCAGAACGCTTCGGGAAGTTCCGCGCGCACCGGCACCGCATGGAAGCGCGGACTGGCGAACGCCGCGCACTTGACCGCGTCCTTCTCGGTCATCAGCACCGGCAGGTCGCTGCCGAAGGCGAAGTCGGCGGCCCGGTAGCGGTGGTGGTCGGGAAAGGCGTGCGGCACCACCGCGATCCCGGCGCGCCGCAGCATGGTGAAGAAGCGGTCGGGGTTGCCGATCCCGGCGACGGCATGCACCCGCTGCCCGGTGAACGCGGCCAGCGGCCGCGGGCGCCCGCCCAGCAGCGGCCTCGCCGGGCCCGGCACCAGGCGCATCGCCCATTCGCCGAAGCCGGCGCCGGCACCCTCCTCCTCCGGCCCGGCATCGCCGAGGTTGACCACGCGGAAATCGCAGTCGGCCGCGCGCTGCGGCGGCTCGCGCAGCGGCCCGGCCGGCAGCAGCCGGCGGTTGCCGTAGCGGCGCCGGCCGTCGATCACCTCGATCTCGACGTCGCGCGCCAGCCGGTAATGCTGCAGGCCGTCGTCGCAGACCACCACGTCGCAGCCGGCCGCCGCCAGCGCGCGCGCGGCCGCGACCCGGTCGCGGTCGACCCGCACCGGCGCCGCGCCCAGGCGCGCCAGCAGCACCGGTTCGTCGCCGCCCAGCGCCGGGTCGGTACCGGCCTCGACCCAGCGCGCCATGCCCGCGTCGCGGCGGCCGTGCCCGCGGCTGGCGACGCCCGGGTTCCAGCCGGCGCCGCGCAGGCGCTCCACCAGGGCCAGCACCAGCGGCGTCTTGCCGGTCCCGCCGGCGCTGATGTTGCCGACCACGACCACCGGCACCGGCACCCGCCGCGGCCGCAGCAGGCCGGCGCGGTAGGCGCCGCGGCGCAGCCCGGCCAGCGCCCGGAACGGGCGCTCCAGCAGTGCGGCGAGCAGCGGGACCGGCGCCTCGCCGTACCAGTGCTCCGGGGCGCTGCGATGTCGCGTCGCCATCGGCGCTCAGGCCTCCCGGAACTGCATCTGGTGCAGCCGGCTGTACAGGCCGCCGTGCGCCAGCAGTTCGGCATGGCTGCCCTGCTCCACCAGCCGGCCCTCGTCCAGCACCAGCACCTGGTCGGCGTGCTCGATGGTCGACAGCCGGTGCGCGACCACCAGGGTGGTGCGGTCGGGCATCAGCCGCTCGAGCGCGTCCTGCACCAGCCGCTCGGACTCGCTGTCGAGCGCGGCGGTGGCCTCGTCCAGGATCAGGATCGGCGCGTCGCGCAGGATCGCCCGGGCGATCGCCAGGCGCTGGCGCTGACCGCCGGACAGCAGCGCGCCGTTCTCGCCGATGCGGGTGTCCAGGCCCTGCGGCAGGCGCTCGATGAACTCCCAGGCGTTGGCCGCCTCGGCCGCGCGCCGGATCGCGGCGCGGTCCACGTCCGGGCCTTCGGCATAGGCGATGTTGGCCGCCACCGTGTCGTCGAACAGCATCACCCGCTGGCCCACCAGGGCGATCTGCCGGCGCAGGTCGGACAGCCGGTAGTCCTGCAGCGGCACGCCGTCGAGCGCGATGCTGCCGGCGCTGGGCTCGTAGAAGCGCGGGACCAGCCGCGCCAGGCTGGTCTTGCCGCTGCCGGACCGGCCGACGATCGCGGTGACCGTGCCGGGGCGCGCGACGAAGCTGATGCCGTGCAGGGCCGGGACGTCCATGCCCTCGTACTGCAGCGAGACGTCGCGGAATTCCAGCTCGCCGCGCGCGCGGGCCAGTGGCCGGGTGCCGCGGTCGGCCTCCTCGGCGCTGTCGAGCACCATGAAGATGCGCTCGGCTGCGGCCACGCCGCGCGAGATCGCGCTCTGCACGCCGGTGATCCGCCGCAGCGAGGGGATGATGCCCATCATCGCGGTCATGAGGGTCACGAACTGGCCGGCGTTGAGGCGCCCGGCCAGCGCCTCCTGTGCGGAGATCCAGACGATCGCAGCAAGCGCCAGCGCGGCCAGCATCTGCACGGTCGAGGACGCCGCGGCCCGGGTCGTGTCCACCTTGAGGTTCAGGCGCAGGATGCGGTTGGCGATCTTCGCGTAGCGCGCGCCCTCGAAGGCCTGCGCGCCGTGCACCTTCACTTCCTGCTGCGCGGCCAGCGACTGCTCGGCCGACTGCGCCATCTCCGCCATCCCGTCCTGGATGCCGCGGCTGATCCGCCGGTAGCGCCCGCCCACGTACCAGACGATGATCCCGATCAGCGGCGCGATCAGCAGCATCGCCAACGTCACCTTGACCGAGGTGTGGAGCATCACGCCCAGCAGGTACAGCGCGATCAGGGTGTCGGTGACCAGGATCTTGAGCGCGTCGGCGCTGGCCTGGGTGACCTGCTCGGTGTCGAAGTTCAGGCGGCTGACCATGCCCGGCACCGACTCGGCGTCGAAATGGCTCGACGGCAGCCGCAGGTACTTGCCCAGCACCCGCTCGCGCAGGTCGCGGACCACGCTGCGGCCGGCGCGGGCCATGCCGTAGTCGGTGACGAAGGTGGCCATGCCGCGCACCAGGAACAGACCGACGATGATCAGCGGCAGCCGCACCGCCGCCTCGGGATCGGGGTCGACGAAGCCCTGGTTGACCAGCGGCTCCATCAGCTGCACGAACAGGCCGCCGGCAACCGCCTCCACCACCATCGCCGCGGTGGCCACCGCCAGCAGCGGCCAGTAGCGCGCGGCGTGGCCGAGCAGCCGGCGGTAGATCGGCCAGGCCGGGGTCTGCCCGCTCACTCGGCCTCCGCCGCGGCGGCCGGGTCGGGGGCGGTGGCGATCGAGACCTTGGTGAAGCCGAGCTGGCCGAGCGCCTCGAGCGCGGTGACCACGGCCTGGTGCGGGGTGCGCGCGTCGGCCCGCAGCAGCACCGGGCGTTCGCGCTCGTCGCCGGCCACCTCGAGCAGGGTCGACTTCAGCGACTCCACGTCGGGCCGCAGCGCCTCGCGGTCCTCGACGAAATAGCGGCCGTCGGCGTTGACCAGCAGGCTCAGCGGCGCCGGCCGGTCCTCGACCGGCGCCCCGGTCGCGCGCGGCAGTTCGAGCTTGAGCACCGAACGCGCGTCGAAGGTGGTGGTGGCCACGAAGAAGATGATCATGACCAGGATCACGTCGATCAGCGGCACCAGGCTGATCTCCGGCTGGTCGTCGACGCGGTGTTCGCGGATGCGCATGCGCCGGGCGGCTTCAGGCGACCGGTGGCTGGACGACGGCGCGCGGCGGCAAGGCCGGGCACGGGTCGAGCACGTCCAGCAGCAGCGTGGCCTCGTGCTCCATCTCCACCAGGTACTCGCCGATGCGGCCGCGGAAGTAGCGGTGGAACATCAGCGCCGGGATCGCCACGATCAGGCCGGCGGCGGTGCTGATCAGGGCCTTGCCGATGCCCCCGGCCAGCAGGCCGACGTCGCCCACGCCATGGTCGAGGATGCCCATGAACATCTCGATCATGCCGACCACGGTCCCGAACAGGCCCAGCAGCGGGCCGATCGCCGCGACCGTGCCGAGGGTGTTGAGGAAGCGCTCCATCCGGTGCACCAGGTGCCGGCCGACGTCCTCGACCCGCTCGCGCACCTGGTCGCGCGGCCGGTGGCGCACGTCCAGCGCGGCGGCCAGCAGCGCGCCCAGCGGCGAGGTCGCGCGCAGCGACTGGATGTGGCCGGGGTCGAGCCTGCCGCGCGCCGCCCAGGCCCGCACCTCCTCGCCCAGGCCCGGCGGCAGCACCGACCTGCGGCGCAGCGTCCAGAACCGCTCGACGATGATCGCCAGCGCCAGCGCCGACAGCAGCAGCAGCGGGATCATCGGCCAGCCGCCGGCCATCACCAGTTCCAGCACGCCCCGTCCTCCGGCCCGCAGGCCCGTTCATTCCGGCGCACAGGATAGCCCAGCGCCGCAGCCCCGCCGGCGCACGGCATCCCACAACCGCGGGTGGCTGGCGCGCCGCCCGGAGACCTCGATGCCGGCGGCGCCGACCCGGACCCGCAGCGCGCCGTCGTCGGCGGTGTTGTGCACCCGGGCCCCGGCCTCGCGCCAGCGCGCGACCACCTCCGGGTGCGGGTGCCGGAACCGGCCGCCGGCGCCGGCCGACACCAGCGCATGGCGCGCGCCGGTGGCGGCGACGAACACCGGATCCGAGGAGCCGCGGCTGCCGTGGTGGCCGGCCATCACCACCTCGGCGCGCAGCGCCGCGCGCTCGCGCCGCGCCAGGATCCGTTCCACGCCGTGGCCGATGTCGCCGGTCAGCAGCGCGGCGCCGTGCGCACCCTCGATCCGCAGCACGCAGCTGGCCTCGTTCCCGGGAATCGGGAAATGGGGCGTGGGATGCAGCAGCCGCAGGCGCACGCCGTCCCATTCCCAGGCCTCGCCGGCCACGCAGGCACGCGCGTCCTCCACTCCCTCGCCTTCCGGCGCCAGGCGGTCGGCCACCGGCAGCGCGCGCCGCACCGCGCCCCAGCCGCCGGCGTGGTCGGCGTCGCCGTGGCTGACGATGGCCATGTCCAGCCGGCGCACGCCCAGCACGTGCAGCGCCGGCACCACCACCCGTTCGCCGGCGTCGTAGGCGTCGCCGATCGCCGGGCCCGTGTCGTAGAGCAGCGCGTGCCGATGGGTGCGCAGCAGCACCGCCGAACCCTGGCCGACGTCGAGCACCTGCAGCTCGAACTCGCCCGGCGCCGGCAGCGCCCGCGCCGGCCACAGCAGCGGCAGCCACAGCAGCAGCGCCAGCGGCTTGCCCGGCGTGCCGCGCGGCAGCAGCAGCCAGAACGCCCCGAGCAGGGCCAGCGGCAGCGCGAACCAAGGCGATTCCGGCAGCCACCACAGCGCCAGCCCGGTTTCGTGCAGCCGCTCGAACCACGGCCACGGCAGGTCGAAGGCGGCCGCGGCCAGCCGCCAGGTCCATGCCGCGGCCCCGGCATGGAACGCATCCAGCAGGGTCCCGACCAGGGCCAGCGGCACCACCACCAGGCTCCACCAGGGCACCGCCAGCAGGTTGGCGAACGGGCCCGCCAGCGAGGCCTGGTCGAACAGGACCACGGTCAGCGGCAGCAGCCCGATGCTGGCCACCCCCTGCGCGCCGAGCAGTCCGCGCAGCGGGTGCTGGCGGCCCTGCGGCAGGCACCACAGCAGCCAGGCCACGCCGGCGAAACTGAGCCAGAAGCCGGCACTGAGCAGCGACAGGGGATCCACCAGGCAGATCGCGATCGCCGCCAGGGCCAGTGCGTCGAAGCCGTCGATCGGCCGCCGCGACATCCGCGCCCCGGCAACCACCGCGATCATCAGCACGGTGCGCACCGTGGGCAGCTCGAAGCCGGCGACCGCCGCATAGCCCAGTCCGCCCAGCAACGCCGCCGCGGCCGCCGCCTGCGGTCGCGGCAGGCGCCGCCCCAGTCCCGGCACCAGCCACCAGAGCCCATGCGCGAACAGCGCGACGAAGCCGGCGACCATGCCGACGTGGAACCCGGAGATCGCCACCAGGTGGGTCAGGCCGTTGGCGCGCAGCACCTCCCAGTCGCGCTGCTCCAGGCCGCGGGTGTCGCCGACCGCCAGCGCGCGCACGAAGCGCTGTGCGTCCGAGTCCACCGCCGATTCGATCCGCGCGGCGACCCCGGCCCGCCAGGCGTCGATGCCGCCCGGACCCGAGCGCATCCGGGCTCCTTGCGCATCGCGCACGTAGCCGGTGGCGGCGATCCGCGATGCCAGCGCATGCTTCTCGGCATCGAAGCCGCCCGGGCTGCGCAGGCCCCGCGGCGGCCGTACCCGCACCTGCAGCGACCAGCGGCTGCCTGCCTCGAGCGCGTGCCGCGGGCGCGCGCCTGTCGCCCCGGACGGCGTCGCGTCCGGCGTCGCCGCGGACCGGCGCCAGCCGCGCTCGTCGTACCAGGCCAGCCGCAGCAGCCGGCCGCGCAGCTGCGGCGGCATCTCCGGGCCGGCATCCACCCGCAGCAGGAAGCGCGTGCGCTCGGGCCCGTGCTCGGGCAGCCCGACGACACGGCCGACCACCGCCGCATCGAGCCGGGGAGCCGGCAGTTGCCGCGCCAAGGTGGCGGCCGAATGCAGTCCCGCCAGCCCGAACCCCAGCGCCAGCATTCCAGCCAGGCGCCAGCTGCCGCCGGCACGCAGGAACATCGCGAGGCCGAACGCGAACGCGGCCGCCAGCCACGGCCACTGCGGCAGCGCCGGCAGCGCCAGGCAGACGCCGATGCCGGCGAGCAGCGCGACGGCGATGGCGGTCGGCGATGGCGGCGTCCCTGCCGCTGGTTCCATGTCACACCTCGTGCGGGGCCACTTCCCTGAGCCTGCCTTCGTGCAGCTCCAGCACCCGGTCCAGGCGCCGGGCCAGGTCGCGGTCGTGGGTGACCAGGACCAGGCTGGTGCGGTGGGCGCG